>JBILCJ010000127.1:0-6488 GCA_044353195.1 Bacteroidia bacterium | reverse complement strand
AAAGTTTACAACGATTAACAACCTAATTGTTCAAAAAATGAAAATATAAGTTAAAAATGGCTCCTATTCGGGGCTATTTTTGTTTTGTATGAGGCCTAAAAAAAATGAAATGAATCTAAAGGAAGTAATAGCATTGATTACTTTACTTGATGACCCAGATGATGGAATTTATTCGGAAGTGAAAAATAGATTCATTATTCTAGGTCCGCCAGCCATTCCACATCTTGAAACAGCTTGGGAAAATAGTTTTGATGCACTCATGCAAAAACGAATTGAAGGTATTATTCATACGATTCAATTTAAAGCCTTACAAGACGCCCTTAAATACTGGGCAGAATACGAACAAGAAGATTTATTTAAAGGATGTTCGATCATTGCAAGGTATCAGTATCCTGATTTAGATGAAACCAAATTAAAAAAACAATTGCAGCAGATTAAGCAAGATGTTTGGTTAGAATTACACGATGATTTAACAGCCGTTGAAAAAGTAAAAATCATCAACCATATATTATTTGAGGTCCATCAATTTGGAGGCAATATTTCTAATTACCATGCGCCACAAAATTCATTCATTAATGTTGTATTAGAAACTAAAAAAGGAAATCCAGTAATGTTGAGCGTTATTTACGCTTTAATATGCAAAGAACTGGCTATTCCAATTTACGGTATTAATCTACCTCAACATTTTGTTTTAGCTTATGTAAACGACTACGCAAACTTAATTGATCCATCAGACAGAACATTATCTGATAATATTTTATTTTACGTTAACCCATTTAGTAAAGGTTTAATATTTAATCAAGGCGATATAGAGGCATTTATAAAGCAGTTAAACCTTGAACCTGAAACAAAACATTTTCTGCCTTGTTCCAATTTAGATATCATTAAACGAATTTTAAATAATTTGATTCATTCGTTTGATAAAATGGGATATGCAGAAAAGGTAGCGGAACTAAAAAAGTTAGAAAAACAATTGTAAATAATTGTTTAAAAAAACCGCTTTGAATCAATTTCAATATTCATTTATTTTAAATAAATACGCATGAATCCAAAGGGAAAATTAGTAATTATTGGGGGGGCTGTAGACAAAGGAAGTTTTACTGAAAAAAACTTTGATAAACAGGTGGAAAAAAATTTAAATTTTTTCGAAACTGGTATTTTGAAACGATTAATTATTGAGTCTAAATACAAAGAAAATTCTCGTATTGAAATTATCACAACCGCATCAAAAATACCAAAAGAAGTTGGTCCAGAATATGCTCGTGCTTTTGAATTTTTGGGAGCTAAGAATGTAGATGTTTTGTATATCGAAAAAAGAGAACATGCCTTAGAAGAATCTTCTGTTGAACGATTACGAAAAGCTGATATCGTTATGTTTACAGGTGGCGATCAACTTCGTCTCACTTCCATTTTAGGCGGGACACCTTTTCACGAACTATTGATTCAAAAATATCAAAACGAAGATTTTATTTTTGCTGGAACTTCGGCAGGAGCTGCAGCGGCATCAAACAATATGATTTACCAAGGAAGCAGTAGCGAAGCTTTATTAAAAGGTGAAGTGAAAATCACAAGTGGTTTAGGATTAATAGATGATGTTGTAATCGACACCCATTTTGTTCATCGTGGACGAATAGGACGTTTATTTCAGGCTGTTGTAGGTAACCCAAAAATACTTGGAATTGGATTAGGAGAAGATACAGGATTATTAATTACAGATAAAACAAAAATGGAAGCCATAGGATCTGGCTTAGTTATTTTAGTTGATGGAAGAAATATTAAAGATACAAACTTAACTTCAGTAGAAATGGGACAACCAATTTCTATCAAAAATTTGGTTGTACACGTGATGAGTATGGGAGACCATTACGATTTAGCATCGCATGAGATGACTATCGACTTTCATGCTTAAAAAAAAGTCCCTTGCCAAAACGACAAGGGACTTTTTTATTATCTATGTGATACTAATTCTATAAAATCAACATCGCATCTCCGTATGAATAGAATCTATATTTTTCTTTAATAGCTTCTTTGTATGCTTTCATAATTAAATCATAACCACCAAAAGCAGCAACTTGCATTAACAAAGTTGATTCAGGCATATGAAAATTTGTTATCATACAATTAGCAACTGAAAAATCATAGGGAGGGAAAATGAATTTATTAGTCCAGCCAGCATATGGATTTACATGTCCAGTTGTTGAAACAGAAGATTCTAATGTTCTCATAACAGTTGTACCAACAGCACATACTTTTTTCTTTTTGTCTTTTGCTTTATTAATTATCTTACAATTGTCTTCTGTAATTAAAGCATCTTCGCTGTCCATTTTATGTTTAGTTAAATCTTCCACTTCTACCATTCTAAATGTTCCTAAACCAATATGCAATGTTATATTAGCATAATCTACCCCTTTAATTTCTAATCGTTTTAACAACTCTCTACTAAAGTGTAACCCTGCTGTTGGAGCTGCAACAGCGCCTTCATTTTTAGCAAATACAGTTTGATAACGATCAATATCGCTTTCTTCAACCGCACGCTTGATGTATTTTGGTAAAGGTGTTTCACCTAAATCATACAAGGCTTTTCTAAAATCTTCGTAAGGTCCATCAAATAAAAAACGAAGTGTTCTTCCTCTTGACGTTGTGTTATCAATTACTTCAGCAACAACATTGTCATTTTCGCCGAAATATAATTTATTACCAATTCTAATTTTACGAGCTGGATCAACTAAAACATCCCATAAACGACTTTCTTTATTTAATTCGCGTAATAAAAATACTTCAATTTTAGCACCAGTTTTTTCTTTATTACCATACATTCGAGCTGGAAATACTTTGGTATCATTTAACACCATTACATCTCCTTCATCAAAATAATTAATAATATCTTTAAATTTTTTATGCGTGATTTTTCCAGTAGCTCTATCTACTACCATTAATTTGCTTTCATCACGATTTTTTGAAGGATACTCTGCCAACAATTCTTTTGGCAGATTAAATTTAAACATGGACAGTTTCATATCTGTTATAATTTTAATATAAGACAGAACAAAATAGGCTTTGACACCATTTCATAATCTTACGGGATTAATATAGACCGCAAAAGTAAGAAAAATGAATGAATTAATGAAATATTATATTGATTTTGAACGTTTTCGGGGATGAAAAACAAGCCAAAACTAATTTTGGCTCACGAAATTAAACTTTAAACCTGTAATTTCTTCAAAGACTTCACCTGCTTCTTTTAGCTCAGAATCATCTTCATCAACTATCCAATTTACAACCGTATTGGATTTAACATCAGGAGACGTATTAGCAACTTTAGAGAATAAATTAAGTAAACATTTTGAGGAACCTGTATTAAAATAATCTAAGTAAATATCGATAATTAGCTTGTTATGAGTGGCTAAATGTTCTTCTATAATATCTACTACTGGCTGAAAAAAATGAATTGGGTTTTCGGGCGTGCATATCCCTTTGATAAACAATTTATGTTCTTGATCATCGAAAATAATTTCGGGCGAACTCTTTGTGGAGACGATATGCAATAGTTTCATGCTAATTAAATTATACCTTTTAAATTAATTAATTTAAAATTAAATGATTTCAAATTCAAACTTTGATTTAGCGCTATGTTCTAAATCTTTTCCTAAATCCAAATTATCCTCATCATCTGCTTCATATCGCCAAACAATTGTAATCGTTTTACATTTGTCTTTCAATAAATTAACCTTTTTAATAATTTCAATAAATGCACGCGTAGAAGACGTGTTAATATATTCAATTTCGAAAATCAACTTTATATCACTAGGCATATTACTCTCTAATTCTTTAATCCAATTAATTACAGGTGTATAAAAATTAGTAATATTTTCGGGGATAGAAACTCCTTTAATTACTAATTGACCACCTACATTGAAATTAATTTCAGGAGTTTCAGCTGTTTGTTTTACAATTAAATTTTCCATTTTATACTCTATTTTACTTGTTTAAATGTTAATTATGTCTTGTTTATTGGTTTAATCAACTACTTTTTTATTAGGATTAATCGAAAATGAAACTACGGTAATGTCGTCCGTTTGTTGATGAATACCGATAAATTCATCCATCTCTTTACTTAAAATTTGTTCTTTTTCAATGCCAGATTTAGGGATAATTGATTTCAATAAATCAATAGTTCGTTTCTTTGAAAAGCGTTTATAATGATTACCCCCTAATTGATCTTGATAGCCATCTGTCGCCATATAAAAACATTCTTCACCAGTTACATCAATTTCAATTGTTTTAAATTTAAAATCATCATCTCTGTAATCTCCAATGGATTTACGTTGTCCTTTTATATAAAACTCCTGATCATTGATAAAATACAATAATCCTAATCCAGCTCCTGCAAAACTTAACTTATTAGTTTTGGTATCAATCACACAAAGCCCAATTTCCATGCCATCTCTAATGATGTCGTGCTCTTTATTATTTAATGATAAATAAATTTGATCATCTAATTTCATTAAAATCTCTGCTGGATTTGTTATTTTTTCTATATCAACTATTTGCTCTAAAATTCTACTGCCAATTAATGTTAGGAAAGCACCTGGAACACCGTGACCTGTGCAATCTGCAACAGCTATAAACGTTAATCCATTTTTTTCTTTTGCCCAATAAAAATCTCCACTTACAATATTTCTTGGTTTAAAATATAAGCTAATATCACTGAATGTTTTGGTAAGTTTTGTTATTTCAGGTAATATGGTACGTTGTATGTTTTGAGCATAGTTTAAACTATCAATATTATCCTTGTTAATTTGCAATAATTCATTTTTTAAATCAAGCTGCTTAATGGCAACAGAAAGTAATAAGGTAATCGATTCTAAATTTTTAATTTCATTATCAGTTAAATCAAATACACGTCCGAGAGAAACATGAATACCAGCTATTAAACGATCGCCATCCATAATTGGCAATAATATGTATGAAATAACATGAATATGCCTATTGTCTAAATCAGAAACAGAAACCTCTTTTGCCGTTTTAAGATTACGTTCTATAAAAATTTCACCTTTTTGCAAAGTGCTTGTACTTCTCGTAGTTGACATTGGAATGACAAGTTTATTAAATTGATTGTCAACAATTTCATAACCACTAAAATGATCGTTTTTATCATTTACTTTTGCCAAGGCTACACTTACACAACCTTTAGTCTGACTTTTTATAAAGCCTAATGTTTTAAAGGCTAATTCTTCAAATGACTGAGAGTTAATAATGTTTTGTTGCAATGTGTTTTTGTATTCTAAATCACTTGATAACTGCAACAACACATTTCTATTTTTAACTTTTTCTGTTATTTCCGTTACTACTTCAATTTGTTGAACAATATTACCTTGCTCATCTTTAATAACGGTATTAGTTAACTCAACCCACTTAATTTTTTTACTAGTTGTAATTATTTCAATTTCCTTACTAAAATTAGTACCGTTTAAAACATCTATTTCTCTTTCAAATTCCTTACCATTTGGGTTAAACAAATCCCTTGGTCGGTTACCAATTAAATCACCTAGGGAGATCTCTACCATTTCTAAATAGCCTTGATTAGCCCAAATAACTCTACCAAGATGGTCGGCCACTAAAATACCATTTGTGGTTTTTTCAGCAACTATGGATAATTGTTTTAACTCTAATTCAATTTTCTTTTTTTCTGTGATGTCGGAACAAATTCCCGAACTCTTAAAATAGAAACCATTTACATCTTTGATACCAAATGATTTTTCATGTATCCATTTAATAGAATTATTCACTTTTATTCTATACTCTATTTCATAAAAACCATTTAAGGCTAAATTTTTATGTGCATTGTAAATGATACTTTGATCAGCTTCGAGAATATAGTTTTTCCAATAATCAAACTGTGAGTAATACTCAATTGGTTTTACACCAAATATTTTTTCAGAAGATGGACTTACATAAAGTAATTTCTTTGATTTTAAATCATACAACCAAAAAACATCATCAATGGTTTCGTTTAACATTCTAAAATTACTTTCACTTTCTTTAATGGCTAATTCGGCCGATTTTCTTTTTTCAGTTTCTAATGAAATAGAAATTATCTCTGCAACTGACCGAGCAAAGTTTAAATCTTCATTATCCCAAACTCGAAAGCTTGTTGTCATTTCGCAACAAACTAAGCCTGATAATTTACCATTCAAAAACATAGGAACATCTAATAATGATTTAATATCATTATCCGGTGAAACACAAAAATCACTTGTGTAATCGTGCTCACATATATTATTGGCTAAAATAGTTTTTCCTTCTTTAAGTGCTGAGAAATACCTTGGGTAGTCTGCCCCTAAAATAACTTCGCCTTGATCGAATGTATTCGAATCAGGACTATATGCTTTTAAACTAACCACTTTATCATCAAAATGATTCCAAATAGAAATACGATCAACGCCTAAGGCTTCAGAAGATTTTAATAAAATATCACTTACTATTTC
>JBILCJ010000207.1:0-3744 GCA_044353195.1 Bacteroidia bacterium | reverse complement strand
ATTAGTAGTTAATTGATGCAACACCTGATTATAGGTATACATTTTTTCTTGTCTTTTAACTTTTTCTAATTCAGTGTTTTTTAATGTGGTGATATCCCTTGTAATAGCTGAGAAGGAAACTATTTCTCCAACTTCATTTCTATAAACAATTACTTTTTGAGAAACCCAAAACTCTTTTTTGCTTTTTGAAGTTACAGGAAATTCAAGAACATCAAAGTCATTTTGATTTGTGGATAATTCTGAATAAAATTTTATTACTTGTAATTTATTATCATCGCTAACGATAGAGGTAAAATGTTGCCCCAATAATTCTTCTGATGAAAAGCCTAAAATTCTTTGCATGGCTTCATTGATGAATGTGAAATAGCCAGAGCCATCTGCCTCAAAAATAATATCTGGTGCATTCTGAACTAAATTCTTATACTGTTCACGAGCTTTAACTTGTTCTGTCACATCCTGCCCAATACCTACAAATAAATCATTTGAATGTTTAGAGTCTGTCCATTGAATGTTCTTATAATCACCATTCTTACATTTTAATTTTCTGATGTAAACTCTATCTTTTACATATTTTTCAGAATAATCAGAAAACGCATATTCTTTATCTTGGGTTAAAGTCCAAAATGCCATTCCTTTAACTTCTTCACTCGTATAACCTAAAATTTTACTAATGTTTTCGCTACAATAAATAACCTTTCCCATTTTATCAGTCCCTAATACTAATGAACTGCCGTTATTAACGATATTATTTGTAAATAATAATTTTTCGGTATTGTTTAATCGGATTATGTACCTGGCATGATTTAACTTAGTGACAAACAAAGTAACAAATGCATAAACAATAGCGCTGTTAAAATCCATGTTTGGATTAAAAAATAAGGCTATGGAAAAGAGAACTAGAAAGCCTACATAAATCCAATAATGCTTGATATTTTTAAAAATAGAAAAGGAGAAAAATAAAACCAAACAATGACTAGCGAAGGTTATTAATTCAAAAGGTAAAATCCAAATTTTGATGGCATGAGACACAAAATAGGCTAAGAATAAAATTACAACTGCAACCGAAAGGTATTTGTAAACAAATTTATTTTTAAAGCTTAAATAATATGAACCAATACAAAAAAATCCAATAGAAAAATTAAAATACAATTCGCTGTGAACCCTTAAGTGAAATATTTCAAAAAAGAATTCGATTAGAGGTGCAAAAGTTCCAAAAAACAAAAGGAACATTCTATTCGCCTTATTATCTTCTTCCAACGAATTATTGTTTTCTTTTACATAATCAGGATTAAACGTAGAAAATTTATTAAATAAAAAGTAGATAACGAGTACAACTAAAATAACCACGCTCGTAATAAACCACCAACTTAAATAGAATGGTGTTTTGATTGTAAATGAAAAACTTGCTTCCTGACTCAATTTTTTACCAGTAATGTCAACCATTTTTACCTTAAAAATATAATCCCCTGAACGAAGATTAGAATAGGTAATTTCATTTAATAAATTAGGAGAAGACCAATCAGCATCGGCCCCTTCCATTTTATAAGAAAAATAAAGCTTGTCATTTAACTCAGAATTAATAGAACTAAAACGAAACGTTAATTGGTTGTCTTCAGGATTAAAAACAAATCCACTATCAGGAATATTATACCATTTGTTTTTACTGACATCAGTTGTCCAGTCGATATTTTTATTTAGTACTTTTAAATCTGTTATAACAACATCACGAACAATTTCAGTATCCAATTTAGAAGACGTGAGACATTTTACAATACCAATTCCTGTACCTAAATATATATCACCTTGTTGATCAATAAATTGAGCACGGGTGTTTGTTTCGAGCCCCTTAAATCCGTTATTTGAATTATAGTTTTTGACAGATACAATATCGCCCTTGTTATTTACTGAAATTCTATCTAAGCCTAAATTAGATCCTGCCCAAACATTTCCAAATTTATCAGCAATCAATGTATAGATAACAGTAGATGTTAATCCGTTTTTCTTATTAAACTCTTTTACGCCATTTTTTCCGTATGAATAAATAAAATCTAATCCAGCAAACCAATAGTTTCCAAAACAGTCTTTGGTTGAAATAGAAAATGGAGCTGGAATAACTACTTTAGATTTCTCGAAAACATTAGGCGATTTTTCGGAAAGGATAAAAAGACCATGATTAGATCCTATATACCATTTATTAGATTCAAATTGATCAATGGTGTATACGTAATCATCTATTTCATTAATTTTTTTTGGAAACTTGGTTATTAAATTAAAATTTTCGTCGGTAATTAATAATCCTCCTCCGTAACTTCCAAAAAAATATCTATTTTTTTTATCCTGATGAATGGCAACAATGGCTTTTGTGTCTTCATTTAAGTAAGGAAGGGGTATATCAACTAAGTTATCATGTTGAATTTTCTGAACTCCTTTTTTAGAACCAAAAAGTATTTCGTTTTTATTATTTTTAAATATAACACTTGCTCCTTTCGACTCATTTGCATACAATTTCTGAAATGTTAATTGACCTAATTTATTCTCAGAAAACTTGAGCAGGCCTTTCTTATTCATACCAACGTATAAATCCGATTCGCTTTTAAATACAGAAAATATAGAGGGTGTATTTAAATCCTCCACATTTGTATAACTAATAAATAATTGTTTTCCTGTTTTTAAAAGTCCAAAACCTTGGGTGCCGAAATACATATTATTTGCTCTATCTTGCATAAAACAATTAATATTATCACCACTAAACCCATTCGATTTATTAAATTTTTGAAAACTGTTGCCATCATACATCAGTAAATCTTGCTGTTGATCACCAGAAATCCAAATGTTATTTTCTTTACTAATAAAAATATGTTTCGGATTAAAATGAGAAGGAGTTTCAGAAATTTTGATCCAAGTGAAATTTAAAGCAGAATTTGCTGGTTCAATTAATTTGTAAATACCGCCAATTTCTGATACTGCAATAATTTCATTGTTATTATTTTTACTGACAGCAAAATGGCCATCAAAAGGTTGCCGAATTAATTTACTATTATTTTGTTTTAAACTAAAAATACCATTGTAACCCGCAATTAATATATTATCAAATTTATCAAGCACAACAGAAGAAACTTCACCAAATAAATTATCATGTTCAATAATTTTTTCGATTGAATAATTAGTTTTAATTAAAACGATTTCTCTATTACCAATACAATAAACACCTTTTTTACTTTTTATTAATTTATAGATGTAATTTGATTTTAAGGTTTTATTTAAATTATCGTACGTTTTAAAAAATTTATCTCCATTAAATACAGAAATACCATTGAATTTTGAAGCTAGAATCAAGTTCGAATTAGCGTCTTCTATAATATCAGTAATTGTTGTACCTTTTAGCTCATTACTTGCATCATAAATTTTAAATGACAATCCATCACTTTTTACTAAGCCTCCGCCATCGGTTCCAATCCAAACAAATCCTCGAGAATCTTGTTTTAAAGCAGTTATAAAAGAAGATGGAAGTCCTTGCTCTTGATTTATTTTTTGAAATTCATAAACCTGAGCCTGACTAATCAAGCTCATTATTATAAATACTATTTTATAAAAATGTTTCAAAAAATAATTCTATTAAGTTACATTATCAGAATTGACAATAGCAAGGTACATAATTACATATTGGCAATTCGTGTGCTAATATAAGCATTTTATCTACATTAATATATATTTACAATTTAATAAATAATATTAAGTTTGCTC
>JBILCJ010000110.1:0-7410 GCA_044353195.1 Bacteroidia bacterium | reverse complement strand
GTTATCACCACCAACTTTAATTTAATTTATTTAAACTGACTTTATATTTTTGACTATTATTTATTTTATATGTTGGTTATAAGACCTATGCGAACTAGATAAATATGATAAAAGTAAAATCTGCGTTAAGGATTGAAGTGAAAATCCTTTTTGTGAGGAACGAACAAAAAGATTGTAACGAAAAGCCTGGCCTTAGTCAACGCCTAAATTATTAAAATAAACCTAGCCGAAGACAAAGTCCAAATAAACAAAAATATTAAGCTAACCTTAATGCTTTGATTGGCTGTATAGCCAAACTTTGAGTCACATTTTCGATATGAGAATTGATGGATGTTTTAGGTTCCTCTGATTTATTTTGAAATTTATTAACCCCAACTAAAATGAGTTTACCATCATTAAAATCATTGATTAATTGCTGAGCGTCAGATTTTATGATTGTTTGAACATAATTTAATTTTAATGAATTAATCAAACCACCTTTTGATTCAATGTCTTTAAAAACATCCCATGCCTTTTCGCAAAGTGTTTTCGTAATCGTTTCAATATAATAAGATCCAGCTGCAATGTCAGATACTTTATTTAAATAACTTTCATCTTTCAAAATTAACTGCTGATTACGAGCCATTCTACTACTAAAATCATTATCTGGATTGGCATGATAATCAAACGGAAATACCACAATACTGTTTGCACCGCCAATACTTGCACTCATTGTTTCAGTTGTAGAACGTAATAAATTGTTATACATATCCATTTGAGTTTTATTAACTAGCGTTGTTTGCGCGTGAATATGAATTTCAGGATTACAATCATATTGCTTCAAAAGAAAATTTGTTAGGTTTCTTAAGGCGCGAACTTTACTGATTTCCATAAAAAAATCACCACCAATAGCCATTGTAATATGTAAGGTGTGAAGTTCTTTTAATTTATTTACAGTTGCTAATTCGGTTAAGTATTCATTAATATGAGCAATAGAAAAGGCAAGCTGATTTAAAATAGTAGCTCCTGATTCATTATAAATGCTTGTGTTGATGGATAGTTTACCGTTAACATGTTGAATATTTATTTTACCTTTCACTGTTTCATCCATGTCAATGAAACAATGTTTCTCGTAATTTTTGCTTTTTAAAAATTGAATGAGGTCTTCTTCACATTCACATGAGATTTCAAATAGTGAATAAATGTATTCGAATAAAATGCCTTGACATAGTTTTTCAAAATTGGTTTTTTTAGAAACTTTAAAAACTAAACCAGAGGCTCCATTTTGCAGTGCGTTTAAGGCTTTTTTATTTGCAATAACCTCATCATCTACCTCAATGTATTCGCAAATACTCCAATCGCTATTAATGGCATTGGGTTCGTTGGTTAATTGAACATCTTCGCTTGTGTAAAACGGTTTAACGTCAATTCCGCTATTCGTTTTCCAGATAAGCGTATTAAAGTCAATTCCTTTTAAATCCTTTATTATTTGTTCTTTCCAAGCTTGAGCATTGGTTGAAGTAAAATCAGAAAATAATTTTTCCATAAATAGTGGGGCAATTAAAACGTTTGAGCAATTTCTCTTTTAATAAAATTAATCGCCAATTCGGTTGGTAATTTAGCATTAAGGTTAGCTGTAATATTCAAAATCATCATGGCTAATTCATTGCTTGGTGCATCTGCCGAAACTTTTGAAGAAGAAATATTGATGGTTTTAATAATTTCTTCCTTGGCTGTTTTTACTAATTCCCAAGCATCATTTGATAAATAAATTTGTTGTGATAAATTATGTTCAAATTCTGTTTTTACAGTAACAACTAAATCATGGTGTAATTGACGCGCACTCATGTTATTTTGGTTCACTCTAATTACTAAACTGTTGGGATGAATGCGTTCTAAAAAAATAACAATTCGCTCGTAAGCTTGTATTTTAAGTGGTGTAATTGAAGCAGAAATTGACTTTTTTAATTCGTGTTCACGACGTTTTTGTTCATTGTCTAAAAATCGTTTAACTAAAAAATAAGCAGCAGCAAACACTGCACCAGCTGGAATAATAATTTTTAATAAGTCAATAAAAGCTGTCATCGTGTTGGTTTAAAAGTTTTATACTAAAAAAGCGAAAATAAAACTTGATTGAAAACTAAGTAATAATTCGTTATAAAGATACGGATTGAAACGAAAATTAAAAACTTAAGGTTAAAACAATTATTTTATCCTCCAGCTTTTTTAGCTTTATAATTAGCCTTAGTCAGTAATTCTACTAATTTATCTCTGTTATCGCCTTGTATCAGAATGTTTCCATCTTTTGCATTTCCACCAACGCCACATTTTTGTTTGAGTAATTTAGTTAAATCATTCAAATCCTGTTCGGTACCGATAAAACCGCTAACACGTGTTACTAATTTTCCACCACCAATTCTATCTAAAAAAAGTTTGAGATTTTGTTGCTGTGGTGGCAATGTCTCTTGAACATCATCTTCTGAATTTTCGTAACTAAAATTTGGGTTTGTGGAATAAACCACATTTATTCTTGTTTTATCCTTTTTACTCATTTTTTCCTAAATATGAAATAACTCGTTATGCTTCCTAAAAATAAGCCGAATAGTGCAACTAAAACAACTAATTTACTAGTATTAGTTTCTTTTTCGATTTCTGAAATAGAATCTTCGTTAGACAATAAATCTGTATTTTCTGTTTCAATTTTCTGCAAACTGTCTTTCAATTGTTGGTGTTTCTTTAAATAGATAATAGCAGAATCATACATATTTTTACTTTCATACCATTCTGATTTAATACTATATAAATTGACTAGTTCATCATAAATTTCGTAGCGTTTACAATGACTTTCTGCCATAACAATATAATAAAATGCTTCATTAATTTCTTTTTGTTTATTTAAAACATTAGCAATATTAATATAGCTATTTGCTAAATCTACTTCATCATCAATTATTAAACGCATTTTTAATGCTTCTTGTAAATAGAATAGGGCAGTATCTAATTTATTTTGATTCGTTAATGCGATACCAATATTGTTATTGCAAGTGGCAATTAAGTCATAATTATTTAAGTCATTAGCATAAAATAAGGCTTGTTTCAAATTGGAAACAGCAGCATCATTTTGATTGAGCGTATGTTTTAAGGCAGCAATATTGATTAAGCAACGAGTTATTTCTTTTGTATTTCCTAACGAATTGTTTATTTGAATCGCTTCCAAATAGCTTGATTCAGCTTGCTTAAAATAATTAATATCACTGTAAATGTTTCCTAAATTGGATAAATTGATGGCACAGCCTTTTTTGTTTCCAATTTGTTTATTGAGATTTAGTGCTTTTTTTTGATATTCTAAAGCTTTGAGATAATGTGTTTTTTTATAATGTAAAACACCTAGCAAGTTATAAGCTTTTGCCAAATGTTTTTGATTTTCGCTTTTTATGGCTTTCTTGTAGCAAGCATTAGCAAATAACCAGGCATTATCAGGATCTGAATTACGAAGTTCGAAGCCCTGAGTATACAATTGATTAACACTTTCTGTATCATTTTCAATACTATTTAATTGAAATAAAAGAGAATCAGATGTTTGTGCTTTGGCAATTATATGGCACAGAAAAAATAGTATAAAGACTTTCATTTTCATTAAAGGTAAATATAAATTGTTTTTACTTAATTTGCATTAAATTTTTACGATTATGATGCATTATAAAATTTATTTAAAAAATCCACAGTCTCATTATATTTATATTGACTTAACTATTTCAACTATTAATACACCTTTTATTGAACTTCATTTGCCAACTTGGCGACCAGGAAGGTATGAGTTAGGAAATTTTGCAAAAAACATTAAACGTGTTGATGCATTTAATCATTCAAAAAAACCACTTAACTATCATAAAACAAATAATAATACTTGGTATATTGATACAAATGGATGTAGCGAAATAACTGTGACGTATAGTTATCACACATCTGAGATTAATGCTGGTAATTGTTTTGCTGATGAAAATCAAATTTATATCAATCCTGTTCATTTGTGCATGTATGAAGAAAGTAGAAAACAACTTCCTCATGTTATTGATTTAGATGTACCTGATTCTTATCAAATTATTACAACACTTCAAAAAAATAACAAAATATTAACCGCCACTAATTTTGATGAATTAGCTGATAGTCCAATATTAGCGAGTGAATCCATTCAATCTGATTTTTATGAAATAAACGGCATTAAATATTGGTTACATTTTAATGGTGAGTGTAAACCAAATTTTGAACGTATTAAAACTGATTTTTATAAATTTACTCAAACACAATTATCGTTTTGGGGCAGTATTCCAGTGAATGAGTATCATTTTATTTTTCAGATATTGCCTTATAAATTTTATCATGGTGTTGAACATCAAAAAAGTACCGTCATTGCAATTGGACCGGGTTACCATTTAAATACTGGTAATACTTATGAAAGTATTTTAGGTGTTTCTTGTCACGAATTGTTTCACACTTGGAATATTAAGTACATTAGACCGATTGAAATGTTGCCTTATGATTTCTCTAAAGAAAATCATGCACGCACTGGTTTTGTGTACGAGGGTTTTACGACCTATTACGGTGATTTGCTATTATTATCAAGTGGTGTTTTCACAAATGAGCAATATTTTGAAACGTTAGAAGAACGCTTAGATAAACATTTTCATAATTATGGTCGATTTAATTTATCTGTTGCCGCTTCTAGTTATGATACTTGGTTAGATGGGTATGTTCCCGGAACGCCATATCGAAAAACATCCATATACGACGAAGGAAATCTCATTGCATTTATGTTAGACGTTCAAATTTTTAAATATTCTAAGTATACTAAAGGTTTGAAAGATGTGTGTCAAGTTCTTTATAATCAATTCGGTAAATTAAATAAAGGTTATTCTGAATTGGATATTATTTCTTTATGCGAATCGATGGCTGGCACTTCCTTCACTTCATTTTTTGAAAAATATGTTTTTGGAACAGAGGATTATGAAGCACCTTTAACAGAATGTTTTAATTATTTATCTATTGAATTTAAAAAACAATCTAGCCTACAAATTTCAGAGGATCTATTTGGTTTTAAAACACTTGATTTTGGTTTAAATAGAAAAATATCACTAACCGCACCATATTCCCCAGCATGGAAAGCTGGATTAAGTATTGGAGATGAAATTATAGCCGTTAATGGTTATACCTTGAAAAATGACTTTAATGATTGGATGAATTATTTCAAGCATTCAGACATCGATTTAACTGTTTCATCTGCGCAACGCTTAAAAACAGTTTCACTTTCTAAAAATCCAAAGGGGTTAACCTATTTCTCAAATTACAAATTAAGAAACATTGGAAATAATGATGTTTTTAAAGCGTGGCTGACTATAAATAGTTAGATGTTGTTTCTAACAAAATAGTTATATTAGCACCATCATACATGGCAAAAAATTTAGTAATTATACCAACCTACAACGAAATCGAAAACATTGAAAAAATGATTCGAACAGTATTTGGTTTACCAACACGAATCGAAATTTTAATTGTAGACGATGGTTCGCCAGATGGAACGGCAACTAAAGTAAAAGAACTACAACAAGAATTTACAAATCAGTTACATATTGAAGAAAGACAAGGTAAATTAGGTTTAGGAACTGCTTATATACATGGTTTTAAATGGGCATTAAAAAATAATTACGATTATATTTTTGAAATGGATTGCGATTTTAGTCATAATCCTCAGGATTTAATTCGATTATTGGAAGCTTGCGAAAATGGTGCAGATGTTGCAGTTGGTTCCCGCTATTGTAAAGGTGGACAAATTAGTAATTGGCCTATTGGACGAATATTAATGAGTTATTTTGCCTCTGTGTATGTTCGTTTTATTTTGTGGTTACCAGTCAAAGATACAACCGCAGGATTTAAGTGTTACCGAAAAAAAGTTTTAGAAACCATTGAATTGGATTGCATTAAATTTATGGGATACGCTTTTCAAATTGAAATGAAATACCGAGCTTATAAAAAAGGATTTAAAATACAGGAAGTTCCCATTTTATTTACAGATAGAATTCTTGGTGTGAGTAAAATGAGCACCAAAATATTTAAAGAAGCGTTTTTAGGCGTGTTGCAGATGCGTTTCAGAGCATTATAAACCATTTTTAAGTTAAGTATGAAAGTAAAATTTATGTTTCTTTTTGTAGCATGTCAAGCTACATTATTATCACAGACCGAAAAGCATTTAAAAAATCTAACGATGTTAACGCACGGTGGAGATAATGCAGAAGCTTATTTTAGTTATGATGGCAAGTTTGCTTCGTTTCAAAGTAATAATAAAAATTGGGGAGCAAAATGTGATCAAATTTTTAATTTAGACATTGAAAAAGCAAGTAAAGATAGCTTATACAAACCAACTCAAATTTCATCAGGGCAGGGGAGAACAACGTGTAGTTATTTCATGAAAGACAATAAACATATTCTTTTTGCTTCAACATTTAAAGGTGGTGCAGATTGTCCTCCAGTTCCAGAAACGAAAGGCAAATATTTATGGGCTGTATACAACACCTTTGATATTTATGTGGCAAATTTAAAAGGGAAAATTACAAATCAGCTAACTAATTCGCCAGGTTATGATGCAGAAGCAACGGTGTCACCAAAAGGTGATAAAATAGTTTTTACAAGTGATAGAAGTGGTGATTTAGAATTATGGACCATGGATATTGATGGTAAAAATCAAAAACAAATTACCTTTGGCCTTGGATATGACGGTGGTGCTTTTTTCTCACCAGATGGCAAACGACTTGTTTTCAGAGCATCTAGACCGACAACTGAAGATGAAGTGAAGGAATATAAAGAATTATTGAAACAAGGTTTAGTTGCTCCAACTACGATGGATATTTACACTTGTAATGTGGATGGAAGTGATTTAAAACAAATTACTTTTTTAGGTAAAGCAAGTTGGGCACCATTTTTTCATCCATCAGGAAAAAAAATAATTTTTTCAAGTAACCATCATAGTAAAAAGGGATATGATTTTCAATTATTCATGGTTAATGATGACGGAACTAATTTGGAACAAATAACAAACCAAAGTTTATTTAATGCATTTCCAATGTTTTCACCTAATGGCAAAAAATTAATTTTTTCTTCAAATAGAAATAATGGAGGAACGAGAGATACAAATTTATTTATTGCCGATTGGGAAGATTAATACATTATCAACCGTTTTTAAGCTAAATGAAGCATTATTCTACATTCGCCATTGAACAATTTTGTAAACACATTCACGGGGATGTAGAAGCATTTAATTGGTTAATCAATAATGATTATCGTGAGTTAATTGCGGTAATTGATGCAATTCGAGATGATAAAAAAGCATTCAAATATTTAATTGATGGAAAATTTATTGTGTTGGCTGCCTTTGTTAAT
>JBILCJ010000238.1:0-2897 GCA_044353195.1 Bacteroidia bacterium | reverse complement strand
AAGCGGCATTAAGGGCTTCTGGAAAGTTTCATTTTGTTGCATTAGCCAAATCAATTTTAGGGAAAATTCATGATGACGGTGATAGGGCAACAACACCTTGGGGTGTAATGAAGAATTTGTTTGATTTTAAAAAGAAATTTGATTAAAAATTATGAGAATAATAGATAGTATTCCACATCCTTCAATGAGTATTTCAATATTTAACATGAACGATAAATACATTGTAAAATTTGAAGCTGGACCGATGGAACAAAGTTTTAAATTTCAAACAGAGCAAGTGAAATCAGTTGAAAATTTAAAGAAAATGATTAATGCTGATTTTATTGAAACAGTTCGATTGCGTTTTAACGACATGTTTCTTCAGATGAAAAATGCGTAACCTAATTTTATCTAGATCGCTTTAATCTGAGCTCTTAATAACTCACCAAACTCTTCGTTTATCTGGCTAATTGGTGTGGCATAAATAATCATTTCTGGGCAAGAAAAGTGCTCTTTAATTTCTTTTTCAATAATGGTGTAAAGTAAGGCTTTTGTTATAAAAAACAATCTAACCGTTTGTTTATGACCGTTTGCACTAACAATTCTATTCATATCGATATGCGTTTGTATAGCGAAATTATTTTTAATCAAATAATTTGACATCGCAATCGCTCTTTCTTCATTGTCTTGAATTATATCAAATAGTATCATGTTGATTTGTTTTAAAAGTGAAATGATTAAAATTAAAATGACGCACCAAAACTAATAAAATAGGTTCTTGCATTACCAGGTAAAATACCAGGGCCAGGATATCCGCCAGATCTACGAGTGGCATATTTCTCATCAGTCAGATTGTTAATTCCTGCTTTAAAATTATAAATGTCTAGAAATTGATAAGTTAAAGATAGATCCATGACATTGTAACCAGATAATTTTCCAATAGTCGCTGTTGCATTGGCTAATTCAGTATTTGCAGCATCAGTAAATACATCTCCAACAGCATTGTATTGATAGGTGATAGATAGTTTTTTATAAGTATAGGTAGCTCCAAAACGGTGTATATAATTTGGTGCATTTTCAACTCGTTTGTTTTCAATTGATTTTGCTGGATCCAAAGTGATAGATGGATTATTCCATTTTGTATAAATGGCATTAATAAATGAATTTGATATGAAAATATTGATATATCCTATTTTAGAATTTTCCGTAAATAATTCCTTTGTAGTAAATTCAATGTAGGACTCAATTCCTTTACTGACAGAAGTCCCAATGTTGGTTCTAAATAAATTACCGTTTTGGGTGATAGAACCAATTCTATTATTATATAAGAGGTAGAAAGCAGAGATATCAAATGTTATAAATTGTTTAATCTTTCCTCTATAACCGAAGTCGGCATTAAATCCGTTTGCATCTTTTAAATTTGGATCAATGATTTCAGTTGTTGCTGAAGGTGTTAATTCAGAATAAGTAACTGGTCGATAGGCTAAAGAATAATTAGCATATAAATTAGTTTTATTTGTAAGTAAATATTCGCTACCAATACCATACAATAAAATTTGTCTCTTTCTATTGTCAGGATTTACCTGTCCTGTAGACGTTGTATTGATGTAACCTTTTATGGTGTTTTCAATGTAATCAAGACGAATGCCAGGTATAACTTTTAATTTATTTCCAACATAAAAAATATTTTCTGCAAACAGAGCAAAGTTTGTTGTTGTGTAATTTAACGAACGACCATATTGCTGAGAACCAATTAAACTTAAATCAAAATCTTGTCCTGTAGAACCAACGCCCAATTGATTTCTTTTTGTATGTGCTGATTGAATTCTCATGCCTCCAGTTAAAGTATGCTGTTTGCCGAAGAGATTATATTTAAGCATGGATCGTAATTCAGAACCATAGTTTTCATAATAATCTCTATCAACTTGGCGAGGACTATATTGAAGCGTAGATGGATTTATTGAATCTATAAAATTGATTGATTTTAAATAACCAACACTGTTTCTTTCTGCAATAGTTGCAAATGATTTTAATTGAAGGTTGAAAGAATTTGATACTTTATACTTAAGTATAACTGAAGCCACATTCCAAGGAGCACTAAACCAATTTCGCTCTCTTGTAGATGTTTGATGATTCGCTTTAAAATTTGCGTCAGTTAAACCGCCAGATTGCTGACTTTCATAATTCATTTTAGTGTATTCAGCAGTTATACTGAATTTAGATGTAAGTTGATAATTTAAAGATAGATGTCCCGTTAATATGGAATACCTACTATTATTTCTCCAGCCATCTGCGTTACGATGGTGAAAAAAACCGTAATAAGAAAATTTCTTGATAGTTCCACCAATGGCGTTAAAGCTGTTAAATAAACCATAAGAACCAACAGTTTGTTGTGTTTGGAATGTTAGAGCTTTTTGAGAATTTGGCTTTTTAAATTCATAATTTAATAAACCTCCGAATTGTGGTCCGTATTGCAATGATGCGGCTCCACGAATAACTTCAATTTTTTCAACAGCTTCTGTAGGCGGTGTGTAATAGGATTCTGGATAGCCAAAAATATCAGGTGAAATATCATATCCATTTTGTCTGACATTAAATTCCCAAGATCTATTTGGACTTAAACCTCTTGATGCAATTCCTGTTTGTATACCAGAGCCATCATTTTCCCACACATGTATTCCTGGTACTTTTGCAAATATTTGTCTTGCGTTATTAATACTTAAATCAGCATTAATTTTTGTTAGTAAAATAACTTCGTTTTTTTTTCCAGCATAAATGACATTATCTTTTAAATCAGGCATTCCTTCCAATTTATTTTCAGTGATGGGGATTTCCTTAAGCAATAAAATAGATAGCGAATCTTTAGTTTGCGAGTTTATGCTAGTTATGAAGAAATTGAATAGAATGAGTGCAATTAT
>JBILCJ010000240.1:0-2848 GCA_044353195.1 Bacteroidia bacterium | reverse complement strand
TTCAATTGGTAATTTCTTTTTTGTTTTCTTTAAGTAAATGTGGGTTGCATGAAGCGCTTCAATGATTCCACCTGCAAAATCGATGTGATTATCTTTAATCATAATCATATCGTACAAACCAAATCGATGATTGGCTCCACCACCAATTACGACAGCCCATTTTTCAAAAAATCGAAAATTAGGAGTGGTTTTTCTGGTATCAATTACTTTCGCCTGCGTACCCTTGCATAAAGATTGTAAGTAATTGGTTTTGGTTGCAATGGCACTCATTCGTTGCATGACATTTAACACTAAACGTTCGGCCGTTAATAATTTTTGAGTATTTCCTTCTATATAAAAAGCAATATCACCAACTTTCACAAGACTTCCATCCTTGATTAATTCTGTAAATTTAAACTTAGGATCAATGATTTTGAAAATTTGCTTAGCAGCTTCAACACCAGCTAATATGCCATTTTCTTTTACAATTAACTGACACTTTCCCTTTTGAGAATTAGGAACAGTTGCTAACGCAGAATGATCGCCATCGCCAACATCTTCTTGCAAAGCATTTTTTACAAATTGAACAAGACTAAAATGTTTTTTGTGTTGCTGAAAGTAATTACTCATTTTCAATTCTAAATCCAGAAATTAAATTGCTTCTAATTAAAATAGATACGCGGTATTTACCAGAATTGGTATCTATCGTTCCTGTAATAAATTGCTGGTCTCCATTCACAATGCTAGTATGAGCAGTTATATAATTCTTTACTTTATTCTTCGAGAAAAAATCTGCAATAATTGCTTGGGCTTGAGATTTACTCATTAAATCTTCTTGCGCCAAAACTTTAATTGATAACTTATCCGAAAATAATTTAACTAACTCAACCGCATTTCCTTTTTTTAATGCTAACGAAACATCGTCATTTAAATCTTCTACTCCAAAAGAATATGAAAGTAGACTCATGCATATAATTATTATAAACTTCATTACTTTGTAAATTTAAATATTTAAATACAATTACTGTGCCTAAAACTTCCTAAATTCGTTAAAAATGAAAATCATATTAGTTCAAATAGAAAAAACCAACGATGTATACCTTAACGAGGGCATAAAAATATATACAGATCGCTTGAAAAATTACGTTTCTTTTCAAACAGAAACCATTGTCATGAATAAATTGGTTAGACAAAAGCCATTTGAAGAGCAAAAAAAGGCAGAAGCTGTTGAAATTGAAAAATTACTTTTGCCATCAGATTATTTAGTTTGTTTAGATGAACATGGTAAGCAACTAAAATCAACGTTATTTGCTGACTTTTTGAATAAACGAATGGTTTCTGGATGTAAACGATTGGTCTTTTTAATTGGAGGGCCATTTGGCATTGATCAATCTATTTTAAAACATAGTTCTTACGTCATGTCTTTATCAGATATGACATTTTCACACCAAATGATTCGATTGTTTTTTTGCGAACAATTATACAGAGGGTTTTCAATTTTAAAAAACGAAAAATACCATCACGAATAATCTAACTTGGTAATTGCTTTTTCATGCCAATCATTGCAATAAAAAACCAACCTGCAATGAAGAACAAACCTCCAATTGGAGTTATAGGCCCAAGAAATGATAGCCAATCAGCATGAAATAGATTTCGAGTACACAACAGATACAATGAACCAGAAAATAATATGATGCCAATTAAAAAACAATTAAAGGCCCACTTCAAATAATTACTTTGAATTTGTTTAGCCAATAAAAAAACAATCAACATGGCTAATGTGTGATATATGTGATATTTAACACCTGTGTCAAAGCCATTCACTTGATCAATGGTAATTAAACCCGTTTCTATCTTACTATTTAAATAATGTGCTCCTAAGGCTCCAAAGGCAACAGCTATTGAACCTAAAATACCAATGATGGTTAGTTTACTATTTTTCATATAATATTATTTTTTACTATCAAGGAATTTCGAAAACTCATCGCGCGTTTCTTGAAACTGAAATTCGTTTATTAATTTCAGCACATTCTCTTTGTCTATGATGGCATAATAAACCGATTTTAAAACTTCTATTTTTTCGCGATCGTGACTAAATAATGTCAAAATCATTTTTGCTTGTGTGGTATTGATACAGTTGAGATAGAGCTGTTTTTTAGCAACACTCGTTTTTTCATTTTCATATTTTTTTGCTTTAATAATTGTCATCAACTCATTAAATTTCATGTCTGAAATCGCTAACTGACAATTCATTTCCTTTTGTTTCATCCTATTCGTTTCCTCTTCCAGAAAATTAGAAAATACCTCTTTCATTGATTGGTATTTTAAAACTTGAAACGCCTCATCAATATTTTGCTTATCAATGATATGAGAATACCCTTTTTTTAAGCTATTCAAAATGTCTAATTCTAATTTAAGTGTTGATATTAGTTGGTTTAATTGACTCGTTGAATAACAGTTGTTTTCTAAAATTGTATTTAAATAAATTAAAACGACTTCATCATCCTTACATTTATTAAATAAATTGAGAGCATAATTTATGTCTAAATCAGTTAAAGTAATCTTGCAAGTTTCTTCTTGAAAATTATAATTATTAAAAAAAACAGGCTTATTGTTCTTTGCTTGATAGAGATTACCATAGATACTATTATCAACCAAAGGAATTACTTTTTTTGGCAAATCTGGAACAATTGGAATAGCGGGCGCAGAAGGCTCTTCAATGGAATTAAATGTTAATTTATGTCCTGATTCAGCTAACACATAGGTAAATTCCTTATTCATATATTTTTCTGCAATAAAAAAAGAATCTATTAATGTCACTTTTATTTCATTTAGTAAGGTCGTGATTCTAATCTTTTGCCATCCTAAA
>JBILCJ010000068.1:0-10442 GCA_044353195.1 Bacteroidia bacterium | reverse complement strand
AACTTTAAATTTGGTATTGATTTTTAAAGGTGTAATTGTGCTGTACACATTATTGCCTTTGTTTACTAATGCGATGTCACGTTTACTTTCTTTTTCTATTAATGATAACGAACAACTTAATTTATCTTTGGTTGTTACATCAGGCATTGGATATAAACCATAAGCTTCGCTCGCAAAGGTTACAAAATCCCGATAGCTTACCCACGCTCTTCCGTTTTTTCCCCATTTTTGCCCCCAACTATTTTGTATTAAAAAAGCACCATCATCATTAAATTTAAAATCATCATAACCGATGATACACATGCAATGGCCGCCAAAGCCATTTTTATTATAATCATAACTGGTTGGCATCCAAATTTCTTGCCCTTCCATGTCTTGCATGAAAGATCCGCCAACCGCCATTCCTATAACGACAGGTGCATTGTGCGCTAAATTTTCTCTAATGGCATTCACATCACAGGTGTAATCATCACCACTAATGGATAATCGATTAGCGCCTTTCATTTTAAATTGTGACGCTTCTTTTAATACATAATTATCTGGTTGTTTAGAACAAGAGTTTTCGTTGTAAGGAAATTTATTGAATGAAATAGCTCCTTCATTTGTTAGTAAATCTACTGCTTTATCAATGTAAGTACCTTGGCAATCTTGTAATCCAATTTGGTTATAAGTAAATGCTGGACTAAATACAAGTTTATTAGGATCTTCGCCAGTTCT
Organism: Bacteroidia bacterium; assembly: GCA_044353195.1. Classification (GTDB taxonomy): domain Bacteria; phylum Bacteroidota; class Bacteroidia; order B-17B0; family Aurantibacillaceae; genus UBA4416. The sequence goes on along the minus strand of JBILCJ010000068.1, from coordinate 9,725 downwards.
GACAGCTTCTAATATGGTTCGAGCCGCATACGTGCTTCCCCATCCAACGCATGAGCCTTGTTGTCCTTGATCGCCAGGAGTAGGAGCAAAGCGCTCTAACGACACACTTTCGGGTAATTGTTCATCCGGACTGAGTGCTGCATAAACTTCCGTACTATCGTAAACTTTTTCATCAAGTGTTGCACCAATACCATATGATGCTCTAGCTTGCTTATGTTCACCTGCGCCATTAAATTCACATCCTTTATACAAATAAAAAACACCTCCAATAATGAGTATCGGAAAAATTAATTTTGGGTGACGAAATAATAATGGTAAAAGCATGCCAATAATACCGCCGCCAATTCCACCGCCGTCTCCACCACATTTCCCATCTTGATTTCCGCTATAACCGCTCGATGAATCATCATCATCCGACATTCGTATTGGCATGAGTAGTTTTTTATTTTAGTCTATAAAAATAATAATAAACTAAAAACAATATGTATTAAATATGAACAAAAATCCTCAATTTATTTGTTATTTTTGTTTGTTACCTTAATAATTATGGCAAAAACAACAGCAACAAAAACAGCATCTTATTCAAGTTCATCAACTGAAAAAACAACCTTTGATAAATTTGAATTATGGGGAGAAAAAAATAATAAAAAATTATTTTATGTTCTTTTAAGTGTGTCCCTTTTATTTTCTATCATCTTGTTTAATGCTCGTATTAGTGAAGCACATGATGATGCGTTGTATTTAGAAGGTGGTTGGAGATATGTGAATGAGTTTCCGAATTATTTTTACACTCAAAATGCTCCTTTATATGTTATGTTTTTAGGGCTTATGACAAAGATATTCGGCTTTAAATTATTGTTGTTTAAGTTTACAAATGTCGTTTTTAATTTTTTCGCGGTATTCTTTTTTTATAAATCATTTGTTAAACGCATTCCGTTTATTGTTTTAGTGCCAGTTATGCTTTTTGTGAGTTGTAATCATTTGATACAATACTTCGCGAGTATGACATTTACTGAAGCTTTTTATTTATTCTTACAATCGCTTTTTTTCTTTTTCTTTTTTAAAGTTTACGATGCCTTGCAATCTGAACCAAATGGATTAAAACATTTAAAAAAATGGGCGTTACTAGGTTTATTTACTTTTTTAATTGCGACGTGCAAAAGTGTTGCCATCGTTGCCGTTCCTGTACTAATTTTATTTTTCGTTATTGAAAAGCAATGGAAAAATGCTGGACTAGCACTTGGCAGTTATTTAATTTTTAAAATACCTTACGAATTATTAGTGAAGTTAATTTGGGGAACACAAAATCAATTTGCTGGACAAAGTAAAATTTTATTATTGAAAGACCCTTATGATAAAGCACTTGGAAACGATGATTTAGCAGGCTTTATTGGTCGTTTTTTTGACAATTGTAATTTATATTTAGGAAAACGTTTTTTTGAATTGTTAGGCTTTCGTTCCGAAAACCCTTTGGCGTTGCAGTCTGCCGAAGCATTCGAAAAATTAAAAGGAGAATACAGTTCGGTTGCTTTTTTAGTGGTGGTGATTTGTTTGTTTGCCCTATTCAAAGTATTTCAACAAAAAAATAAGCCTTTAGTATTTTTCGGATTATTTACGGGAGCACAACTACTATTGTCATTTATCATACTTCAAGCGCGTTGGGATCAACCTCGTATTGTGTTAATTTGTATGCCAGTGATGCTTATTTTAATTTATAATTTATTTTACGCTTTGGTAAAAAAAACAGGGATGGGTCAGTTAATTTACCTTGCTATCGTTGGTATCATATCAGGATCAATACTTTTAGCGTCAGTAAAAAGAGGTTCTGCCAATATTCCAATTGTAAAGAAAAATTTTGCTGGAAATATTTTTTATGGCTACACACCTGATTGGCAAAATTTTTTAAAGTGTAGTAAATGGTGTGCTGATAGTTTACCTCAAAATACTTTGGTGGCAAGTCGTAAAGCGCCAATGAGTTTTGTATATGCCAATGGTAAAAAGTTTTTTCCTATTTACAGTGTGATAAAAAAAGATTCATTAACTCAACAATCTAATCCTGACAGTGCTTTAGCTTTTTTTAATGAGAAAGGTGTAACGCATCTGATGTTAGCGAGTTTACGCATTAATCCAAATGAAAACACAGGACAAGTAATTAATACGTTACATAATATTGCACAACCTATCATGGAAAAATATCCTAATAAACTCAAACTAATTCATACGGAAGGTTTAAGCGAACAAACGTATTTATTCGAAATCACAAAATAAATGACATCAACATTCAAAATAAAATTAGGAGATTTTTTATTTAAACACTGTTTTCCTCTTTACAAATTAACGTATCAATCGTTTAAGGAAAAACAAGATGCTTTTGAAATTTCTTTAATTAAAAAATATACCAAGCCTAATGATACCGTGCTTGATATTGGCGCTAATATTGGGTTTTATGCTGAACTACTGTCTAACGCCGTTGGTCCAAATGGTAAAGTACATTGCTTTGAACCAGATACGACCAATTTTAATTATTTGAAAAAACGTTGTGCTTCATTAACTAATGTGATTGCTAATAATAAAGCAGTTTCTGATAAACCAGGATTACTAACTATTTACACATCTAAGCATTTAAATGTAGATCATCGTACGTATAAGCCAGATGATTACGATAAAGAAATTGATATTGATGCGGTTGATATAGATAGTTATTTGAAAGGACAACCTGTTAATTTTATTAAAATGGACATTCAAGGTTATGAAATGAGTGCAGTACTTGGTATGCATCAAACATTTCAAAACCCTGATTTAAAAATGCTTTCAGAGTTTTGGCCTTATGGCATGCGCATAGCAGGAACAAGTGTTTTAGATTATTTTCAATTTTTAAAAAAGTATAATTTTTTTGTTTACTTAATAGAAGAGAATTCGTTGGTAGAATTAACAGAAGAAAAAGTAACATCATTTTTGGATTTCCCAGAAAGTAGGTATATGAATATTTTTGCAAGTAAAAGCCGTGTTTAAAAAATACACCATCAATTTTGATTTAGATGATCCAAGAGCTAGCTTGGCTCACCGAACTATTATTTTAGAAAAACCATTTTTAAAACGCTTGTACACCGAATGGTATCAACAATTTATTTCTGTTTCTAAGTCAGTTGGAAAAGGGATGTATTTGGAAATTGGTTCAGGTGGAGGTTTTCTAAAAGATGTATTTCCTGAAGTCGTTACGTCTGATATTTTAGATTTACCTGTGGTAGATAAAATTTTTAGTGCAGAGGAAATGCCTTATCAAGAAAATGAATTAGGAAGTATTATGATGTTGAATGTATTTCATCATATTCCACGCCCTTATTTATTTTTAAAAGAAGCACAACGAACATTAATCAAAGGCGGAAAAATAATCATGATTGAACCTGCCAATTCTAACTTAGGACGATTTATTTATAAACGCTTTCATCACGAACCATTTGAAGAAAATGGTCCTCGAGAAATTAAAGCTGGCAATCCATTAAGTAATTCTAACCAAGCCTTGCCACACATTTATTTTGAAAGAGATTTAGAATTATTTGCAAAAGATTTTCCGCAACTTAAAATTAATAAAATCACTTACCACACACCGTTTATGTATGTGTTGAGTGGTGGCGTTTCTCGTAGTTCATTAATTCCTTTTTTTATGTATGGTTTTGCAAAAGCAATGGAACGTTTAGTGGAGCCATTTAGTAAACAGTTAGGCTTATTTTGCACAATTGAAATAGAAAAGATTTAGTTTCTTTTCTTCACCAACACCAATCCAATAATGGTAATACCAGCATTAATAATAATTAACTCATTACCTATTTGGTAATTGCAGTATGGCGTTACAATATAATTTGCAATCAAGTAAGTAAGTATTGGCGCAATAACGCATATTACAGGCACTAACGCATCTTTTAAATTGAGTTTGGTAAATAATCCTATCGTAAATAATCCTAATAAGGGTCCGTATGTATAACCTGCTAACATTAAAATGGTATCAATAATAGCACGTTGATTTAAAATATCAAACACAATAATAACTAACCACATGATTACTGCAAAACCAATATGAATAAGCGTTCGACGTTTTGATTTTTCTTTTTCAGATAAAACAGTATTCTTATCATACTCCAACATATCAATGTAAGTAGATGTGGTAAGTGTTGTTAATACACTATCTGCACTGCTAAAGGTAGCTGCAGTTAAACCAATAATAAATATTAATCCGGCAAACATACCCAAATACCCTAATGCTAAATTTGGAAAAACTTTGTCAGAAATAATTTGTCCTGTTGCTAAATTAGTTGGAATATCAATACCTGCAAAGGCATAGTATTGATACAATAAAACACCTAAGGATAAAAAGAAAACATTGACGATGACCATCACAATGCTAAACCAAAAAATATTTTTTTGTGCTTCGCCTAATGATTTGCAACTTAAGTTTTTTTGCATCATGTTTTGGTCTAAGCCTGTCATAGCTACTGCTATAAAAATTCCACCAATAAATTCTTTAAAAAAGAAATTCGATTTATGCCAATCCCAAAAAAAAGTTTCTGATAAATGAGAGTGGTAAATTGTTTTAACGGATTGCGTAAAACTGATATCCATTTTACTCATAATAACACCAATAGAAAGCACCACACCTAGCACTAAAAATAAAGATTGAAAGGTATCTGTCCACACTAAGGTTTTAATACCACCTTTATATGTATACACTAACATTAAAACTAAAATAACCGAAACGCTTAACCAAAATGGAATGTGCACACTTTGTATTCTATCAAACACAAAAAACTGAATAACGCCAGCGGCCAAATACAAACGCCCCGATGCACCAAGTATACGCGATAAAATAAAAAAGAATGCGCCAGTTTTTTGAGTGTGTTTACCAAATCGATCTTGCAAATAGGAATAGATAGAAACCAAATTCATTTTGTAATAAATAGGCAACAGTATTTTTGAAATAATAAAATAGCCAACAAAATAACCAAGCACTAATTGTAAATAAGAAAAATGAGCCGTACCAACTTTTCCTGGCACCGAAATATAAGTAACACCACTCAACGAATCACCAATCATACCAAATGCCACAGCGTACCAAGGCGATGTGTGATTACCTGAAAAATAACTTTCGGCAGTTGTGTTTTTTGATGTGAGATAGGCAATTAGGAGTAATCCTCCAAAATATAAACCGATGCATGAGATGATGAGTATTGGCGACATAATTTTAAAGATAGAAATAATGCGAGCTTTTAGTTTTCAATTTTAAATAGATTTTAAATACTGATGCGTTAATATCTTTTATTATTCAAAACACGGATTAAATCACTGTTTTTTTCTCATTTTTTGTTATCTTGTAGCCTTAATACGAATTATGCAAGACATCATAGATAAAATTCCAAGAGAAGCCTTGTTAAAAGAATTAACAAAGGAACGGTTTGTTAGAAAGACAAATAATGGTGATAATGAAATTTATATTATTACACATCACGATTCTCCAAATACAATGCAGGAAATTGGTCGTTTACGTGAAGTGACATTCAGGCATGCTGGCGGTGGAACTGGCTTAGCTGTTGATATTGATGATTTTGATATTTGCGCACATCCTTACAAACAATTGTTAGTGTGGGATCCAGTTGACCATGAAATTGTAGGGGCCTACCGTTATATTTTATGCAAAGATGCTGAATACGTTAATGGAAAAGTGTTGTTGGCTACAACCGAATTGTTTGATTTCTCAGAAGAATTTTATAAAACGTATTTACCATATACCATAGAGTTGGGTCGCTCGTTTATTCAACCAATGTATCAACCATCCGAACAATTTAGAAAAGGTTTGTTTAGTCTTGATAATTTATGGGATGGTTTAGGAGCTATTGTAGTTGATAATCCAGAAATGAAATACTATTACGGAAAAGTAACGATGTATACTGATTTTAATGTAACGGCTCGTGATTATATTTTATCGTTTATGAAATATTATTTTCCTGATCCTCAAAAATTAGTAACTCCTATTCATGGTATTGATATTAATACGGATGTTTCAGCGTTTTTAAATGAAATTAAAGATAAGCCGTATAAAGAAGGCCAAACTATATTAAATAAATTGGTAAGGTCGTTAGGTGAAAATATTCCACCAATGGTAAACGCCTACAGTAATTTATCAAGCACCATGTTATCATTTGGAACCGCTATTAATCCAACATTTGGTGGAGTAGAGGAAACCGGTATTTTAGTTACGATAGCTGATATTTATAAAAGTAAATCGGATAGACACATTGAAACGTATATCAAAGAATTAAATGAAAGAGAATAACAAAAACAACTTACATATTTATAAAAATAAACAAGACTTCAATCACTTGAGCTAAAAAGTCTTTTTCGTCTTGTATCAAAAATAATGGAAATAAAATCAGCAAAATTTTTAAAAAGTAGTTCGGATAATAAAGGTTGTCCTCCACCAGATAAACCCGAATTTGCTTTTATTGGCCGCAGTAACGTTGGTAAATCATCGTTAATAAACATGTTGGTTAATCAAAAAGATTTGGCAAAAACATCTTCTAAGCCCGGTAAAACGCAATTAATTAATCATTTCACAATCAATGATAATTGGTATTTGGTTGATTTACCAGGTTATGGATATGCCAAAACAAGTAAAACAAATTTGGATAAATTTGAAGAGTTAATTAGTAATTACATTACCAAACGAAAAAATTTAATTTCAGTTATTATTTTAATTGATAGTCGATTAGAATTACAAAAAATTGATGGAGAATTTATGGATTGGTGCACCCAACATGAAATACCATTTGCATTGGCTTTTACAAAAGTAGATAAACTTGGTAAGAATGAATGGGCAAGCAATTTTATGAAATATAAAAAACGCTTAACCGATTATTGGGGCGAATTACCTGATATTTTTGTAACAAGCGCCGAAAAAAGACAAGGCAAAGAAGAGATATTAAATTATATCGAAGAAAATTTACAATATTTTGTACCGCCTCCAAAAGGAGCTAAAATTGATGAGGATGACGAAGATACTATCTGATTGGCAACAGCTACAAAATAAATTAAAAGAACGCTTTGAAACAGAAATGGATCATGACGCGATTTTGTTTATGATTGGTTTGCAAGAACTAGACAAGCCATACCGCGCTTATAAAAAAGATGAAAAATTGGAAGTGATGCATATTGGTGTTTGCACTGTGTTGCAGCCATACGGTTTTTATGAATACAAAGGCCGAGATGATGATGATTGGCCACATTGGGAAGTGAAAGAACAATTGCCTCACTTAGATGCCAAACAACAAAATAGACTTATGAACGACGCGCTGATAGATTATTTTAAACGCACTGGTTTTTTAGATGAAGACATGAACGCCAATGAAATCAATTAAAAATTAATAAAAAGATATATTACATAAAAAATACAACCACATGAAACAATTAATTCCATCCATTCTTTTGTTTTCAGCTTTCACAGTAGCTAATGCTCAAACTGCAAAAACAACAGCTGCAAAACCGATTTCAAAAACAAGCATTAGTAAAACATCTCCAAAATTAGTCGAGACTGTTTCAAAAGTTGGAAACGAAATCGTTATTCCTTATAAAAAATTCATGTTGTCAAATGGATTAACCATTGTTGTTCATGAAGATCATAGCGATCCTATTGCTTATGTGGACGTAACGTATCATGTTGGTTCTAATAGAGAGCAACAAGGTCGTTCGGGATTTGCTCATTTCTTTGAACATATGATGTTCCAAGGTTCAAAAAATGTGGCCGATGAACAACATTTTAAAATCATTACAGAAGCGGGTGGAACATTAAACGGTTCTACAAATTCTGATAGAACAAATTATTTTGAAACAGTTCCGTCTAATCAATTAGAAAAAATGCTTTGGTTAGAAGCTGACAGAATGGGGTTTTTATTAGATTCTGTGACACAAAAGAAATTTGAGGTTCAACGTGCTACGGTTAAAAATGAACGTGGACAAAATTACGATAATCGTCCCTATGGCTTAGTGAGTGAAAAAACAGGAGAAGCCTTGTTTCAAAAAGGACATCCTTATTCATGGACAACCATTGGATATATTGAAGATTTAAATAGAGTTGATGTAGGTGATTTAAAACGTTTTTACATGCGTTGGTATGGACCAAATAACGCTGTGTTAACTGTATCGGGTGATGTTAATACAACAGAGGTAGTTAAGTTAGCTGAAAAATATTTTGGTTCAATTCCTCGTGGACCAGAAGTTAAAAATATGATGAAACAACCAGCGGTGTTAACAGAAAATCGTTACATTTCTTACACAGATAATGTTCGTTTCCCTATGTTTAAAATAACGTATCCAACTGTTCCATCTATGGATAAAGACGAAGCGGCTTTAGATGTGTTAGGAGAAGTATTATCAACTTCAAAAAGTTCGCCTTTTTATACAGCATTTATCAAATCTCAAAAAGCAGTATCTGCAAATGCTTACAATTACAGCAGAGAATTAGCTGGGCAATTTGAAATCATGATCCGAGCTAATGCAGGAACTAATTTAGCAGACATCGAAAAATTATTGAACGAAACTTTAACTGCTTGGGAAAAGACAGGCGTTACCGATGATGATATTCAAAAGTATAAAACATCTTACCAAAGTAATTTGTATAACACCTTAGCAACTGTGCAAGGTAAAGGCGCGACTTTAGCCGCTAATCAAACGTATGCAAACAATCCAAATTATTTAAAAACAGAATTAGCAAATAATTTAAAAGTAACTAAAGCAGATGTAATGCGTGTTTACAACACCTACATCAAAGGAAAATTTGGTGTGATTTTAAGCTGTGTTCCTAAAGGAAAATCTGACTTAGCTGCTAAAGCGGATACATGGAACATGTACGAAAGAACCATAGAAAGTGAAAGTGCTGAATACAAAAATTTATCGTATACCGAACCAAAAGATATTTTTACAAGAAGTGTTGTTCCAGTAGCTCAACCATCTAAAATGGTTCCTGTTCCTGCGTATTGGACTTCAAATTTTACTAATGGAATTAAAGCAATTGGAATTTATAGTAATGATATTCCAAAAGTAAATATTCAATTTAGTATGCCATTAGGTCATCGATTTGAAGCTATGAATAAAGCTGGTACAGCAAGTATGTTAGCTTCTATATTAGGCGAATCAACTCAAAAACATTCAGCTGAAGAAATTGGGAATATGTTAGAGCGATTAGGAAGTGAAATTTATTTTTCGGCTAACAACGATGAGATTTCGATGACTGTTTCTTCTTTAAAACAAAATTTAGATGCTACCTTAAAAATCGCAGAAGAAATGTTGTTGTTCCCTAAATTTTCTCAAGATGATTTTGATTTAGTTAAGAAAGAACAGTTAGATGGCATTGTGAATCAATCAACACAAGCGACTTCTATCGCTAATAATGTGTACTCAAAATTATTGTATGGTAACGAATTTACAATTTCATTGCCAGTAAGTGGTACATCAGAAAGTGCTAGTTCGATTACGTTAGATGATTTGAAAAATTATTATGCAAACTTTTCAGGATTTAATGCAGTGTTATCAATTAGTGGAGATATCGATCAGGCATCAGCCTTAAAGAAATTAAATTTTTTAACGAAACTTCAATCTGAGAATAAAATGCCTTTAGCAAAATACCGTTATCCTGAAGTGGAGAAAACGCGTTTGTATTTTGTAGATAAAAAAGGTGCACC
>JBILCJ010000066.1:0-10465 GCA_044353195.1 Bacteroidia bacterium | reverse complement strand
CACAAGCGTATGTTCCAGCATTTATTGCAGCAAACTACGTGATGAATTACCCTGTGGAGCACAACATTTACGCTTCTATGCCACGCAAAACCTATTTTGAGGTTGATACTGCGATTGTAAAAGAAAGCATGTCGTTTGAACAAATATCGGCGGCACTGGATGTGCCTGTAGAGGAAGTGATTTATTTTAATCCTCAATATCGAAAAAATGTGATTCCTGAAGGAGGAAATGCCTTAACGCTTCCAAAAGCAAAAATTGGGATGTTTTTGAGTAATGAGTTAGAAATTTATGCAGCGATTAAATCTCAAAAATTAGTAATTCAAGAAAGTGCGATTGCTGTAAAGGAAATACAAAAAACTCATACAGTTAAGAACGGTGAAAAAATAAGTGCTATTGCTCGTAAGTACGGCGTAACAGTAGCAGATTTGAAATCGTGGAATTACATTGGAAAGAAAGGACTACGTTCTGGAAAAAAATTAATTGTGTATGTGAAACAAAACGTACCTGTTGTAACTCCTTCTGCTAACGATTCTAAATCTGATGCACCTAAAGATGCGCCATCTAATTTAGCTTCTAAAACTGATACGTCTATTCATTCTGATGGTAAACAAAAATTAGCTGATAATTCAAGCAGCAATGCAAAGTACAAGTATCACAAAGTTGAAAAAGGAGAAACACTTTACAGACTTTCAAAAAAGTTTGGCATCAGTGTGAAAGAGTTATCCAAGATGAATGATTTAAATCAAAATGCTCAATTGCAAAGAGGACAGCGCGTTAAAGTGAAACAAATCCTTTAGTAATACTTAATACGAAGTAGCTTATATGTTGTATTTAAAAAGCCTCTATTCAGAGGCTTTTTTTATCTATAAACGGTTGGACTAATTTAAAAATGAGGTTTTAAATTAACATTTAGAAAGAAATAAATAATGAACCAAATTATTGTTTTAAATAATGTTCCTTTTTTATCCAACCTGTTGCACTATACTTATTTCCGTTATTTCCATCAATATTAATTATTTTCACCCAGTCCTTTTTACAACTGCTAAACCAGTGGTCATTTAATTCATAACCCATAGATTTTTCTCCGGAGGATAGAGGTTTTTTTTCTTTGTGCAGATATTTTATAATCTTGGCATCCTTTGTAGGCTCAACGTAAATAGGGACACTATCTAAGTTATTAAATGAAATATTTACGCATAATAAACTAGAGATTTTTTTCACTTTCACAATTTTCTTTGAATTAGTGTCATTTACATATGGTAAAATAAACCAAAAAGACGCAGAATCTTTTATCATTTTATTATAACTCACTTTATTATCCCCCTTTGGTTTCATTTTGAAATAATCTTTATACCCATTATGTTTAAATACTGTTTCTAATTTTAAGTTATTTCCTATCAATTTAACAACGCAATCACATTTATTAGTTTGCGATAAAATAGTAAGAGTGTATAAAAAAAAAGAAAGTAGTAGGACGTTTTTCATAATTTGTGATGTTATACTGTTTATAGTAATTTAACTTAAAGGCAACGGATCTGTTTTCTATTTATTGAAAAGCTGGTTCAGTAAAACTTGATTTTACAAAATGGGTTTTTAATGAGTTACTGTTAGAAATAAAAAAGGTTAATTCGTAATTAAACGTTTTAAAGTTAGCAATATTACTTAAATTAACTATTAGTCGAATAAAATAAATAATTAAAAGATGTAATATAGCTATTAATCTATTACAAATTTTTATTTTAACGTTGGATAATAAGCATCTATGAAATGCTCTAACGAAAACTGATTATTGTTTTGAATGATGGAAATAATATCGAATCGTGTTTCAAGATGGATATTATGTTCTTCGATATAAGCGTTTGTTGCTTTGATGGTATTTTTCTGTTTTTTTATGGAAACAAAATCTTCAGGCGCACCAAAGGCATCCGATGAACGCAACTTTACTTCTATCACCACTAAAGTTGTATTTAGTTGAGCAATGATGTCAATTTCTAAATGTTTGTGTCTCCAATTTGTGTGGAGAATGGTGTAACCATTTTTTAATAAGTGCTCTATGGCGTAAGCTTCACCTAACTTTCCTTTTTCATTGTGTTTCGCCATGGCCTTGGAAGATGATTATAAGCCAATATTAAATCCAATTTGAATTATAGGATTTTGATAGGGAGATAAAGGCGTTTGATTGATGTTATAAAGAATCATGGCCACAAAAGACCCATTATCTGAAAAAGATTCGCGATAACCGCCACCTATCAATAAATTATCAACCCAAGCTCTGCTATTTAGTACACTAGATGTATAGTCTGGAACGCTTATTCTATCCCAGCCTGCATGAGCAAATACATTTTCGAAGATGAAATACCTAGCGAAGGCACTTCCTCCATAAATGGTTGTGGTGTATTTTTTATTGGCATAGGTTTGGCTGTAATAATTGTAAATAGCACCGACGCCAACCGAAAATTCATCATTTAATTTTAAGCCCACAATGGGAGAGATATTCAGATAGGTTGTTGAGCCGAACCAAGCACCAACGTTTCCTCCAAAGTATAATTTTTCTTGTAGGTTGTTAAAAGGGTTAGCCGCTTTTGGTTGAGGTCGAAAAGCAGGTTGAACTTCTTGCCCAACACTTTGTTTAGCAAACATAAAAAAGTAGGCTACTAATACAATTAAAACATAGGTTTTGATTTTCATGTTGTTTTATTTTATCTCTTCGTAATCAACGTATTCAGTGTTTTTTGGATCGATGCCTGATTTACGTTTATCATTAACGTGATTAACCGTAATCTCTCCTTCTTTTTTTCGATTGTAAGTGTCACGAGAATCCTGCTCTTTGTATGCATTATTTTTATGAGGTGTTCCCATTGTTTTAAAAGCATGAAAAATTTTCCAAACAATCCAAATGCCAATAATAGTCCAAACAATATCTCTCACAGTTCGTATAGGTTAAGAATTAATGATGTAAAATTACGTTATTTATAAATAGGTTTAAATAATTAACATTTTTTTATACCTCGTGCTTAGTCAAAAAAAAACCTCTCGAAAGAGAGGTTTTTTTTGTTAGTTAAGTTTATTCAACTTCTTCAGAATTTTCTTCTCCAGAAACTTGCGGTTTGTAAACCGGTTTGTTAGATTTTGGAGCATTTGGATCCTGATAATCCCAGTTTAAAATACGGAACACAGTACGACGATTTCTTTGGTGTAAAGCTTCTTTTTCTTCTTTTGTTGGAGCCTTATTAATTTCATCATCTTTTACTAAAAGTTTTTTCTCACCCCAACCTTTCGACATAAGTCGAGCTAATGGAACTTTTTTCTCGTTGGCTAAATAATCAACGCAAGATTGAGCACGAGCTTCTGATAACATTTGGTTTTTATCATCTGCACCACGGCTATCTGTATGAGCTTGTAATTCGATCACAATGCCAGGATTATCCATTAATGTTTGGTATAAAAAGTTTAATGAATCTTTTGATTCTGGTTTTAAATCAGCCTTACCTAATTCATAAAGTACAGCTGGAAATCTAATTTCAGCTTTTACAGGTGTTAGTGCAAAATCTTTTACAAAGTCTTTCGATTCATTTTCTGCAACTGTTGTCAGTTTTCCCATTTCTTGATTTGCTAAGAAACCTAACACAAACGATTTAGAAACGGTGTTTTTATCTGTTGCTACAGTAACCTCATAAGACGTATTTTCCTTTAGTTTAAATGTGTATTTTCCATCAGCAGAGGTTTTAAATTCAAACATTTCTCCACTTGACCCTTTTAAACGGATTAAAGCATTTTGAACAGGCTCATCATTTTCTGTACTTACTACTTTACCATTTAAGTTAAAAAATAATGGTGGTAAAATAAAAGAATAGATATCATCACTTCCTTTTCCGCCTTCGCGATTAGAAGTGAAATAACCTTTTACTTTTTTCCCTTCAAACACAATACCAAAATCATCACCAGCAGAGTTCATTGGAGATTTTAAATTTTCTGGAGCTTTTGTAAATTTACCGTTTGCGTCTTTTTCTGCTTTAAAAATATCTAATCCGCCCATTCCTAAATGGGTATTTGATGAGAAGTACAACGTTTTATTATCATCAGAAATATAAGGGTAACCTTCTAATCCTGCTGTGTTAACACTTGGCCCACAGTTTACTGGCTCTCCCCATGCCTTACTTTTTGAATTGTAAGTACACATCCAGATATCATTTTCGCCATATCCACCACCTAATCTTGAATCAAAATACAATGTTGTTCCATCATTTGAAATAACAGCGTGTCTGAAAGATATAGTATCGATACAGAAAGGTAATAATTCAGGCTCACCCCAAGATGGACCTTTTTTCTTACATACGTATAATTGACATTTTAATTGTTTGTTTTTTGCTTCTGGGCAACGTGTTACAAACATTAAATCTCCTTTTTTAGAAACATATGCACCACCTTCGTTCATTTTTGAAACTAATGTTGTTCCTAATGGCACTGGCGTACTCCATTTTCCGTTTTTATCAATTTTTGTTTCGTATAAATCTGAATGATTTTGTCCAGTTGTAACATCTATTGTTCCTAATGCGCCTTGACGAGTTGAGGTAAACATTAATGTCGTATATTTTTTATCAGAAAAAGCTGGACCGAAATCAGATTCTTTACTATTGATTGAAGCAACGTTTTCAACTCTTAAACGTGTTTCAGCTGTGTTTTTAGCGTCTTTCCATTGTTGTGCTAATTCACACGATTTTGCACCGTTTTCACCCTTCACATCTTCTGGCACTTCTTTTTTGTAGTTATTATACTCAACAATTGCTTCCGCATATTTTTGTTGAGCTTTTAAGCAATCTGCCAATTTCAAAATAACAATTGGATCTGGGTATTTTGCTTTAATTGCTTTATTATAATAAGTTTCAGCACCTTTAAGGTCGTTTATTTGATGGTAAGAATCTGCAGTTTTAAATAAAATTTTAGCTTTAGCATCTGCTTTTTTCGTTTTACTATAAGCTTGCTTATATAATTCAATAGCATTAAAATATTGATGCGTGTCGTAAGCTTTTTCAGCATCTTTAAAATAATTTTTTTGTGCACTCATTGAAAACACAAACGCAATAACGGCACTAGCGGTTAGAACTCCTTTTTTTAAGTTTTTCATAGGTTTATTAAACTTTGTAGATTGCTAAGTTATAAAATTATTTAAAAAAACAAAAGTTTATTAACAAAAAGTTAGGGTTAGGTTAATAAAATAGAACATGATTATAAATAGAGGGTATTCCTATGTTTTAAAGCCCAGTTTTCTCTTTTTCTCATTAATTCAGCATCAAGCTTCGATTTATCTTTATAACCGCATAAATGCAAAATGCCGTGAATTAAAACGCGATGTAACTCATCTTCAAAGGTTACTTTAAACTTTGCGGCATTTTCTTTTACACGTTCAATGCTGATAAATATGTCAGAATGAATGACATTTCCTTCTGTATAATCAAAGGTAATAATGTCTGTTAATGTATTATGGTTTAAATGTTTTAGGTTGATTTCAAGTAGTTCATCATCATTACAAAAGACATAATTTATCGTTCCAACAGCATGCTTTTCTTTCTCTGAAATAAATTTTATCCATTGCTTTAGTTTGAGTTTATTTTTAAGGGTAAACGCAATGGTTTGGCTGTGGAAGGAAATCATTAATTTAAATTAAATGTTAGTAGCACCTCTTTTCCTTGATGGTTGAATTCCACTTTATCGGCCAACTGTTTCATTAAAAACACGCTAGTTCCTTGAGGTGTATCCATGTTTATAGGGTCCGTAGGGTCTGGTAATGAATCATAATCAAAACCTATCCCTTCATCGGTTACTAGAAATTGAAGATTTTTATCGTTAGGGATACACTCAATTTTTATTTGTTTGTTCGGATTGCCATTATTTCCAATGTTAATGGCGTTATTTACAGCTTCTGTTACAGCCACTAATATGGTTCCGTAGTTGTCTTCATTAACATTATATTTTTCGCACACTTTATCCACTAATTGTTCTACTAAAGCAATATTGTCTATTGACGATGCAATCTTTAGTTTTTCTACTTCTGTATTAATCATTTTGTAACGTTTTTAAAATAAGTATTAACTTTTTCTTTATAGTAAGGTGTTAAATTTGGTGGAAGCGTGTTTAATAACTCCATTTCTTTTTCTTTTAGCCTTTTATACTCTAAAAATGCTTTAGGGTTACTTAAATTTTGATTTTTAGCTTCATTACTTTTTCTTTTTTCATCTTGCTCTCTTTCTCTCTCTGCTTTATCGCTTTCTAAAAGTTTGGTTAAAATATCTTGTTGTCGTTTCATTGTTTCTTGGGTAATTTGCTTATTGACGATGTCTCTTTCGGTTTGTTCCATCATATCCGCAATATTTCCTCCGGGATTATTTCCGCCCTCTTTTTTTATTTTGTCAAGCATTTGTTGCATTTGCCTTCGTAAGGCTTCTTGTTGCGCAGCTGTTTTTGCTAATTGTTGATTTAGGCTTGGTAAACCTTGTGAACCATCTTGTCCTTGTCCTCCCATTCCACCTTGCCCGCCTTTTTCTCCTGGTTTTTTACCACCTGGTTTGTTCCCTGGCTTTTCTCCTCCTGGTTTTTGACCTTTTTCTAAAGCTTTTTTTAGCTCTTCAATTTGCTTGTTGAGTTGCTCTTGCATTTGTTTCATGCTTTGCATGCTTGGTTTAGACCCTGGTTTACTTGATGGTTTAGCCCCTTTTCCCGGTTTTTTACATTTTCCTGAGCCATCTTTTTTACCATCTTTTGCTTTTTGCTGCATCTGTTCGAGCGATTCATTTAATAACAACGCTAAGTTGTTAATAGAGGTCATAGAATATTGCATGCGAGTTTGTGCTTCAATTTGTTGCCTTTCTTCTAATGAGCCAACTGTTTTTCGCATGTTTAAAATAATGGACGATATTTCGCGATTTACAGTTGCGGAAATACTTGGATTTCTTTTACTTAATGAAAACAAGCTATCTTCAATGAGTTTAGAATCGTCTTGTAGTTTTCTTTGTTTTTTTGGAATATCTAAGTACTGAGGATTTTCTGGTTTTATTTTAGAAAGTGTTGCCATTAAATTTTCTTGAGCAAAAGATAGGTTGAGTAAATTTTCTAACAGTTGTCTTAACGCTTGCATATCTTCTTCTTGCTCTTCTTTTTCCATCTCATCCATCGATTTCTGCAAATCATCTTTCATGTCTTGGATATCCTTACTTGCTTCTTTTTGAGATTCGGCTGACTCTTTTTTATTCTTTTTATTCAAAGCATCAGCGCTTTTTTTCATGTCGTTAGATATTTCACTTTGTTTATCGGTTGTTTTTGGGATATTGTTTTTTTCTTCGAGCGCCTCATTTTTTTGTTCTAATTCTTTTACCTCTTTTTTTATCTCATCAAATTGTTTTGATAAGTCGTTTTGTTTTTCTTCTAAGGATTTCTTTTGATTTTCAATACTTTTACTTTCTTCTTTGTTTTGATTTTTCGGCTCTTCTGTTTCTTTTTTCAAATCGTCTTGTTTGGTTTGAAGTTGGTCTAATTTATCAATGGTTTGTTGCATTTTTTGTTCAACTTCCATTTGCTTAAATGCTTCAAGCGTTCTGTCTAATTCTTTTTCTATATCTTTTGTTGCAACTTTTAGTTCGTCTAATTTTTCTTGCACTTGATTTTTATCTAATTTTTCAAGCAGTTTATTTAACTCGTCAAATAGTTTTTTCATATCTGGCGTCATAATGTTTTCAAACAATTCTTCTAGTTGCTTTTGTTTTTCTAAAATAGATTCATTGTCTTTATTCAGTTCTTCTTGATTTTTGGTATTTAATTGTTGTTCTTGTTTAGTTTGTTCGATTTTATTTTTTAATTCATTTTGTTTTTTTAAAATGTCTTCTAATTTCTTTTTTTCTTCATAACCCATTTCTTTTTTTTCGGTCAATTTTTTTGTAAAATCTGCCATTTCTTTTTGCAAATCCTTGGCTTTTTTAATCTCATCTCGAATGTCTTTTTTAATTTCTGAATTATTTTTTTCAGCTTGTTGAATCATATCATCTATGCTTGGCGCTTTGAACAATACAGTCTCTGTTTTAGCAGATTTAGACCCATTTACTGCATCATTATCCCAAACTTCAAAATAATAATGTAGTTCATCGCCAGGATGTAAATTAAACTGCGAGGTATTGATAAAATAGAAATAAGATTGGATTGTGTTTTGTTTACTGAAACTTAAAGGAATTTCATTTTGCTTTTCAAAAGGATTTCCTAAGCTATCTTTTCCAATATGCGTGTATTTAAACACAAGTTTTGAAAATCCATAATCATCTTTTATTGACCCTGAAAAATAAATTTGTTTTGTATTGATTGAATCCGTTTTTTCATTAACATCTATGTGCGGGATTTGGTCTGGAATAACGGTGATAGCATAATTAATAGAATCTAAAGGTTGTTTAATAAAATTGTTTTTAGTCTTTATATAATAGGAAGTTGATTGCAAAACTCTGTTTGAAAAAGAAAATTCATTTTCATTTGTTTTTTTTAATTGAAAAAGGCTATCAGAAAAATGAAGGCAAATGGTTTCTGTGTTTTTAGTTATGAATGTCCATTTTAATTCTGTGCCTTGAGGAATTTGAAAATCACCAACGTTTTCAATGGTTTCGTTTTTTTTGTTGAGGTACGAAGGATAAATGAGTAGAGTCTTAAATGTTACTAATATCGGTTTTGGGAGTACAATTAGTTCATATGATTTAGAGTTAAAGCCCACAGCATTGAAATTAAACATCATGCTTTTTTGCACATTCTTAAATGTGTAATTGTAATGGAGCTTGTCTATTTTTTCCATATGATGTTCAACTCCATCTATGACAATTAACACTTCATTCGGAATTTCGTCGCCCTTTAGTTCTAATTGTAAATCGTAATCTTGTTGTTGTATTGCAGCGAGGTTTTTGTTGGTTACAAAAAACTTAAAAGGTGCTAGTGCCTCAAATTGAGTTTGGTGAAACAGAAGATGTTCTGTGCCTACTGTTATGATGCTTGGTTTTATGCTGAAAATCAGAACGAATAAAAACAATGGAGGCAAGGCATATTTGACGTATTTTTTGTTATGATATAAATTAATGGCAGAGGAGAATGGGATTGGCTTTAACTCTTCCATTTTTTGATTGATACTTGCATGTAATAAGTCTATGGATAAAATAGAGCCTGTTTGCTGCTGTAGCTGCAGCGTGTTAATTAATTTATCACTGATGTTCGAAAAGTGTTTCCCTATGATGTGAGCGGCTTCCTCGTATGAAATAATTTTTCCGAAATGATTTAATTTTAAGATAGGAATTACAAGGTAGTTTGTAAGTGTTATACTACTAATTAAAACAAAAGTGTAAAATAAGAATGTTCTAATAGTAGTTTCAAAATGAATGTAATATTCTGCCAACACCAAAAATAAGAATGCCGCTAGTATTAACGCCACTGAATAGATGAGTCCTTTTAATAACTGATTTTTATAATACTTACGTATAAATTCATCAAGTTTTATTAGAAGTGTATGTTTAGGATCCGACAAAATAAAGAGGCTTTTTACAAATTTAATAAATTACGAATAGCTTTTAAATTTTAATTATTTTAATTCCACTATTACTTTTAAACGAAATCGTTGCCTAAAAGAGGCTTTAAATTTTTCTATTTGGATTATCTTTTAAAAAGGAATCCCACCCCGAATAGCTTTTTTTAATCCCACTGTTAGCTTTTGAATTTTGAAAATAATGGCAAACTGCAGCAGCCAAAGCATCTGTTGCATCTAAGTAGCCGTCTGTATTTTCAAACTTTAACAAATTATGAAGCATGGCAGACACTTGTTCTTTGCTTGCGTTGCCATTTCCAGTAACACTCATTTTTATTTTTTTTGGAGAGTATTCAACCATTGGTATGTTTTTAGAAAGGGCTGCAGCGATAGCCACACCTTGCGCTCTACCTAATTTTAACATCGATTGCACGTTTTTACCAAAAAAAGGAGCTTCAATAGCGAGTTCGTCAGGTTTATATTCTTCAATCAAACCTACCACTCTTTCAAATATTTTCTTTAATCGATCTGAATGATCTTCAAGTTTATCTAATTTAATAACGCCAAGTGCTACTAAAGTTAAGGCGCTATTTTGTATGTGAATAATACCATATCCCATCACAATGGTGCCAGGGTCTATACCAAGTATTATTCTATCGTTAATTGCCATTATTGTGTAAATTTAATTTTTTTATTAAACACTCAACTTATTAAATCAAAAAACATAATTTCGTTTAGCATTAAACTCATCATTGGGTTGATTAGTTTTTATGTGATTTATAGTCGCTTGTCTCAAATCCCCGAATTATCAACACAACTGTTATCTTGGTTACATCAACCATTAATTATTTTTGTATTAGTGGCATCCTTTTTTTTAATGCCCATAAATTGGGGCATCGAAAGTTATAAGTGGAAATTAATTACGCA
>JBILCJ010000132.1:0-6303 GCA_044353195.1 Bacteroidia bacterium | reverse complement strand
AATGATGCTTGAACCTTGATTGGAAGAAGAAGACAATGTTCTGATACCGTCAATTCCATTAATTGCTTTTTCTAATGGCTCAGTGATTTGCGACTGAATAACATCTGCATTTGCTCCTGTGTAGCTCGTTCTTACAGTTATTACTGGCGGATCAATAGATGGGAATTCGCGAACACCTAAATACTTAAATCCAATGGCACCAAATAAAATAATGATGATTGAAAAAACAGTAACTAATACTGGCCGTTTGACACTTAATTCTGCTAAATCCATTTTAGTTTTCTGGTTTTAATAATTTTAACTTAGACTCTTTCTTCATGGATAATAATCCAGTCGTAATAACCGTATCTCCCACATTCAAACCTTCTATGATTTGAATTTTTGTGTCTGTTCTAACGCCAATCGTTATCATTTTTTCAGTAGCCATACCGTTTTCACAAACAAAAACTTTTTGCCCTTTCAAGGTTGGAATAACGCATTGTGTAGGAATCATCAGCGCATTATCTGTTGCACCGAGATTAGCGAACACCTTAACAAAACTTCCTGGGTAAAAACTTTCATTCCCATTATATGAAGCTCGAGCTTTAATAGTCTTAGTCATTTCATCAACTAATGGTTCAATTGCATAAATAGTGGCTACATTATCATTTTTAAGATTTGTTTGATCGTTTGAAAAACGAATTGTAGTTCCTTTGATAAATAAACTACTGTATTTTTCAGGAACAGAAAACTCAACATATAATGGCTTCATTTGAACTAAGGAAACGATTGGTGTAGTTGTATTTACAAATGACCCTTCGCTAATTTTTTTTAAACCTATCACACCGGTAAAGGGTGCCACAATAGTTGTCTTTGCTAATTGAGCCAATACAAAAGATTGATCAGCTTTTAAAGAATTTAGTTCATTATCTTGAATATCAAATTCTTCTTGGCTAATTCCATTTATAGCTAACAGCTTTTTTAAACGATCTAACTTTTGTTCAGATAATTTTAACTGAGTTTTTACTTTTAATAATTGTGCCAGTATATCTGCGTCATTTAATTTTACTAATAAACTTCCCTTTGAAACAGTTTCCCCTTCTTTAAAATAAATTGACAAAACTTTTCCACTTACTTCCGAAAAAATTTCTAAGTTATTGAATGAACCTATTTTTCCTGTTGCAAAAATTGTGTTGTCTAATAAAACAGGTTTAACAACAACATAGTTTACTGCAATGGGAGCTTTTTGTTTAACCTTATTTCCATTTACTTTATCTTCTTTTTTTGGAAAGAAAATAAATTTAGTCAACGTTATCAAAACAATAACAATTATAATAATTATCCAGTTTGGTATTTTTTTCATCATGTGAGTGGTTTAAACTTTTATTTATTGATTTTTCGTTTCTTTTCTGTTTTCTTGTAATTAAAAAATAAGTCGGTAGCTGGCAATTCTTTTAATGATGAAGCTAACTGCCCAAGCATTTTATGAAAAACAAGTTGATCCTGTTTTGAGGTATTAGCAAATATTTTTTCGTCAATGCGTTTAAATGCATTAACTATTTCAGTAGTTTGCTTAAGTCCCTTTTTTGTTAAAACAATAAAGTATTCTCTTCTATCATCAGGATTTAATTTTCTCTCAACAATATTTGCTTTAATCAAATAATCAATCACTTTCACCATGGCGGTTTTATCAATTGCTAAATTATTACAAATGTATTGCTGATTACAACCATTATTATCATGTAAAAAATTTAGAACTGAAAAATATCTTTCTACATCCAAGGTTTCTAAGCTCTTACTTAAAACACTATAATACAATTTCGAAAGAATAAGTGCTTTTACACCAACGGAATGCTTTTCGTAGTTATCAATATTCATTTTTAACGGTTTTATTTTACAATAGTTTACAAATATAACTATTATTAAATTCAATTGAATATTGTAGTTTTATTTATTCCATTCGAACCGTTTGAAAAAGAATAAACTTTTAGGTTCTGTTTATACAATTTTTTATATATTCACATACTAGAATTAAATCCTTGATGTCGAAACGTTTAGCGAAATTTATTTTAACTTACAGACTGCCTATTTTAATTCTAATATTAGGCCTCACACTTTTTATGGGATTTTTTGCCTGTAAAGTTGAGATTGCTTATAATTTCGCAAAATTACTGCCAGATAGCGATTCTGCGAGTGTAGATTATGATTATTTCAAATCAAAATTTGGACAAGATGGAAATGTATTAGTCATTGGCGTCGAAAAAAAGAGAATCAGTAACTTAAAAAATTATCAGGAATGGGCAAAGCTAGGCAATCGAATAAAAAATATTAATGGTATAAAAGCAGTTGTTTCTATCGCGAGATTAAATGATTTAAAACTTAATGACTCCACCGAAAAATTTGAATTTAAACCATTAACATCAATCTTACCAAAAAATCAAAAAAGCCTAGATTCATTGCTAAAAAAAGCAAACTCTTTAAAATTTTATGAAGGGATTATTTTTAGCGAAAAAAATAATTGCACATTGATGGCAATTACATTTAAAGAAACCATTTTAAATACAAAAAATAGACTTAGTATAACTGATTCTATTAAATTAAAAACCACCGACTTTGTAAATGCAACTCACATTAATGTGCATTATTCTGGATTGCCATTTATACGAACAACTATTGCAAGAAAAATATCTAAAGAGATGACTTTCTTTTTAGGAGTTGCTTTTTTAGTGACAGCGCTCTTGTTATTTGTATTTTTTAGATCAATTCAACCAGTCATTTTTTCGTTACTAGTTATCATATGTGGAGTTTCATTCACACTTGGAAGTATAGTGTTATTAGGCTATAAGTTAACAGGCCTTTCAGGTTTAATTCCACCATTAATTATCGTAATTGGGGTTCCAAACTGTATTCTTATTTTAAATAAATACCATGGAGAATTAGCAAACGGAATTTCAAAAATAAGAGCTTTACATATTGCTATTGCACGAAGTAGCGTTTCACTGTTCTTTGCAAATATTACAACATCCATTGGTTTTGCAGTATTCTGCGCTATTAAAAACCAAATTTTATTTGAATTTGGTTTAATTGCATCCATTAATGTAATGGCTACTTATCTTATTTCATTATTACTTATTCCAATTATATTTAGTTATTTGCCCGAGCCAAAGCCAAGGCATTTAAAACATTTAGATAGCAGTAAATTAAGAGCCTTGTTATCTAAAGTAGCATTAGTAACATTCGAACATAGAAAGTCCATCTATATTTCAGTGATAATTATTGTTATCATGTCTATCATCGGACTATTTCAAATAAAAGCAAATGGATTTGTAGTTGATGATTTACCCTCCAAAGACCCTCTATTAGTAGACTTGCATTATTTTGAAAAAAATTACGGTGGAGTTCTTCCATTCGAAATTTTAATCAACACTAGAGAACCAAATGGCTTACTTAAAAATAATGCGAAAGCGTTATATAAAATCAATAAAGCTCAGAAAATGCTTAGTACTTACAAAGAATTAGCACGACCAGTTTCTATAGTTGAAATCATCAAGTATATGAATCAAACTTATAAAGGTGGTGAACCAAAATTTTATAAAATGCCAAGCGCTTCAGATTTGAAACAATTATCTGACTACGTAAAAGAAGACAAAGAAAAAGAAAATCAACTAAAATCTTTCATAGATTCAACAAGACAATATACAAGAATTAGTGCGCAAATGGCTGACTTAGGATCTATTAAAACAAAAAAAATAATTACAGAATTAAAGCCACGCATCGACAGCATTTTTAATTACAATCAAGAGGAAAAAAAATGGGTACCAGACAATGAAAAATATGATTTAAAATTAACAGGAAATAGCCTCATTTTTTTGAGAGGAAGTGAATTTTTAGTAACGAATTTAATCGAAAGTGTAGAACTTGCAATCATTCTCATTGCTGTTTTTATGCTAACACTGTTTACATCATTTAGAATGATTTTAATTTCGATCATCCCTAGTTTAGTGGCCTTATTAATAACTGCTGGATTAATGGGGTTTTTAGGCATTCCATTAAAGCCAAGTACCATATTAGTATTTAGTATTGCATTCGGTATCTCATCGGACGGAACTCTTTATTTCCTTACAAAATATAGACATGAAATTCGCAAAAATAAATTATCAATTACAGACGCCGTTAAAATAACCATTAGCGAGACAGGTGTGAGTATGATTTACACAGCCGTTGTTTTATTCTTTGGATTTGGCATGTTTGTTCTGTCTGGTTTTGGCGGCACCCAAGCACTAGGAATACTTATTTCATTTACTCTTTTAATTGGATATTGTTCGAATCTGATTTTATTGCCAGCGTTTTTATTAACATTAGAAAAAGCCATCACAAATAAACGTTTCATTGAAAATGAACCCATGATAGATACAGAAGAAATTGTTGAAGAGGATGTAGAACTTGGAGCAGAAAATTCAATGACAAATAATTAAATAGAAAACATCTAATCGTAAAAAAACTATTAAAAACTATTAGAATTTCATATAAATAGCTTATTTTTAAGGCACAAAACGACACCTATGAAAGGAATTATTTTAGCTGGAGGTTCTGGCACACGACTACATCCACTTACTCTAGCAATGAGTAAACAGATGATGCCCATTTATGATAAACCAATGATTTACTATCCATTATCTGTTTTAATGATGGCTGGAATTAATGAAATATTAATCATATCAACGCCACAAGATTTACCTAACTTTGAAAGACTTTTGGGTAATGGTGAACAACTCGGATGTAAATTTACATACGCGGTTCAAGAAGTTCCGAATGGTTTGGCTCAAGCTTTTGTAATCGGGGAAAAATTTATTGGAAATGATAAAGTTGCATTGGTATTAGGTGATAATATTTTTTATGGTGTTGGCTTAGGTCGCATGTTACAAAAAATTAATAACCCAGATGGAGGTGTTGTATTTGCTTATCATGTTAGCGACCCAGAACGATATGGCGTAGTCGATTTTGACGCTGATTTCAATGTGCTTTCAATAGAAGAGAAACCGCTAGAACCTAAATCAAATTATGCAGTTCCTGGCTTATACTTTTATGATAATTCAGTTGTTGAAATTGCTAAAAATTTAAAACCATCTCCTCGTGGAGAATATGAAATCACCGATGTAAATAAAGAATATTTAA
This sequence comes from Bacteroidia bacterium, assembly GCA_044353195.1. Lineage (GTDB taxonomy): Bacteria > Bacteroidota > Bacteroidia > B-17B0 > Aurantibacillaceae > UBA4416. Next base: position 1,149 of record JBILCJ010000132.1, on the reverse strand, counting down.
AACGCAAACAACTCAAAGTTTCAATATTAGATAGAGGAACTGCTTGGTTAGATACAGGAACGTTTGCTTCTTTAATGCAAGCAGGCCAATTTGTTCAAGTTATCGAAGAACGTCAAGGTCTAAAAATTGGATGCATTGAAGAAATAGCATATAAAATGAATTTTATTTCAAAAGAACAATTAATAAAAATAGCATCACCACTTACAAAAAGTGGATATGGAACCTATTTATTAAAAATGGCAGAAGCCAAATAATTTAACGTGCAAGATTACAAGTCATTATTTAATACTTTAACAAAAGCCATTGATGTCGAACAAGCGCAATTAAGTTCGAAAAGTCCGATGCAAATGTATGAACCAATGGCCTATATCATTGGTTTAGGCGGAAAACGTATTCGGCCACTACTAACCTTAGTGGGATGCGATTTATTTGATGTAAACCCTGAACATGCCATCCAATCAGCTCTAGCCGTTGAATTATTTCATAATTTTTCACTCATCCATGATGATATTTTAGATAAAGCACCTTTAAGAAGAGGAAATACAACTGTTCACGAAAAGTGGAATACTGATATTGCTATTTTAAGTGGTGACGGAATGATGGTTAAAGCATTTGACGAACTATGTAAATCAAACCCTGGTCACATACATGACTTATTAAAATTATTTTCGAAAACAGCTTTGGAAGTTTGTGAAGGCCAACAATTCGATATGAATTTTGAAATGCAACAATCTGTTAGCGTGGAAGAATACATACATATGATTACTTTTAAAACTGCTGTACTTTTAGGTTGTAGTTTACAAATGGGATCTATATGCGCAAATGCAAATGCTTTAAATCAGCATCATGTATATGAATTTGGCAAAAACATTGGTATTGCTTTTCAGATTTTAGATGATGTCTTAGATGTTTATGCAACAGATGATAAATTTGGAAAACAAGTTGGTGGGGATATTATATCTAATAAAAAAACCTTCCTTCTTTTAAAAGCATTTGAACTAGCATCGGTAAATCAGAAAGAATCTATAACCCAACTTTTGCAATCTACTGATATGGTAGAAAAAGTGAGTGCAATTACAGCAATATATAATGATTTAAACATAAAAGAAATTGCAACTGCTGAAGCAAATGCATACACAACAATAGCTC
>JBILCJ010000010.1:0-23605 GCA_044353195.1 Bacteroidia bacterium | reverse complement strand
AAACGCCAATGAAGAGAAAAAAAACATGTTAAAGCAATTCGCCTTTCATTTACTTAATCGCGAAATATAAATGCTAATCATCACTGAAGACTTAATGATGTCTTTCAAACATAAAACAGACATTCAAATTAGATTTAAAGACATTGATCAGTTGGGTCATGTTAATAATGCAAATCATATAACCTATTTTGAAACATCCAGGGTAAATTATTTCAAAGATGTTTTTAAAAATGAAACTAACTGGAAAGAAACTGGTTTAATTTTAGCTCATACTGAGATCACCTATAAAAATCCTATTTTTTTAGAAGATACCATTTCTTGCTATACGAAGGTGTCGAAAATAGGCAATAAAAGTTTCGACATGGAAAACCTCATCGTGAAAACAAGCAATAGTCAAGACATTATTGTTGCTTATGGCAAAAGCGTGCTTGTTTGCCTTAATTACCTCAGCAAGGAAACAATACCCATTCCAACAGAATGGGTACAAAAAATCAAACAATACGACGAAATTTAACACCCTAAAAAAGATTATAACTTCACTATTTTTGCTTACTTTCGTAGGATTGTAATTTTTAATATGAAAACATTAGTAGAAGGGTTTCCTTTGCAACTGGAAGAAGCTTTAGGTATTGCGAATAAGGCAAAACTTAATTTAAAAAGTAATGTCCAAAATATCATAATAACTGGCTTAGGTGGATCGGGTATTGGAGGAACTATATTATCAGAGTTAATCCAAGACGAATGTGCTATTCCTATATTAGTAAATAAAGATTATTTTTTACCGAACTTTGTAAATAAAAATACACTCGTTATTATTTCTTCATACAGCGGCAATACTGAAGAAACTTTATCTGCAATGAAACAAGCTATTGCCAAGCATGCTCAAGTAATTTGCATCACGAGTGGTGGTAAAATTAAGGAATTAGCGGAGGAAAATAATTTTGATACTATCATTATTCCTGGTGGAAAACCACCTAGATCATGTATTGGATATTCACTAGTGCAATTATTAAAAATTATTCAATTTAACGGTTTTACTAAAACTAATTTATTAGAACAAGTTTCTGCCTCAATCGCTCTACTAAATAAAGAGAAAGAGGGAATTAAAAACGAATCCATGACTATTGCAAAATTGTTAGTTAACAAACTTACTGTTATTTATTCTTTAGGAACATGTGAAGGAGTTGCCGTTAGATTTAGACAGCAAATAAATGAAAATAGTAAAATGTTATGTTGGCATCATACATTGCCAGAAATGAATCATAATGAATTAGTAGGATGGACAACTAAAAATGATAATTTAGCAGTCGTTACATTTAGAACGTCATTTGATTTTGAAAGAACTATCAAACGTTATGAAATCTGCAAAGAATTATTCAGTAAATACAGCTCTTCAATTACCGATATTATAGCGAAAGGAAATTCTAAACTAGAACAATATTTATACTTAATTCATATTGGCGATTGGATTTCTTGTGACGTTGCTGATTTAAGAGGAGTTGATCCTATTGAAGTTGACGTCATTACCAACCTAAAAAATGAGTTAGCTAAAGTTTAACTAAACGTGAAACCAAATGTTTTATTTAAAGATCTCAACCTTATGGATTATAAGGAATGTTGGGATTATCAAGAAACACTTTTCAACGAAACGGTAGCATTAAAAATCGCGAACCGAAATACAGAAACACATTTACAACTACCAACAAAAAACCACTTGCTATTTGTTGAACATCCTAATGTTTACACCCTTGGCAAAAGTGGTGACAGTTCTCATTTATTAATAAATGAAACTCAATTAGAAGAAAAAAAGGCAACCTATTACAAAATAAATAGAGGTGGAGATATTACATATCATGGTCCTGGACAATTAGTTGGTTATCCCATTTTAGATTTAGATTATTTTTTTACCGACATCCATAAATACTTGCGCTTACTAGAAGAGACGATTATTCTAACCTTAGATGAATACGGAATAAAAGCAGGAAGAAGTAAAGGTGAAACTGGTGTTTGGTTAGATGAAGAAAATGTTTTTAAAGCTCGTAAAATCTGTGCCATGGGCGTTCGTTGCAGTCGTTGGGTAACAATGCATGGTTGGGGATTTAACGTAAATTCAAATTTAGATTACTTTAAAAATATCATACCTTGTGGCATACAAGATAAAGCGGTGACCAGTCTTAATAAAGAATTAGGCCATGATGTTGATTTAAATGAAGTAAAACAAAAATTAAAAAAACATTTTTCTCAATTATTCGATTGCGACTTAATTACTGATTCAACTCATTTAATTTAGTTGCAACAAAATTGCCCATGCTAAAACTAGATTGTAATAAATAGCCTCCCGTTGGCGCATCAAAATCGAGCATTTCGCCAATACAATAATGATGACGTAATTTATGTAATTCAAAAGTTGTGCTAACTTCATCTAAAGAAATACCCCCAACCGTTGATATCGCTTCGTCAATGTCTGAAAAATCAACCAACTCTAATGGAAATGTTTTGATTAACTGACTCAAAACTTCCGAATTTAAATAGTCCTCTTTTGTTGTTATACTTTTTATAAGGGAAATTTGAACTTGAGACAATTTTATTTTTTTTTCTAAAATGTCTTTGATGGAAAAATTACTATGATCAGTAAATCGTGTTATTAATTCTTCCTTACTTAAATCAGCTTTAAAATCAATAAAAATAGTTGCTTGTTTATTTTCTATAATTTGTTTTCTAATTTGCGGACTAAGAGGGTATACGCCACTACCTTCTATTCCAAATTCTGTAAGTACAACTTCTCCTTTAATAGATTTATCATCGCAAGTAAATACACAGTTTTTTAATGGCTTGCCAGATATTTGTTTTACTATCGATTCTGGCCAATTTATTTTGTAAGCACAATTGGAAGGGTAAAATGAGTTAATTAAAATTCCTTTCTCAGAAAAAAAATGAAGCCAATCACCTGCACTACCGGTAATTTTCCAACTTTTACCCCCCAAAGCATATACCGTTATATCTGATTTTACAATGCGTTTTTGGTTTTCGTTCTCGAAAATCAAATCATGGCCTTCAAAACCTTTCCATGTGAATTCTGTTTTTATTTCTACGTTGTTTTGTTTTATTTTATCAATAATTAATGATAAAACGTCTATTGGCTTCATCCCTTTTTTTGGGAAAACACGTTTACTTGTTCCAACAAACGTTTCCACACCAATACTATTTAGCCAATTGATAAAATCACGATTAGAAAATTGTTCTAAAGCAGGTAATATAAAATCTTTGGGAACATAACGGTTTGATAACTGCGCACTACTTTCAGAATGCGTTACGTTTAATCCTCCGTCTCCCGCAACTAAAAATTTCCTTCCAAGTGTTTTGTTTTTTTCAAACAAAGTTACATCATACTTGCTAGTATCGATGGAACATGCAAACATCAAGGCAGAAGCCCCACCACCAATAATAGAAATTGTTCTTTTAGAATTAATCAACTACTTAATTATTTCTCTGTGAAGTATTTGTAAAATAATGGAATCGTTTCGATGCCTTTGTAATAGTTAAACAAACCATAATGTTCATTAGGAGAATGTAATCCATCACTGTCTAAACCGAAGCCAAATAATATACTATCCAAGCCCAGCTCTTTTTTAAATAAAGCAACAATTGGTATACTTCCTCCGCTGCGAGTTGGCACTGGTTTTTTTCCATATGTTTCTTCCATGGCTTTACTCGCCGCTAAATATCCTTTTGAATTAGTAGGCACTAATACTGGCTCGCCACCATGATGAGCAGTCACTTTTACTGTAACAGATTTTGGCGCGATGCTTTCAAAAAACTGTGTAAAAATTTCACTAATGTTGTGTGAATTTTGATTCGGTACTAAGCGCATAGATATTTTCGCAAATGCTTTTGATGGCAAAACAGTTTTTGCGCCATCACCTGTATAACCTCCCCAAATGCCATTTACATCTAATGTTGGACGAATACCAGTTCGTTCATTTGTTGAATATCCCTTTTCACCTCTCTCTTCATCAATTGCCAAATCTTTTTTAAATTCTGTTAAATCAAATGGTGCTTTGGCCATTTCAGCGCGATCTTCATCGCTATAATCTAAAACATCATCATAAAATGCAGGGATGGTAATGTGATTATTTTCATCATGACAAGCGGCAATCATTTTACATAAAATATTAATTGGATTAGCAACAGCTCCTCCATAAACACCGCTATGTAAATCTCTGTTAGGCCCAGTAACTTCAACCTCCATATAAGCTAAACCTCTTAATCCAGAATCAATACTTGGAATATCGTTTGCAATAATTGATGTATCAGAAATTAAAATAATATCGCCTTTTAATCTTTCTTTATTGGCAATGATCCAAGGACCTAAATTTGTTGAACCAACTTCTTCTTCGCCTTCGATCATAAATTTAACATTACAAGGTAAAGTATTTGTTTTCATCATGGTTTCAAATGCCTTTACATGCATATACATTTGACCTTTATCGTCGCAACTTCCACGAGCAAAAATAGCACCTTCGGGATGAATGTCTGTTTTTTTGATGACTGGTTCAAAAGGAGGCGAATCCCATAAATTCAAGGGATCAGCTGGCTGCACATCGTAATGACCATAAACAACCACAGTTGGTTTAGATGCATCAATCATTTTTTCACCATAAACAACAGGATATCCTTTTGTTTGACAAATCTCAACTTTATCAGCGCCGGCCTCGATTAATCGTTGTTTCACAGCTTCAGCTGTCTTGTCCATATCCGACTTATGCTCGGGCTTAGCACTAATTGAAGGTATTTTTAATAAATCTAAAAGTTCATTTAAGAATCTTTCTTTATTTGACTTAATGTACGTTGTTATTTGAGTGTGTTCCATATCATGTTAATTTTAATGGGTGCTAATTTAGGATATTTATTTAAGGTTCATTTTGAATGTATTAAAAAATTGAAAAAATAGATTTAATAAGCTAAATTTGTTTAAACTGCATAAAAGGAGATTTTTGGCATGAAAAACATCAAGCAATTACTTATTATTTTAGCTATCACGCTTAGCCTAATGTCTAAAGGGCAAATTACAACTTCTACATTAAGTGTTGCACAGTATGTAACCAATGTTTTACTTGGGCCTGGAGTCAGCGCAAGCGGGATTACGTATACGGGATTACCCAGAATGATTGCTAGTTTTACAGCACCAACATCAACAAATTTAGGCCTTAAGAAAGGAGTTTATTTAACTTGTGGATCAAACGGAACTATAGCAGGAGAGTTAGGCCCAGCAGGACCTAGTTCTTTATTTCAAAGTGTTGATCAAAATCAGCCAGGCGATGCCAGTTTAACAGCCCTTTCAGGTATTGGCACAAATGATGCTGCAGTTCTTGAATTTGATTTTATTCCACAATCTGATACCGTAAAATTCAGATACGTTTTTGGTTCAGAAGAATATAACGATTATGTCAACTCAATAAATGATGCCTTTGCTTTTATACTCAGTGGCGTTTCAACTCCATTAGCAGCAACAAATATCGCATTAGTTCCAGGAACAACGATCCCAATTACTATTAACACCGTTAATAATGGTAATTCAATGGGGGTATCAACCGGACCTTGCGTAAATTGTGCATACTACAGAGATAATATCAGTGGAACAATCGATTGTGTATATGATGGATTAACAACCGTACTTACAGCCAAACATAAAGTTATTTGTGGTGAAACCTATCACATAAAAATAGCCATAGCTGATGCCTCTGATAACGTATTTGATTCTGGTGTATTTTTAGAAGCGGGATCTTTTAGCAGTGCTCCTCCTATCTCTGTTTCTTCATCAAACTCAAACGCAAGCTTTACGGATAGTGTGATGGTTGAAGATTGTAATAGTAATTGTGTCTACTTTATTAGAACATCGAATACTGCGCAAAAAGATTCATTTAAACTTCAAGTTAGTGGTAACGCTATTTTAAATTCAGATTATATTCAAATTGGTAACCCAAGCTTCACATGGCCTACTCAATTAAATTTTGCCATTGGCCAAGACACCCTAAAAATATGTAATTTAAAGGCATTGCAAGATAATATAACTGAAACAACAGATACCATTGTTTTCACGCTTACGAGTTATACCACATCGTTATCCTCATGTGCAATTAGCACGTCAGTTAAATTTAAATTTTATATTAACGATTATAAACCAATTGTGATTGGCGCAAAAGACACCATAGTATGTAATGGAGCATCAACTATATTAAATGCAAATGCAAGTTTTGGATTTTCTACTTATACTTTTACCTGGACAAATCCCCCAACATTTACGTCTAACTTTAATATTGGAGTGATAACTTCACCTAGTACCTACACCATTCAAGTTAATGATATTTGTAATAAATACATTACTAAAGTAATTAATGTAACACCTTCAACCCTGCCACTATTGAGTGCTAATCCATTTAACAGTTTCTGTTTAGATTCTATTAAAAAAATAACATTAAATATCACTGGCGGAAAACCAAATTACACTATCAATTGGAGTATTCCACCTACAGGCATCACACCTTATGATACAAACAGTACCACTTATTATTTTACACAAACACTCATTCCTTCTAGTAATACCTATTCCATTTCTGTTACCGATCAATGTAATAATACAAATACAATCAGTATCATCATTGATGCTATAGATTGTAACATTACTATACCAAATGTTGTAACAGCAAATGGTGATAATATTAATGATTATTTTAAAATAAATGGAATACTTAATTTTCCTGGTTCATCTTTAATGGTTTTTAATCGATGGGGGCATAAAATATATAGTAATGATGATTATAAAAATGATTGGAAACCTGATGAAACAAGTGGAACTTACTTTTATATTTTAAATGTTTCAGACGGAAGAAAATTAAATGGATTTTTTCAACTCTTTAAAAATTAATTACCATTAAACGTTTTAGGTTACATATCCTATTTTTTTTAATCCTCATTTGTAAAGTTGGGTCTGCAACACATATCGTTGGTGGTGAAATTTATTATGATAAACTCAGTGGGAATAATTACAAGATTCACATGAAAGTTTATAGAGATTGTATCAATGGAATTCCTCCTCTTGATAACCCAGCTTTTATTACTATTTATGATGCCAATAATAATGTTATAACTACTTTAAATTTACCATTACTTTCAAGTACAAATGTTCCGCCAAGTAATAACAGCCCCTGTGCTCCAAGTTCTTCAGGAGTGGCCTGCGCAGAAGAAGGTATCTATGAAGGCATGGTTAATTTACCGCCAATAGTAGGTGGATACTATATTGTATATCAACGTTGCTGTCGAAATAGTACAATTTTAAATTTAATAAATCCAGGCACAATTGGGACAACTTATTATGAGCACATACCTGGTTCGGAGGTAGTTGCAAATAATAGCAGTCCTCGTTTTAGTAACCGACCTCCCATTTACATTTGCGCTAACATTCCTATTTCCTTTAATCATATTGCAACAGACCCTGATGGCGATTCATTGGTTTATTCTTTATGTACTCCATTTAATGGATTGGATCCCTGCTGTGCAATAATAAGTAGTCCGCCTCCTGCAGTTGGATTTGGCGGCGCTTGTGTAAGTCCTCCGCTTGTTTGCCCTTCTGTTGCTCCTCCTCCTCCTTATTTATCTGTACCATTTTTGCCACCCTATTCTTCTAGTTACCCATTATCATCTAGTCCTGCAATCAATATAAATAATACATCTGGATTTTTGAATGGTGTACCTAATATGTTAGGCCAATGGGTAGTTGGTGTATGCGTAAGCGAATACAGAGCGGGTGTCTTGATTGGAACTCATCACCGTGATTTTCAATTTAATGTTATTAATTGTCCCTCCGTAGTTGTTGCTGATATCGTTTCACAAGTTTCAACAACACCTGGAGTCAGTGGATTTTGTAATGGATTTACTATTAGTTATGCAAACAATAGTTATAATGGAACGACTTATTTATGGGACTTTGGTGATCCATTAACAACAACAGATACGTCCACAGCATTTAATCCAACTTACACATTTAATAATCAAGGCACATATACTGTCACGTTAATTGCCAATCCTGGCACTCCATGTTCTGATACAACTACCGAAGTCTTTATTATAAATCCACTCTTATCACCAAGTTTTTTAACGCCAACAAGTCAATGTTTTCTCGGTAATTCATTTAATTTTATTGGTGGAGGAGCCTTTCAGGGATCTGGTACTTTTGCATGGAATTTTGGGACAAACGCTACACCATCTTCTGCAACTACCCTAACAGTAAATAATGTTACCTTTAATGCTCCAGGAACTTATTCTGTTAACTTTACGGTTTCAGAAAATGGCTGTATTGCCACAACAACAAATACTTTAAATGTGTATCAAAATCCACAAGCAGGCATCGGTTCGTTTATTGCTAACGGCTGTGACCCATTAACAATTACCTTTCCAAATACGAGTACTGCATCTTCAAGCATGAATTTTACATGGCTTTTTAGTGACGGTACAACTTCAACTTTACAAAATCCTACTCATACTTTTTCTCCTTCAGGTGTATACAGTGTTTCTTTAACATTAATAACAACCCAAAATTGCATTGATACCAGTCAGGTTTCTTCTGTAAACAGTATAACTGTATCGCCAAGTCCTATCGCAGGCTTCATAGCAACACCAACACTTACAACAATATTCAATCCTGATATTGCATTTACAAATACAACTTCAGACCCATCAATCGTGTCGTGGTATTACAACTTTGCAGATGGAAATAGTTCGAACTTAATAAATCCAAATCATACTTACAGTAATTGGGGGGATTTTAATGTCATTCAAACAGTCACAAATAATTTTGGTTGCGAAAACTCCGTTAATTTATTAATTAGAATACTTCCGGAATTTCGTTTTTGGATTCCCAATACATTTACACCTGGAAATACAGATGGCATAAATGATTTATTTAAACCAAAAGTAATTGGTGCTAGCGAATATTCATTTATGATTTTTAATCGTTGGGGGCAACTAATATACAAAACAAACGACACTGAAGCTGGCTGGGACGGAACTTTTAAAGGAAAAGAGTGTTCGCTTGATGTATATGTTTGGAAGTGCGAATTTAAAAATCTAGAAACAGCTCTAAAGGAATCACACGTTGGACATGTTACTATTTTAAAATAATAAATTAAAAAAATGGTGTTCATAATCCCTTCATGCACTTTACCAAGTGTGTAAAATAAAACGTTATTTTGTAATATGAATTCTATTTTCACAAGAATAAGAGACAAGCATGCTTTATGGTATAAAGGTATTGTGTTTGTTTTTTCTGTTTTCATTTGCACTCTGCTATTACCTACAGATTCAAATCAATCCTTTAAATTTTTAAAAATTGGTGATGTTTGGAAAAGTGAAAATTTAATTTCAAACATAGATTTTTTAGTCAGGAAAAAAAACTCCGAAGTCCAGTTAAATACTATAAGAAATGAAAACGAACCTATATATTATTCTGAAAAAAAAATAAATACCAATCATTTATTTAAAGAAGTAGATACAGTTGGATTGATCCAAAAAAAATCAAAAGGAGTTATTGATAGTATCTATAAATATGGTTATTACTTAGCAGATAAAACACCTCTCTTAAGTTATGACTCTATATATATTGTTTTTAACAACGAAGCTAAACTTTATCCAACATTATCAATCGTTGATTCAGAGAAAATAACAAGACTTATATCAAACAATTCTAACATTGGAGGAGAGATTGAAAAAATAATTTCTTTTATGCCTTCGAATATTGAATTTAATTCGCAACTAAATAGTGAGATATCTTCAATTGAAAAAGAACAACAAAATATCTACAATAACAAAATTAGGAAAGGGACTGTTTTACTCTATAAAAATGATATTATAAACGAATACCAATTTGATGTTTTAAGAAACTACAAATTAGAACTTGACATGACATCAAATTCCTATTCAATATCTTCATTGATTGGAAAACTTTTAACGAGTACACTCATATTAGGCCTCATGATGTTGTTTTTAGCTTTTTTCAGAAAAACAATCTTTAGTTTAAATACACATGTTACTTTTATTTTACTTATGATTGTTTTTGTAGTCTTACTAAGTAGTATTGTAAGTCAATACAATCAGCACTATTTATTCGCTGTACCATTGTGTTTATTTCCTATTTTAATCCGTGGTTTTTTTGATAGTAGAACAGCTTTATTTCATTTTTTAAATATAGTTTTACTTTGTTCATTTTTCACTTCAGATAAATTTGAGTTTGTATTTATCCAACTCATAGCAGGCATAGGCACTATTTTTAGCGTGGCCGATATGGGTAAAAGATCTAAACTATTAGTTTCATCATTACTTACCTGTCTGTTTTACATAATTGCTTTTATTGCCTATCACTTAATCAATCAATCGGCTCATCAGTTAGAATCTATTACAAACTATTATCCATTTATGATTAGTAGTTTAGGGGTACTGTTTGCATTTCCACTCATTTATTTATTTGAAAAAATATTTGGTTTTATTTCTGACTTCACACTGTTAGAATTATGCGATTTAAATAATCCATTATTAAGACAGCTCTCTCAAAAAATACCTGGAACATTTCAACATTCTCTACAAGTTGCTAATTTAGCAGAAGAAGCTTGTTATAAAATTGGCGGAAATGCTTTGCTTGTTAGAACAGGAGCCATGTATCACGATATTGGAAAAATAAATAACGCGAGGTTTTTTACTGAAAATCAAGTAGGGGAAGTTAGTCCACATGAAGATTTGACCTCTGAAGAAAGTGCTAAAATTATCATCAATCATGTAATTAGTGGGGTTGAAATTGCAAAAGAAAATAAATTACCTGAAGCCATCATTGATTTTATTAGAACGCACCATGGCACAACCACAACGCGATTCTTTCTTCACAATTACAAAAAAGAACACGAAGGACAACTCATTAATGAAGATTTATTTCGTTACCCTGGACCGATTCCATTCAGTAAAGAAACAGCTATCCTGATGATGGCTGACAGTGTTGAAGCTTCTTCAAGAAGTTTAAAAAAATACGATGCTGTTGGTATTGATGAATTAGTAGATAGAATTATTGATCATCAAATTACAGAAAATCAATTTATAAATTCTGACATCACATTTAGAGACATAAATCAAATTAAAAAAATATTTAAAAAGAGGTTAATGAATATCTATCATGTGCGCATTGAATATCCAAGGTAACTTATTTCGTTAATTGAGTTAAAACACCTTCAAATTTTTTCTTAAATACTTCATACTCCAATCCTGTTGCTGGGCCTGAAAAACCGGTATAAATAAACTTTACATGATGTGATTTATCCAAAATAATAGTTGTTGGAAATGCAGTTATTTTATTTAAAAACGGTAAGCTTTTTGAGGCTTCTTCTTTACCGGAAACTCCAGATATTAAAATCTCATACTTCACATTAAATTTTTTCTTTAAACGCTGTACATTATATTTAGCTTTTTCGAAATCTGTTGTTCGTTCATAGTTAATAGAAATAAACTCTAATCCTCTTTTATTATAGCTATCATAAATACTTGTTAAGTACTCTGTTTCATCCATGCAATTGGGACACCAAGTACCCATAATTTGAATAACCATGGGTTTGTTCTTATACCGTTTGTCTTTTAACGAAATTATATTTTTTTTACTGTTACTAAAACTAAAATCAACTTCATCATTCAAAGAAACGGCGTGTGTTAAGTTTTCAGGATTTGCTAAAGCAAATTGATCATTGCGTTTAGCTTTCCATGGTTCTTTCCAATGATTACCAGAATAAAAAAAACCGTCTTTAATCTGGGCGTCATCATGATTCCCTATAAATAAATAAGCATGAGAGCCATCAAACGAACTTAAATATAGTTGGTTATTATGAACGGTACCTTCCAAAAAACGATAATCTCCAGTCTCAGTTAAAAATGTACCAGATATCGAGTTACTTTGTTTTGATTGTTCAAAAAGTGCTATGGCTTTGCAGCTATCTTTACTTTCAGAACTAAATGTAACCTCCCATTTTCCATTGTAAAAAGGATTTATTGTACCCATCGTTGAAAAACTAAACCGATCATAATTTCCAAAATGCGCCTCAAAAGTCATTTTATTATTTTCAGTGCGATTGTGATTAATCCACAAGCCTGATAATATTGAATCGCCAATCATTTGTGTTTTAAATTCTGTATCAAAAACAGGCATTTTAAAATTTAAAGAATCTTTTGTGAAGGTAATTTCATCAACCAAAATCTGTTCTTGTGCGTTGTGCACAACTATTTGTTTAATTGTGTTGAATGAGCTTACTTCAAAATTAAATGGAATCTCCATGTTCTCTTCAGCGTTAATTTTTAAAACACCACGCCATACTCCTGCTCTTGGTTGAGCCAAAAAAAACAAGGGGCAAAAAGTAATTACAAAGATTAATTGTTTCATTTGATTTCGATTTCATCAATAAATATAAAGGCATCTTCTCCTTTCCCTTGATGCCAGTCAGGTAATTTTCCATAGTTTTTTGCTTTAATTTTAATATACTGAGCACTAGGTAATGTTGAATTAATACTTAAAAAAGGCTTTACTTGAACTTCATAATCATCAGCAAGAATAGTATTTGCGCAATGTCCGTAAAAATTAAAATCTAAACCATTATCAGAAATATAGTAATCTACTTCCGTTGGAAACAAAATCCATGAACGAGTGTCTTGCAAATAATGTGATGAAATAGATTGTATACTTTGTTTTTTTCCAAGGTCTATGATGGCTTCAAAATCTTGACTTTGATATCCCTGCCAGTCTCCAGCTCTCCAATTTAAAGATCCTTTAACTCCATCAATTATGCCTTCATCTGAGCCAGCACTATACTGCTTATTATATTTACAAAACAACTTGATTTTCCAATCATTCGGTTTTTTATAAATACTAGTTTTTGAAGTTGAACTACTATCCATTACTGTATAAGCTTTCGCTTTAACTATAGATGCATCCTTCAAAAGAAATGGTTTATGATAACGAATAGCATGTTGTGTTGGCTCATCTCCATTTAAAGTGTAATAAATAATCGCATCTTTGTTATAACCATAAATAGATATGCTATCAGAGGTATTTTTATGTTGACCGAAACTATTAAAATAAGGTGCTATCACTATTTCAGCTGAATTGATTTTAGTATGCGGTAATGTAGATGGTTTATAATTAGAACTTTTAGTCATTGGCTTCGTCGGTTGCAAATCATAATTTAAAACTGCCCCCTGCTCAATATCGCTGTATAAAAACGAATTGTTATCCTTTCTTTTTCCATTGAGAGAAAATACTCGAACATATTTAAGACCAGACTTAAATCCAGATGTTCTAATATCAACACTCTTATGATTCTCTAGATTGATTTTTATAGATTCAAACAATGGCGTGGTAATTGTAAATTCTGGATAGCCCGGACATACTTGATAAAAACCCATTGAAGTCAACACATACCAAGCACTCATTTGGCCACAATCTTCATTTCCAATTAATCCATCTGGTGTATTTTTATAAAATTCATTTAAAATTTTATGTGTTATCTCTTGTGTCTTATATGGCCTACCCACGTAATTATATAGAAAAGCCATGTGGTGACTTGGTTCATTTCCATGTGCGTATTGCCCTATTAATCCAGTAATGTCAGCTTGTGTTCGTCCATTTAAATCAGATGACGTGTTAAATAATTCGTCTAACTTGGTTTCCATGTTTTTATGTCCGCCCATAATATTTATAAATCCGTCTAAATCATGTGGAACAAAAAAATTATATTGCCATCCATTTGCTTCTGTGTAATGATTATTAACTTCCTTAGGATTAAAATCTGCTAACCAATTTCCATTTTTTTTAGGTTGAAAAAATCCTGACTGTTGATTAAATAGATTTTTATATCCTTGTGCGCGTTTCATAAATAAATCGAAGTCAGACTTATTATTCATTTTTTTTGCTACTTGAGCAACGCACCAATTATCATAAGCATATTCTAAGGTTTTAGAAACACTCTCAGACTCATCTTCTAACTGCAAATAATTTTGTTGATTAAAAGCAGGGTATCCTAATTTGTTATAATTAGAGGCAGAAACTAATGCTTTATACATACCCAATGAATCTGAATGAATCATATTTTTCATCCAGGCATCAGTAATTACCGAAGCACTGTGAAATCCGATCATACAATTTGTTTCATTAGCAGAAAGCTCCCACATCGGCAGTCTTCCACCTTCATTGTATTGATTTAAAAACGTGTGAATAAAATCCATCGTTCGTTTTTTCTCAATAATAGTAAAGAGTGGATGCAAGGCGCGAAAAGTATCCCACAAAGAAAACACAGTATACGGAACAAAATTTTGTGCTTGATGTATTTTTTGATCTCTGCCTCGGTAGTTTCCATCAACATCACCTGCCATAGATGGGTGGATCATGCAATGATACAAAGCCGAATAAAATGTTTCTAATTTTTCTTTGTCAGGAGTTGATACTTCTATTTTTGATAGCTGTTTATCCCAAATAGAAATTGCTCTATTTTTATACGAATCAAAATCAAAATGAGTTGCTTCAGCATTTAAATTTTTCTCAGCCCCGTCAATACTTGTTTGGGATATCGCAACCTTCACAATGATAGGCTCACCATTTGAAGCATCAAACTGAAAAAAGCCTCCATTAGTAATTGAATGCGTTGATGAAGTTTTCACAACACTACTATTTATAAATGGCTTGCTAAATTTTACTACAAAATAAATATGTTGCTCTGTTGCCCAAGCATTACTTACTCTATATCCAACTAAAGTAACGCTATCCATAATTTTCAAATCACTGTGAAGTGTTTGGTCTCTGTGAAGTAAATCAATAACAATATTTGCTTTTTTAGTTTTCGGAAACGTATAACGATGAACACCTACGCGCTCAGTTGTTGTCAACTCTGCATTAATCGTATCGTCCAATAATTCAACTTGATAATAACCTGCTTTAGCATGTTCTTTTTTATGTGAAAATTTCGATTTATAATCTGAATTTAACATCGAAGGTTTACCTGTTGTTGGCATAAGTAATATATCGCCATAATCACTAACGCCGGTTCCACTTAAATGGGTATGAGAAAATCCATATATAACTGAATCGGAATAATGATACCCAGAACAGCCTTCCCAACTGCCATCAATGCGTGTGTCTGGACTTAATTGAACCATACCAAATGGCAAAACTGGGCCAGGAAATGTATGTCCAGCACCACCTGTTCCTATAAAAGGATTTACGAAAACCGATGGATGCGTTTGTGAAACAACCTTTAAGCTAAAACATAAAGTATAAGAAAAAATGAAATATAAAATTACTCGCATTATTGAAAATTAAAATGACAATAATGAAATTAGTAAAATAATTTGTTTAATGTTTTAAATCAAACAAAGAAAAATGATCAATTTGAGGTAAAAACTTTAATCCTAAATTCAATTTAATCTTAAGTGACACATTTGGTTCAACATCTACAAAGTTATTCTCTGGTACAAAATTGGTGTCATTTGAAAATAAAAATAAATCTTTAACAAAAGACTTACTTGTTATTTGGATGGAGGATTTATCTTTTGCTAATTCTATTTTTAACTGCGGATCTGTTAATTTTAATTCGTTAGGCTTAACAAAGCAATATGTTGCGCTTGCTAGTATGTCTCCAAAACTATCTTTCAATTCAACACTTATGTAGCTTTCATTTTTAGGGCATTTTTTTAGATCAGTATCTAACAAACTAAAATAAACGGTACTACTCATTTTTTTTATGTCAACTTTTTCTATTTTTTGGAATATAATTTTCCCGGAAAAATCTTTCACTGCAACGGTCATTAATGCTTTACAATTCGATGTTTTATCAGATACAATGTATATTTGAAATTTATCTTCAACTTCACTCACAGAAATTAAAACGTCTTTATAAAGTTTTTTCGTTTCAAAATAGGCCGCCTTTGGTTGATCATTAAAATCAATTGTACTCCATGAGATGCCAGGCCAACAATCATTTAACTGCCAATACAAAGTTCCCATACAATAAGGCATTGCTTTTCGATGCGCTTCAATAGCCATTTTTAGTCCATCTCGTTGTAGCAATTGAGAAACGTAGACATACTTTTTAAAATCTTCAGGAATAGGATAAGACCTTTTCATATAGGTATCAATCGTTTCAAAACCTGTTGGATGTTTTTGATGAGACTTAATTGATAGTGAATTCAAATTTAAAACGGATGAGTCAGAAATCTGTTTTAATGTGCTCATCATTGGTAATGCTTGAAAACCATATTCGCTCATGAAACGACCAACCTTTTTTTGATACACTTCAAAAGGCTGCATTCCCCACCAAACTCCCCAATAATGTGCATCTCCTTGCTTCATGCTTTCGCTTCTCCCCCATCCAATGAACGGTGAGGAAGAATGATAAGGCATCGTCGATGTGGCAGAAGTAGGATGTAATTGTTTGACTAACCGCGGTATTTCGTTTTGAAATAAGTTTACATAATCATTCCAAATTTGAGTTGAATCTGACTTAGAATAGTTGTATTGTTTTTGCCAGCCCCAATTTTTCCAACCTTCGTCAACTTCATTGTTTCCGCACCACAATGCTAGAGAAGGATGATGACGTATTCGACAAATTTGTTGAGAAACTTCTTCTTTCACATTTTCAATAAATGCTGAATCGCCAGGATACATAGCACAAGCAAACATGAAATCTTGCCAAACTAATATTCCATTTTTATCACAAGCCTCAAAAAATTCATCATCAGGATAAAGACCTCCTCCCCATACACGAATCATATTCATGTTTGATTGCTTAGCCCGTTCAATTAATCTGTTTTGTTTCTCCGAATTGACTCTCGTTATAAAATTATCTTGTGGCACATAATTAGCTCCTTTCATAAACACAGGACTTCCATTTACTTTAAAATAAAATTGTTCGCCCATTATATCTTTATTTCGCACTAATTCAATAGTTCTTAAACCAATTTCCATGTGATGAAATAGAACTGATTTTGTTTTTTCAATACTACTAAACTGAAAATGATAGATTGGTTGCTTTCCTAAGCCATTAGTATACCAGAGTTCAGGATTGTTAATCTGATAGGTAAATGTGTCTTTATTAAATCCCTTATGTAATTGCAACGATTTATTTTGTGTTAAAACAGACTTCTTAAATTCTGCAATGGAACAACTAGCATTCATACTAATGACAAAGGAAGTATCTCTATCTGAAATAAATTCTGAAATAAATTTAACTACCGCTTTAGACTTATTTAATTCGGTGATGATGTGATGCATCGATTCCATTTTAAAATCATTCCATGCAATCATACGTATTGGTTTATAAATTCCGGACGTTACAAAGCGTGGACTAAAATCCCACCCATATTGATACTGGGCTTTTCGAGTAAACACCTTTTCATCACCAGGCAAAGTATACTTCAGTTTGTTTGCTTCAGCTTTCCCTTTTTTGACAGCGGATTCAAAAATAATTTGCAAGGTATTGTTTCCTGTTTTCAAAAATTGCTTCACATCTTTATTCCAATAACGAAACATATTGTTGCATTCTAAAATTTGTTTCCCATTCAAAAAAATTGTTGCATAAGTATCTAAACCTTCAAATTTTAATTCAATGTGTTCGTTCTTTAAAAGTAATTCATCACAATCAAACTGTCCTATGTATTCCCAGTCTTCTTGTTCAATCCACTGTAAATTTTTTGCGTTATCCGAAAAAAAAGGATCTTTAATTAAATGATTAGCAAATAAGTCTGTGTGGACTGTGCCTGGAACAGAGGCAGGAAAAAGCTCTGTAGTTCCTACTTTTCGAAACTGCCAAGATATACGAGTATCAATTTGACTGCTTTGACTCAACGCCAATTCAAAACACACCAGGAAAAAATAAATTAAATATCTATTCATTATGCAGTCATCTTTGTTTTTATACTTATTAATTCTGAAATGTTAATCTGCTCTGTTTCATCCACAATGGCAGCTGAATGATATTCTTTACAGTTTGTTCCCAAAATTATTTCTTCAATGTTTGAACTTCGGATGCCACCCCCAGGTAGGATAATGATTTCGTTACCAAATTTATTTTGTAACATTTTTAATTGATTAAGTCCTTCAATAGCTTTTGATTTGTTGCCTGATGTTAAAACTCTTGTGAACCCTAAATCAATGATCTTTCTAAAGGCATCCTCACTATTTACGCATTCATCAATAGCTCTGTGAAAAGTAATTGACATTGGTTTTGACAAGTCAACTAATTGTTTGTTAACCGTTTCATGAATGGTATAGTCTTCGTTTAACACTCCAAATACAACGCCTTCAACACCTTGAGCTTTACAAAATAAAATGTCTTTTTTCATGACTTCAATTTCCTCAGGCGTATAAAAAAAATTTCCTCCTCTTGGTCTAATAATAACATGCAATGGAATATGGAGTAATTTTTTTGCACGAATAATATCCTCATAATCCGGTGTAATACCACCTTTAGCATATTGACTACAAAATTCAATACGATCAGCACCAAACTCTTGAGCCTTTATGCATGATTCAACAGAGAAGCAGGCAATTTCTAAAAGAGTTTTACAATAAACTTTTGGCATCAATTAATTTATTATTTATCTCTGGAGAGTACACGGCATAATTAAACCCTTTTTGCAAACAATAAGCACCATGTTCGCCTTTTTTATTAATCGCAATAAATCCAATTTGCAAATCACTTAGTGATTTGTTTTTTTTAGTAGCAATTACAATGATTCGTTCTACTGCTTTCTTACAGGCTTCTTCCGGTGAAAAACCTTGTCTCATTAATTCTACCACTGTGTGACTTCCTACAATACGCATCACTTCTTCGCCATGACCAGTAGCGGTGGCTGCTCCCACTTCATTATCAACAAATAATCCAGCGCCAATAATTGGAGAATCACCAATGCGACCATGCATTTTAAAAGCCATGCCACTCGTTGTACATGCGCCTGATAAATTACCATTCATATCTAAGGCAATCATTCCAATCGTATCGTGATTTTCAATATTTGCTTTTGGTTTATATTCGGCCTTTTTCAACCACTCCTTCCATTCATCCTCAGATTCTTTCACCAACAAATTTTCTTTTTTAAAACCTTGTGATAAAGCGAAATCTAATGCGCCCTCACCAACCAGCATCGTGTGGGGAGTTTTTTCCATCACTGCTCTTGCAACAGAAATAGGATGAACAATGTGCTCCAAACAACCAACTGACCCGATGTTAGAAAAATCATCCATGATACAAGCATCTAAAGTAACACGCCCGTCTCGGTCTGGCCTTCCACCATAACCAACACTTCTTTCTTTTGGATCCGCTTCCGGAATTTTTACGCCAGCTTCAACCGCATCCAATGCTCGTCCATTTTTTGATAAAATAGTCCAAGCTTCTGCATTGGCTTCTACTCCAAATCGCCAAGTTGAAATAACAATTGGTTTTACTTGTGGCTTTACTTGTGTCTCAATAAGCTGAGTTGCTTTTGTTTTATTAAAAGCAAATAATGATGAAGCAAATGCTGTTACCTTTAAAAATTGTCTTCTATCTGTAGTCATATTAGTTGATTATAATTTCATCACAAAATAACCAAGCGTCTTCACCAGCGCCAGGTTTACCACTTTCTATTTTTCCAAATGTTTTAGCCTTAATTTTTACATACCTAGCTTTTTTGGATATAAAAGAAATCTCAGCAAAACGTTCATCCTTAAATTCTTTCGTGAATTGTTTCTGAATAGATGAGTATTGAATGCCATCATTAGAAATAAAAAATTCAACCGACTGTGGTAAATAAATCCAATTCAATTCTTCATTTAAAAAACCAATTTGTATCAACTGAATATCTTCTTCTTTTCCTAAATCAACAACTGCTTCTATATCCTGGCCACTCCAACCAAGCCATTGATCATTGACACGAGGTAAAGTTGCAACTACACTATTTACAAGTGTAAACGCGCCACCCGTGTTGTAATATTTACTTGGCGGTGTTTGAAATGTAACTAATTTATTGGTTGCTTTATTGATGTTGTATTCACGTGAACTAACTCTTCCCTTCAATTCATTGTTTTTAAATAACCCAGCTTTAACCGTTGTATTCGTTTTTAATTCGATGGGTGCTAAATACTTTAGTGAATTCATTGTTGGCATGCTACCGTCTAACGTATAATAAACACTTCCTAAAAATGAATTAGCATTTAAATCTAATTCGAGTCGTTGTGTATTTTTATTTGGTGTAATGGTATACTTCACATTATATAATGCTTTAGCATAATTTACATCTAACTGATCTAAGAGTAAAAAATGTTTTTGCAATCGTTCTAAAAAATTAGTTTCATTTTTTAATTCTTTCGGCGTCCATAATACTTCTGCTAATGCAGCCATTCGCGGCATAGCCATGTATTCCACATGTTTTTCATTTAATATATATTCAGTCCAAACATTTGCTTGAGCACCTAAAATATATGACTCTTCTTCCTTTGATAATTCAGCAGGAACTGGCTCAAATGCATACACTTTTTCTAATGGCGTAAATCCACCAATAGCCAAAGGCTCGTCTGTTGGCGATGATTGATAATGATCAAAATAGCAATGTGTTCCAGGTGACATAACAACATGATGTTTTTGTTTCGCCGCAGCAATTCCTCCATCGATGCCTCTCCAACTCATCACAGCTGCATTAGGTGCTAAACCTCCTTCTAGAATTTCGTCCCAGCCAATAATTTGTCTTCCTTTTGCATTCACATGTTTTTCAATGCGTTTAATGAAATAGCTTTGCAATTCGTGTTCG
Source organism: Bacteroidia bacterium (assembly GCA_044353195.1). Taxonomy (GTDB): domain Bacteria; phylum Bacteroidota; class Bacteroidia; order B-17B0; family Aurantibacillaceae; genus UBA4416. Next base: position 2,752 of record JBILCJ010000010.1, on the reverse strand, counting down.
TCTTTTAAATGTTCTTTTGTAATGATAGACTGACATTGCGAACACGTTTTCCATCGTGTTTTTGGACATTCGTCGCCACCGATATGAATGTATGGACTTGGAAATAAATCCATCACTTCATCTAATACGTTCTCTAAAAATGTAAACGTAGAATCCTTGGTGCAAAATACATCTTCAAAAACACCCCAACCTCTTTCTACATCAATTTGTTTGCCTCTGCAAGATAACCAAGGATAGGAAGTAATAGCTGCTACAGAATGTCCTGGCATTTCAATTTCAGGAACAATGGTAATGTACTTTTTTTCTGCATAAGCCACAATCTCTTTAATATCTTCTTGTGAATAAAATCCGCCGTATGGAATGGTATCAAATTTTTGATCTTTATATGACCCAAGCATAGAACCTTTTCGCCAAGCACCTACTTGTGTTAACCTAGGATACTTTTTTATTTCAATACGCCACGCTTGATCTTCTGTGAGATGCCAATGAAACGTATTCATTTTATACAGAGCGAGTAAATCAATGTACTTTTTTATAAAATCCTTTGGAAAGAAATGACGACAAACATCTAAATGCATACCTCGCCATTTAAATCTTGGCGAATCTTTTATGTGCAAGCAAGGAATAGAAATAATTTGTTTAGAATCAATTGGTAGTGTTTGAATTAATGTTTGAAGCGCATAAAAGTTACCTGCACAATTTGCAACAGCCAAAATGGAAATTTTTTGTTCATTGATATCTAACTCATAGTGTTCCTTCGCGTTGGCTTGCCAATCAGCATTTTTAAACTCTATGTAATTATGATTTGTATTTGGTTTGGCAACTATAGAAAGTTTAAATCCATAGTGTTTTTGCAAATATGTATTTAATAACTCAGCTTCATTTTTACAAGACGTTTCATTTTGTATAACAATTTGAGTAGTACTAGATAATTTGAAATTACCTTTTAACAGAATTAATTCTGTAGGTTTTGGAATAATTGGCAAAACACGTTCCGTTTCTTGAGAAAAATTCTGCAAGAAAAAAAACATCACTACAACACTTAAAATACTACTCTTCTTCATCATTTATTTCTCCTAATAATTCTTGTGGATAATCATCTTTAATAATGTAAACACCTAGCATTGGATTAATGATTTCGTAAATACTTTTTAAATTAATATTAAAATACAATCCGTCTTTAGAATCTACTTTATCTGTTTTACTAATTGCTTTTTTTGAAAATGGCAATAAGGTAACAGAGCCATCTTCCATGGTGCACTCGAGCACAGTCATGTTGGGAATTTCAAAACAAAATTCATCATCATTCGCATACAAGCCTTTTAATAAATACGTTGTATTATTGATGACTCTAAAATTTTTTACATTTCCTTTTACTTCAAATTCATCTTCCCATAAATATTTAATATTGTCTTCTGTTTCTTCGCCTTCATTGTCTTTATCGGCATAGGCTTGATTAAATTTTGAATTTACTAATTTGATATTTAATGTAACTTTCATGATTGTTTATTAATGATTAACTGTTGTGTGAGATTGAAATTCGATGCCTTGTTTCTTAAAAATTGATTTAACCTTAAAGGCATACCACGCTAAATAAGCAAAACAAAATACGGTAACAATGTACGAAATTTGTGGGTTTAATAAGTCAACTAAAATGCCTTGCAAAGGTGGAATGATTGCGCCACCTAATATCATCATCACCAACAACGAAGAACCTTGATTGGTATATTTACCTAAACCATTAATGGCTAATGCAAAAATACAAGGCCACATCACCGAACAAAATAAACCACCACTTATAAATGAATACAAAGCTAAATTACCAGTGCTAACTAAACCAATGATCATCATCATACAAGCTGTTAGAGATAGAACTAATAACGTTCTTGCAGGATTGTCTCCAGAAAAAATAAACAATACAGATGCGATACAGATGTAAGGAATGTAATACAAGTAATCATCTACTTGACTTCCTCTTAAATAATTAATTCCATAAATGACTGCAAACGCCAAAAATGGAGTAATGATTTGCATCATTAATTTGGTTGTTTTACTAAAATTAAAAACAGTCAATGCACCAGTCCAGCGTCCAATCATTAAACTTCCCCAGTACAAAGAAATGAAATGAGAAATTTTAGTATGGTCTATTCCTTTTATTTCGGGCATTTGTAAAAGTGCGCCTAAATTACTTTGTATGGTTACTTCTACTCCAACGTACACAAAAATAGCAACCATGCCAAGTGTGAGCTGCGGGTATTTTAAAGCACCTAAATCTTTATCTAATTTTTCTGAAGAATTAACGGTAGGTAATTTAGAAAACCATAAAATAGTGGCACATAATATAAATAAGCCAAACAAAATAAGCGCAGGAATTTTAACAGCACTCAAACCGTTAGATGCTACCACTGGTCCACTAATATTACCAAACAGTGCATAACTTAAAATAACTGGACCAATCGTTGTTCCAAATGAATTTAAACCACCGGCCAAATTTAATCGGTGAGAGCCTGTTTCTTTTGCCCCAAAATTAATCACGAAAGGATTAGCTACAATTTGCTGAAGGGCAAAACCTAATCCAATAACAAATAACGCTGCTAATAATAATGGGTACGATAACAAATTAGCGGCTGGAATAAATAACAATGCACCAATTGAGGAAATCAATAATCCTAATATCAACGCTTTCTTATAGCCAATTTTATCTATAGGATCTCCCGTTGCACGAGAGGTGAAAAAATAAATTAACGAACCA
>JBILCJ010000065.1:0-10558 GCA_044353195.1 Bacteroidia bacterium | reverse complement strand
TCCACTTGGGTCTCCTGTATTTGAAATCACATAAGAACCATTGATAGGCACGCCAGTTTGATATAAATATCCTGTTGTACCTGAGGGCAAACTTGGACCATATACATTTATACCAGACCCAAAATTCTCATAAAAAATTGTATCCGACAAAAAACCAAAACAAAATTGAGAGAACATATTTAAAGTTATAAAACTGAAAATGATAATTAACGTGTTTTTATTCATATTACTTCAATTTTCCTAATAGTGAAACGTGCCCCACTTTGTTTTTTAACAAACCTGCCATTGTTGTAATTTCCGCGATATACACATAAATGCCTTGTTCGCAAATTTTTCCTCCAAATTTTCCATTCCATCCCTTTTGAGCGTCAGTACTTTTAAAAATTTGGTTTCCCCATCTATCAAAAATTGTTAATTTAATATCAACTATTCCATAACCGATTGGCAAAAAATATTCATTATCTCCATCTTCATTTGGAGTAAAGGCATTTGGGATATATACTTCCCAGTCTTTTTTAACTGTAACGCAAACTTCGTCATAGGCGATACAATTAAAACTATTTTCCCCTTTTAACATATAACATGTCGTTTTCTTTGGACTAACCTCAACATCAGGGCAAAAGTTACAAATAAGAGGATTTCCATTCTCAGATAAAAAACCAACTAAAACATCTCCTGTACCATGTAAAACAACTGACTCATCAATGTTAATTAATGTGTCGCGCCCTGCATAAATAATAGGCGTTGGTTTTACATTGACCGTATAGGTTGAAAATCCATTACAATATCCAACATTATTGCTAGTAATACTATAAACAGTGGTAGTTGATGGATTGACAATTACATTATTTAAATATATGTTTGAGATATTTGTATTTGGAGACCAAGTGTAACTAGAAGCTCCAGCGGCAAATAAATTTGTTGATGCACCTTTACAGATACTATCAATTCCAATAATAGATACAACAGATTTTGGCAACACATTAATGCCTATAGTTTGAACACCATTACAATTTAATATCGATGAGCTAGAATTTGTTCCTATAACAGTGTAAATAGTTGCTGATGTTGGGGCAACTGTTATAGAGTTGCTATAGGAGCCATTACTCCAAGTATAACTTGTAGCTCCAATTGCTGTAATAGTTACAGTTGATCCAAGACAAATCGTATTAGAACTAGCACTTAAAGTAAAAGAAGGAGAAGGAATTACCATTAAAGAACAACTTGCACTTCCTATACAACCATTAGAATTAACACCAATAATTGTATAATTAGTTGTAGAAATAGGAGAAACAATCGGTGAAATGCTTGAAAATGTATAACTTGATGCACCTATTGGTGAAATCGTATATGAGCTTCCTTGACAAACGGTACCATTATTTACTGAAACTATTGGTAATGGATTTACAATTACAGTGCTGATAACAGTTAGTGTTGAAATACAACCAACCGTATTTGTTCCTATAACAGTATAGGAAGCATTAGAAACTGGAGCAACAATATTACTTGAACTTGATAAAAAATAAGCATTCATGCCACTTGGAGTAATTGTAAAAGATTCTCCTAAACATATACTCCCACTGTTTACCGTTAAAGTTGGAATTTGCACAACATAGACAGTTGCGGTTGCGGTGTTTGTGCAACCAAAACTATTGACACCCGTAACTGTAAAAGTTGAAGTAATAGAAGGGTTAATTATTGCTGTTAAACTTGAATAAGTGTATGATGATGCTCCCAATGGATTTAAAGTAAATGAATTTCCTGAACAAATTGTTCCACTATTTAGTGTAAGCATTGGAATTGGCATTATCGAAACATTACATGTAATTGAGCTACTACAACTTGCTCCATTACTGCCATATACAGTGTAACTTGACGTTGAGATTGGAGTAACTGTAGCACTACCGCCTGAAAAAGTATAATTAGTAGCACCCAAAGGACTAATAACAAAACTACTCCCAGCACAAATAGTCGCACTATTTACACTTAGTGTTGGCTGAGTGCTAACATAAACAGTTGTGATTGTTTGAATTGCGCATGTCCCAAAATTCGCATTAATTGTATAATTTGTTGTTGAAGTAGGAGTTACAACTGTTGAATTGGTAGTAGAACCTGTACTCCAAATATAACTAGTTGCCGAAGATGCAATTAATGTTGCAGATTGCCCTGTACATATTGATGGAGAATTAACTGTTAAACTTGCCACAGAAAACGAAACCGGTCCAGCAATAATCCTACAACTTGAATTTAAAATATTACCATTTTCTGATGCTAATAATTGATACATGCCTGCATTTGTGGAACTTGCTGAAGCAATTGGATAATTAGGAGAATTAGCACCTACAATATTGGTCCATGTCACACCTCCATTACTACTATATTGCCATTGATATTGAGGTGCCGTATAACTGCCAGAAGTATAATTAGATAATAAAGTAAGTGATTGTCCAGAACAAACTAACGTATTTGAAGGGGAAACGCTAATATTAATACCAGGGCCACATGGAGAAAACGTTATATCATCAACAACATAATCATTGCCACATCCGCCAGAAGCATTATTCGACATGATAATATCAGCTGAGGTTTGCCCTGCAACGGTATTAAATACGAAACCATATTGCTGCCAGTTTAAAGTACTGCCAGTTGCAGCTAATGGAAGATTACCCGTGTTAACTGATGCTTGGATAACTGATGCCGGAAATTCTACTCTAAATTTTACATTAGGAAAAATGTAACTAGCACCACAATTAGCAATTACTGAAGCGGGTGTATTATTGTTGGCTAAATATGCTGAAAAAACATAAGTTGTATTTGGACATAAACCTGTAATTTGCTTTCGATACACTTCAGTTGAACCATAATCTGCATTTACAACCATCATGTATCCATTCGGATTTCCAGTATGATCATTATCTGGCACGTATCCGACACCACTTGGATCACCTGTATTTGATATAGCGTAAGATCCATTGATTGGAACTCCATTTAAATGTGTATAACCAGTAACACTCGTAGGTAAAGCTGGGCCATACAATGCTGACCCTGCACCAAAATCTTCATTAAACACTGGCGCTCCCAGTGTGCCAGAACATATCTGAGACTTAGTTAATAATGAAACTAAAATACATAAGATACTATAAATCAATTTTAATCTCACAAAGCAAATATACAAATTTCAAAATTTAAATCATTATCAGTCGTATTTTTAAAAGTATTTCTTTCTTTTATTCTTAAAAAACTAAAAAATAATAGTAGCTGATTTATAAATAACTATTAAATAATTTTACCTATTTAACACTATATTCATTGCACGAACTCGGTTAAACCGATTTGAAAATTAATACGAAAGAACAGTCATTTATTTGATAAATTTATTATTTTTACTAACTTTCGATTTCAGAAAAATATCAAAAAAAATGATATTACTATATTATATAATCTTTGTTACCATATCATGAAAAACGCAACCAAAACAAAAAATCAAAACATTTCACTAAATACTGAAAAGGTAAATCCTTCTTTTTTTAAAGGTGTTGAATTGTATTATTTGTTTGGTTTAATTTCTATTTTATTATTAATTATTATTATTCGTTCAAATTATTTAACTATTCCTTTTGAGCGTGATGAAGGCGCGTATTCTTATTCTGGACAAGCTATCTTAAATGGCGCAATACCTTTTAAAGATCTAGGTTCTCAGCGTTTACCTGGCGTTTTTTATTGTTACGCCTTAATTGTTGCACTATTTGGATATACATTAAAATCAATGCATGTTGCGTTTATATGTATTAATTTATTGAGTGCAATCTTAATATATTTTACATCACGTAAATTATTTAATAATGTAACTGCTTTAGGTGCCTCTCTATTTTGGGCATTATTATCAATGAATATGTCCATTTCTGGTTTTACTGTTCAATCGGAACATTTAGTTGCGTTTTTCGCTTTGGGTGGGATTTATAGTTTACTGAAATACTTTGATAAAAAATCCTATTTATGGATCATAGTTTCTGGTTTGCTTTTTTGTTTATCATTTGAGGTAAAGCAAACATCAATCTTCCTTGGTTTTTTTGCTGGAATCATGCTAGTTGGTCGACAATTTTTTGTAAAAGACAGAAATTACAAACAAATATTAATTTCAACTTTTCTATTTGCTGCTTGTATTTTTGTACCAGTAGGTATAGATTTATTAATTGTATTTAAACGAGGTGGATACGAAGATTTTAACTATTGGTTTTTTGATGTTAGAAAAGAATATACCTCTGTTATATCATTTGAACAGGGATTAGAATACCTCGGTATGAATTTTAATGCCATGTATCAAAATTACAAATTCATATGGGTACTCTCTTTTTTTGGTTCAATTACCATATTTTTCACTAAAGCAAAATGGTGGTTAAAGATTTTTGTAATTGGTTTTTACTCGTTTGGTTTTTTAACAGTTATGCCAGGTAATCACTATTACGGTCACTACTTTTTACAATGGGTGCCAACAGTTTGTATTAGTGCTTCCGCTTTTATATATTTTGTTCACGAACTTATGAAAAACAAATTTAACATTCAAAAGTCTCCTCAGTACATTATATTAGCTGTGTTGTTTCTGTTTTCGTATTCACATTTAAATGCTTTAAAAAAATATTATTTCAATAAAAATAATTTTCAATTATTAAGACAAGTTTATGGATTAAATCCATTTCCAGAATCAAAGGTAATTGCAGATAAACTAAACACCCTCATGACACCAGAGGATAAATTAGTTGTTTTTGGAACTGAAATTCAAATGTATTTTTACACCAATAAAGTATCCCCATCTCGTTTTGCTGGCTCTGGCGCCTTACTCGAATTTCCTGTAAAAAAATCAGAATCATGGCAAAAAGAATTTATTGCCGATGTTGAAAAAGCTAATCCAAAATATTTAGTATTTTATTCTCATCCCATTTCTTGGATGGCTAACCCCAAAGTGAAAAATTTAATTTTTCCATGGTTTGATAAATTTAGTGCTGAAAAATACAATTTAATTGGGTTTGCAGATATGTACGATAATAATACAAATTATGTATGGGCGCCAGACCTAGATATGGTTAATAATCCCCCGAAATCTCAATATAAAATATTTATTTTTGAGAGAAAATCTACTAAATAAATAACTCTAACTGATTTTAATTCTTGTAAATGATAAATGTAACCAAATCATATCTGCCTAAGCTTCAAAAATACTTTGATTTAATTGAAGGTATATGGGAAAATCATCATCTTACTAATAGAGGCCCTTTAGTTCAAAAACTCGAAAAAGAAATTGGAGAAAAAATCAAAACTAATAATCTATTATTTGTTTCAAATGGAACCATTGCCATACAGTTAGCGATAAAAGCACTTGAAATTACTGGCGAGGTAATTACAACTCCATTTTCCTATGTTGCAACTACTACTTCCATATTATGGGAAAACTGCAAACCCGTATTTTGCGATATTGATACTAACACATTTTGTATTGATGCTGATAAATTAGAAGCGCTAATAACACCAAAAACATCCGCAATATTAGCAACTCATGTATATGGAATTCCATGCAATATTGAAAAAATAGAATTGATTGCAAAAAAATATAAGTTAAAAGTTATTTATGATGCCGCTCATGGTTTTGGAGTAATTTATAAAAATCAATCTTTATTAAATTATGGCGATGTAAGTACTTGTAGCTTTCATGCTACGAAATTATTTCATACTGTTGAGGGTGGGTCTGTTACTACAAAAGATGACGAATTATTTGAAAAAATTAAATTGTTTCATTCGTTTGGGCATATTGGAGATGATTATTTTACGCAAGGTATTAACGGGAAAAATTCTGAGTTCCATGCGGCAATGGGTTTATGCAACCTGCCTATGTTGGATGAGCTAATTGATAATCGAAAAGCATCAACAGAGCTTTACACTAGCTTACTGTCAAATGCAAATATTTCAAGACCTAAAATTCCTGAAGGAACAACTTATAATTATGCGTATTACCCTGTTGTATTTAAGGATGAAACTACTTTATTAGCTGTAAAAAAGAAACTATTTGAAAATGAAGTTAATTCTAGGCGCTATTTTTTTCCATCACTCAATAATTTACCTTATCTGACTCAATCAAATCCTTGTCCAATTTCTGAAGACGTATCAAAAAGAGTGCTTTGTTTACCATTATATTATGGAATTGCAGCATCAGATGTTGAGCGTATTTCAAAAATAATAAACTCTGTATTTTAGTATGAATATTGCAATCATGCAACCATATTTATTTCCTTATATAGGATATTTTCAATTAATGAATGCTGTTGATGAATTTATTGTTTATGACAATATTCAATTTACTAAAAAAGGCTGGATCAACAGAAATCGCATTTTAGTAAATGGTACAGACTCCTATATTACTTTACCATTAAAAAAAGATTCTGATTACTTAGACGTTAAAGACCGTTATCTTTCTGATGACTGGAAAAATGAAAGTAAAAAGATGCTCAATAGAATTACTGAATGTTATAGAAAAGCGCCCTACTTTGAATCTGTTTTTCCATTGATTGAAAAATCTTTATTATTTGATGACAATCAACTATTTAATTTTATTTTTAATTCTTTAAACCTTACCAAAGATTTTTTAGACATTAAAACCTCATTTGTAATTTCCTCAACAATACCAATTAATCATCAATATAAATCAACCGAAAAGGTTATTGCACTTTGTAAAAACCAAAATGCAACAACCTATATTAATCCAATTGGTGGTGTTGAATTATATAACAAAGAAGAATTCAAAAAAGAAGGTCTTGAACTAAAATTTATCAAAGCCAATGAAATTATTTATCCTCAATTTGAAAATGATTTTATCCCTTATCTTTCTATTATTGATGTAATGATGTTTCTATCAAAAGAAAATATAAAAAAATTAATTAATACTGAATTTGATTTAATATAAAAGTAAGATGAATGATTTTAAATGGAAAAAAAAAGGATTATTATTTAATCCCGCAGACCACGATACTCCTGAATGGATGCAAGAATTTGCGCAAGCTCCTTCAGTTTTAGTATATGACGATTATATAAGAGTATACTTTGCTTGTAGACCTAAACCTGATGAAAATGGCCAATACTTGAGTAGATTAGGTTTTGTTGAATTAGATCGCTATGATTTATTTAAAGTTAAAAAAATTAGTTCAAAACCTATTTTAGAATTAGGGGATTTTGGGGCATTTGATGAATTTGGCACCTATCCAGTATCAGTTATAAAATATGAAAATACAATTAGGGCATATTATGCTGGATGGACAAGATGTGTATCGGTCCCCTACAATACCTCAATTGGATATGCAATAAGTGATAATGACGGATTAACATTTAAAAAATATGGTGAAGGTCCAATTTTATCATTTTCACCTAATGAGCCAATGACTATTAGTGGGCCGAAAATTAGAAGATTTAATAACGAATGGATTATGTTTTATGTTGCTGGTATTAAATGGATTCATGGCATTTCAAAGCCTGAATCAGTATTTAAAATTAGAATGGCAATTTCTGAAGACGGTATTGAATGGAAAAAATTAGATAAAACTATTATTGAAAATAGATTAGAAGAAAACGAATGCCAAGCAAGCCCAGATGTGTTTTTTAAAAATGGAAAATACCATATGTTTTTCTCATATAAATACAGCTTCGACTTTAGAAATAAGGATAGAGGGTATAGAATTGGTTATGCATCTTCTGATGATTTAATTAACTGGGAACGAAATGATTCAAAATCCGGTATAGACGTATCTGAGGAAGGCTGGGATTCAGAAATGATAAGCTACTCTCATGTATTTGAATTAGATGGAAAAATATTTATGATGTACTTAGGAAACCAAGTAGGTAAACAGGGTTTTGGACTTGCTGAATTAGTAGGAGAATTAAAATAAATTAAAATTATGAATTGGAAAAAATTAGGTAAAATATTTGACCCATCAGAGCATACACTTTATAACAATTGTTCACTATATGCGCAATCACCGCAAACACTTGTTTTTAATGATTTTGTGCGAATATATTTTTCAACCAGACAAATAGATGCCGATGGCAAGCACTTAAGCTTTATAATGTATGTTGATTTCTCTAAAGATTTTAAAACAATCTTAAAAATTTCAAATCATGAAATAATTAAGCTAGGTAATCTTGGGTGTTACGATGAACATGGAATATTTCCGTTAAATATTGTAAGGAATAAAGATTTAATTTATGGCTTTATAGGTGGATGGAATAGACGCTACTCTGTTTTAGTTGATGGGGCAATTGGTCTAGCTATGAGCAAAGATAATGGTGAAACATTTCAAAGAATTGGAGATGGTCCAGTTATGGGGCCAAATTTAAAAGAACCTTTTTTGGTTGCAGATCCATTTGTAAAAATTTTTGATAATATATTTCACATGTGGTATATTTTTGGCGAAAGATGGGTAGAACATACAAAAGGAAGTCCCCCAGAAAGAATTTACAAAATTGCCCACGCTACATCTAAAGATGGAATAAATTGGGACAGAAATGGTAAATTTATCATACCTGATAGTTTATCTGAGGAAGAATCTCAAGCCTTACCTACTGTTGTAAAAATTGGAAATATCTATCACATGTATTTTTGTTATAGGTATGCTGTTGATTTTAGAACAAATGTTAGTAGAGGTTATAAAATTGGTTACGCGTATTCTTCTGACTTAATTAATTGGACCAGAAACGATAAACAGGCTGGCATAAAATTATCTGAAGAAAATGCATGGGATTCAACTATGATGTGTTATCCACATATTTTCGAAAGTGACAACAAAATTTTTATGCTTTATAATGGAAATGATTTCGGAAAAACAGGTTTTGGTATTGCTGAATTAATTAGTTAAATTTAGTTCATTTATCAAATACTTTAATATAAAATTACAAAACAATGAATATAGAAGGTAAAAAAATTATCCTAAGAGCTATTGAAGAAAGTGACCTTCCGTTACTTCACAAGTGGGCAAATGATCCAAAAACACAAGATATAATTGGTAACATCCATTTTCCTAGTTCCTTTGAATATCAGAAAAAATGGTTTAGTGATTTGCAAAATGATTCAATAAATCAAAGATTTGCTATTGAATCTCAAGAAACAGGTTTAATTGGAATATCAAGTATTATGCATATTGACTGGAAAAACAACCATGCCTGGCATGGTATAGTTTTAGGTGATAAAGATATTAGAGGAAAAGGTTATGGTATTGACACCGTAATGGCAACTATGAGGTATGCATTTGATGAATTGCACTTAGAACGTTTAGATGGATCTATCATCGAATATAATAAAGCATCCTATTCTTTTTATTGTGAAAAGTTAGGTTGGAAAGTTGAGGGAACGAGGAGAAACTATTATTATAGAAAAGGCAGATACTGGGACCAAATTGTTGTCGGAATAACAAGAAAAGATTATGAAGATTTATTACAAAAAACAAACTATTGGGATTAACAAATTAAAATATTAGTATGCAAAATACAAGAAACTATAATAAAGAATTACTTGATAATGACGGGAGGAAATATGCCTATGGCTTTGATATTGATGTTATGCATCCTTATATGCTAAAATCTTTCCAGCCATTTTTTAAAGAAGGGAATTTTTTAGAATTAGGCAGTTCAAAAGGTGATTTCACAAAACGCTTTTTACCTCATTTTGACGATATTACATGTGTTGAAGCCTCTGAAGAGGCAATAGAATTAACAAAAAAAATGTTTGGAGATAAAGTGAAATTTATACACTCTTTGTTTGAAACTGCCAGTTTGCCAACAAAATATGATAATATTGTTTTAACTCATGTACTGGAACATCTAGATAATCCTGTTGCTGTGCTAAAAAGAATAAACAATGAGTGGTTAAGCGATACCGGAAGATTCCTATTAGTTTGTCCAAATGCTAATGCGCCCTCACGCCAAATAGCTGTAAAAATGGGATTAATTACTCACAACTCAGCAGTTACGCCAGCAGAAAAAGCACACGGACATAATATTACTTATACATTAGACACTTTAGAAAGAGATGCCAAATCTGCAGGGTTAAAAGTTGTTCACAGATCCGGCATTTTCTTCAAAGCATTAGCAAATTTTCAATGGGATAGTTTATTACAAACAGATATTATTTCTAAAGAATATTTAGATGGATGTTACGAACTAGGACAACAATATCCGGATTTATGTAGCAGCATATTTTTAATGTGTGAAAAAGGAGATAAAAAATAAATAACGATGAGCCATATTTCAGTTTGCTTTGCAGTTTATCAAAATCAAGGAGCTCTTACTCTACTTTATGATCAAATTACAGAGGAGTTAATAACTCATTTTCCAAATGACACCTATGAATTGTTATTTGTTAATGACGGCTCTAAAGATAATTCTTTAGCCGAATTAATAGAACTTAACAAGAGAGATAGCCATGTAAAAATAATATCTTTTTCAAGGAATTTTGGTCAAATGGCAGCCATTTTGGCCGGCTGGGAAAATGCAACTGGAGATGTTGTTATTAATATGGCAGCAG
>JBILCJ010000074.1:0-9634 GCA_044353195.1 Bacteroidia bacterium | reverse complement strand
ATCAATCATTTTTTTATTGTAATCAATCATTTTTGAATAGTTCTTCGCTTTTTGAGCCGAAATACATGCATTATAAAAACCAGCTGTGTCTTTTTTTCCTGTCATTACAGAATTCATAACAGCAGCCTTATAAAAATATTCAGATGACTTTTCATAATCTTTATTTTTATACTTACCGATAGCGATATTTGATGATTCAAATTTTAATTGAGCAGCTACATTAGCTAATTTTAAATCATCTTCACTTGGCATGTTTCCACCTTTCATCACTTCCATGATATTATCAAAATATTTAGGATCCATTTCTTTAATTTTATCCAAAGCATTTCCTGCTTCTTCAAATTCAGTTAAAGGAGTTGAACCATAAGAAGCTTCAATACGTGCATTTTTATCTAAAATAGTTGCTTCTAATTTTTTTTGTTCTGCACGTAAATTAAATTGATACATGTTATACATGATTCTACATTTATAAGCATACGTTTTAGCTTGATTTTTAGTGTCCTCATGAGCCACGGCTAAATCAATATTTTCTTTTGCTTTTTTTAAGTAATCGAAATCTGGTTTATCACTTAATGTTGATTCATAATCATTTAAAGCTCTCCAAGCATTTTGAACTTTTGCTTTTTGTGCAACTCCCATTAATGGTAAGGCTGCTAAGGCTAATAGTTGAATTGTTTTTTTCATAATAAAAATTTTATGCGTGTTTATTTTTTCAGTTTAATAGTTAGTTTGGTTTTCGTTTATTCATAAAAAAGAGGGGATTGAATATCAACCTCCTCTTTTTATATTTAAAATTTAGTCTTCTTTCGTCTCAGCCTGATCGTTGCTTTCAGCTCCGTTATTTTCATTTGGCGTTTCTGGTGCTGATGGCGTTTCAGTTAATTCGGCTGATGCTTCACTGACAACTTCAGTAACTTCATCCTCTTCATGATCTACTTTTGTTATAGCCGCAATGCTATCATTATCCTGAATATTAATTAATCTAACACCTTGAGTAGCTCTACCCATGACTCTTAAATTAGAAACAGCCATGCGGATAGCAATACCATTTTTAGTAATAATCATTAAGTCATTTGCATCAGATACAGATTTTATGCCAACTAAGTTTCCTGTTTTTTCAGTAATGTTAATGGTTTTAACTCCTTTTCCACCACGGTTTGTAATACGGTATTCGTCAATATCCGAACGCTTACCATACCCTTTTTCAGAAACCACTAATACATTGGCTTGCATATCGCTGATACAAATCATACCAACCACTTCATTAGTTCCACCTTCTTCATCATTTAGGTCAATTCCTTTTACACCACTTGCATTTCTTCCCATTGGACGTACTTTTGCTTCAGGGAAACGACATACTTTTCCTAATTTAGTTGCAATCATGATTTCATTATTGCCATTAGTTAAAGCTGCTTCTAATAACACATCTCCTTCACGAATGGTAATGGCGTTGATTCCATTTGCACGTGGACGAGAATACGCTTCTACAGAAGTCTTTTTAATAATACCATCTTTCGTACATAATATAATGAAGTTGTTTTTAATATACTCTTCATCATGTAAATTTTTGATATTGATAAATGCTTTTACTTTATCATCGGCTGCGATACTAATGATGTTTTGAATAGCACGTCCTTTACTATTTTTCGCTCCTTCAGGAACTTCGTATGCTCTAATCCAATAGCACTGTCCTTTTTCGGTAAATAATAAAATGTAGTTATGCGTTGAGGCAATAAACATGTGTTCAACAAAATCTTCATCACGGGTTGCAGTTCCTTTACTTCCACGTCCACCACGGTTTTGAGCGCGATAATCAGCTAAGTTAGTACGCTTCATGTATCCTAAATGAGAAATTGTAATGACAACATCTTCATCAGCAATCATGTCTTCAATTTTTAAATCATCACCAGCATAAACGATATCTGTGCGACGTTCGTCACCATATTTATCTTTTATCTCAACTAATTCTTCTCTGATAATTTTATAACGTAAAGTTTCATCTGCTAAAATGTTTTTTAAGTGCATAATGGTTTTCATTAGCTCTTCGTATTCTGCCGTTAATTTACCAACTTCAAGACCTGTTAATGTTCTTAAACGCATGTCTAAGATAGCACGTGCTTGAATTTCTGATAAAGAAAAGCGAGTCATTAATTCTTCACGCGCCGTATCAGGGCTTTCGCTTTCACGAATGATTTTAATAACTTCTTCAATATTTTTTTGTGCAATTAATAAACCTTCTAAAATATGTGCACGTTTTTCTGCTTGAATTAATTCAAACTTCGTTCTACGAACAACAACATCATGACGGTGATCAACAAAATGATGAATCATATCTTTTAGATTCAACATTTCTGGACGACCTTTTACTAACACAACATTATTTACTGAAAATGAGGTTTGTAGTGCCGAATATTTATATAAATTATTTAATACAACGTTTGAAATGGCATCACTTCTTAATTCATAAACTATACGCATACCTTCACGGTTACTTTCGTCACGAATTTCTGAAATACCTTCAATCTTCTTTTCATTACAAAGTTCCCACTGACGTTTAATCATTTCGGCTTTGTTAATTTGATAAGGAACTTCAGTTACAATAATTCGTTCACGATTGTTAACGGGTTCGATGTTCGCTTTGGCACGCATTACAATTCTTCCACGACCTGTGTGGAATGCTTCTTTCACACCTTCGTAACCATAAATGGTTCCACCAGTAGGGAAATCAGGAGCTTTAATGTGTTTCATTAAACCATCAATATCAATGTTGTTATCGTCGATATAAGCTAAAATACCATTGATAACTTCTGTTAAATTGTGTGGAGCCATGTTTGTAGCCATACCAACTGCAATTCCAGAAGCACCATTCATTAATAGATTGGGGATACGAGAAGGCATTACGGTTGGCTCTGATAATGAATCATCAAAATTGGGGCGAAAATCAACTGTATCTTTTTCGATATCAGCAATCATTTCTTCCGTAATTTTTCTGAAACGTGCTTCGGTATAACGCATGGCAGCTGGTGGATCACCATCCATTGAACCATAGTTACCTTGCCCGTCTACTAACATATAACGTAAGCTCCAATCTTGAGCCATACGCACCATTGTATCATAAACAGAAGCATCTCCATGTGGATGATATTTTCCTAACACCTCGCCAACGATACGGGCAGATTTTTTATAAGGACGATTATGCAATACACCTAAATCTAACATACCGTATAAAACCCTACGGTGAACTGGCTTTAAACCATCTCTTACATCAGGTAAGGCACGTGATACAATTACAGACATTGAATAATCAATGTATGCTGTTTTCATTTCTTCTTCAATGTTAATTGGAATAATTCTCTCTCCGCTCATTGTCTTTTAGTTTATGTCGTTATTTATGTGTTTTACGTTTTGTTTCATTTAGTGAAAAATTGTCATTAAAATCGAAACTCATCATGACATAATTTTCATTCAAAAAAAATAAAATTAGTGTATGAAAATAGTTATTTAATAGGTAATTCAGATGTATAGTTATTAACAGTTTTCCTGTTAAAAAAAACTATCTGATTAAACAGATAACCTGCCATATTCGGTTACTTTTGAATGTGGCATAATATGTGAATATATTATTTCGGAAAATAAAAAAATAATAAAAGTATGGAAGCAAAATTCTCTAAACGTGTGAATGACGTTTTAAAATATAGTAAAGATGAAGCATTAAGACTTGGTCATGATTATATCGGCATTGAACATCTTATGTTAGGTATGATAAGAGATGGTGAAGGTGTTGGCATTACATTATTAAAAAATTTAGAAATAAATTTAAATGATTTAAGAAAAAACATTGAAAAGAGTTTACCTATTTCAATGCGTAAATTAAATAGTTTGTCAAATATTCCATTGGTAAAACAAGCTGAAAAGACATTGAAGTTTACTTATTTAGAAGCTAAGGTTTTTAAAGCTCCTCAAATTGGTACAGAGCATTTATTATTATGCATTCTAAAAGATAACGACAATGTGGTTACTAAAGCCTTATCAAAACTAGGTGTAGATTATAATGCAGTAAAATTAGAATTAGAAGGCTTTATGGAAAATCCAAATAAAATAGAAAATTCAACCGCTGGCGGTGATGAAGATGAGAATGAAGAATCGTTTACAAATAGTGGTTCTGGAACTTCAAAGAAAACTGGTGATTCAAAATCACGTACACCAGTATTAGATAATTTTGGTAGAGATTTAACCAAAATGGCAGAAGATGGAAAGTTAGATCCTGTAGTGGGCAGAGAAAAAGAAATTGAACGTGTTTCTCAAATTTTATCGCGTCGTAAAAAAAACAATCCCATTTTAATTGGTGAGCCTGGTGTTGGTAAATCAGCTATTGCAGAAGGTTTAGCATTACGCATTGTTCAACGAAAAGTTAGCCGTGTATTATTTGGTAAACGTGTTGTGACCTTAGATTTAGCTTCGTTGGTTGCTGGTACAAAATACCGTGGTCAATTTGAAGAGCGAATGAAAGCGGTGATGAATGAATTAGAAAAAAATCCGGATGTGATTTTATTTATTGATGAAATTCATACCATCATAGGAGCGGGTGGAGCGAGTGGAAGTATGGATGCAAGCAATATGTTTAAGCCAGCTTTAGCTCGAGGCGAAATACAATGTATTGGTGCAACAACGTTAGATGAATTCCGTCAGCATATTGAAAAAGATGGAGCCTTAGAAAGACGTTTTCAAAAAGTAATTATTGAACCTGCAACGCAAGAAGAATCATTACAAATTTTAGATAACATCAAAAGTAAATACGAAGATCATCATAACGTGACTTATACACCTGAAGCTATTAAAGCCTGTGTGTCTTTAACGGCGCGTTATTTAACTGACAGACATTTACCTGACAAAGCCATTGATGCCTTAGATGAAGCGGGTTCTCGTGTTCATATTACCAACATTCATGTGCCCGAAAATATTATTGAGTTAGAAAAAAAGATGGAAGACATCAAAGAACTCAAAAATCAAGTGGTGCGTTCTCAAAAATACGAAGAGGCTGCCAAATTGCGTGATACTGAAAAACAATTGCAAGCTCAATTAGAAGAGGCTAAAAAAGTTTGGGAAGAAGAAACCAAATTAAACAGAGTTGTTGTGACAGAAGATAACGTGGCTGAAGTTGTTTCGATGATGAGTGGTGTACCTGTTCAAAAAATTTCTCAAAATGAAGGAGAGAAATTAGTGAAAATGGTGGAGCAACTAAAAGGTAAAGTTATTGGGCAAGACGAAGCATTGAAAAAAGTTGTGAAAGCAATACAACGTAATCGTGCAGGATTAAAAGATCCTAACAAACCAATTGGTTCATTTATATTTTTAGGCCCAACCGGTGTTGGTAAAACTCAATTAGCAAAAATTTTAGCGAAACATTTATTTGATAATGATGAAGCTCTCATCAGAATTGATATGAGTGAGTACATGGAAAAATTTGCGGTTACTCGTTTAATTGGTGCACCTCCAGGATATGTTGGATATGAAGAAGGTGGTCAATTAACCGAAAAAGTAAGACGCAGACCATACTCAGTTGTGTTATTAGATGAAATTGAAAAAGCACATCCAGATGTATTTAACATGTTGTTACAAGTTTTGGATGATGGGCAATTAACTGATAGTTTAGGGCGTAAAATTGATTTTAAAAATACAATCATAATTATGACTTCTAATATTGGCGCTCGCCAGTTAAAGGACTTTGGACAAGGTGTTGGTTTTGGAACTCAAACACGTGTTGAAGCTATTGAAGAGAATAATAAGAGTGTAGTTGAAAATGCCTTGAAAAAAGCATTTGCTCCAGAGTTTTTAAATCGTATTGATGATGTGGTGATGTTTAACTCTTTAAGCAGAGAAGATATTCATAAAATCATTGACATTGAATTATTGAATTTATTTGGACGCGTTAATAAGTTAGGATACACCATTAAAATTTCTGAAACCGCAAAAGATTTTATCGTTGAAAAAGGATACGATGTGCAATATGGTGCTCGTCCTTTAAAACGTGCCATTCAAAAGTATTTAGAAGATCCAATGGCTGAAGAAATTATTCAAAGTAATATCAGCGAAGGCGATTCTATTGAGATTGATTACGATACAGAAAAAAAGGAAATTACTGTAAAAACTGTAAAGCCTAAAACGAGAAAGAAAAAAGAAGATTAATTTTTTCGAGACTAAAAAAGCTCCATATGTTATGGAGCTTTTTTTATGAGTCACAATTTATAGTAGTCTATTAATTTCTAAAAAAATTGTTTAGTGTGTGAACAAATAAGCCATAAAAAATGCTATTTTTAAGCCCTCAATCATTTTTAATTTTTTACACCAATGAGCACTATTAAACCCGAAGAATTTTTTAAATCAATCATATCACATTGTAAAGAATACGGCTTCATTTTTCAAAGTAGCGAAATTTATGATGGCTTAAGCGCCGTGTATGATTATGGACAAATGGGTATTGAACTCAAAAAAAATATCAGAGATTATTGGTGGAAATCAATGGTGCAAATGCACGAAAATATTGTTGGTATTGACACCGCCATTTTTATGCATCCAACAACCTGGAAAGCAAGTGGACACGTTGATGCTTTTAACGACCCATTGATTGATAATAAAGACAGTAAAAAACGTTACCGTGCCGATGTGTTGATTGAAGAACATGTTGCCAAAATAGAAGATAAAATAAATAAGGAAGTTGAAAAAGCAGCCAAGCGTTTTGAGAATTTTGATGCGGAAATGTTTAGAGCAACTAATCCAAGAGTTGCAGATTATAATAATAAGATTGGTGAAATTAACGACCGTTTTGCAAAAGCTTTAAACGATAATGACTTAGAAGAAGTAAAACAAATCATTTTAGATTTAGAAATTGTTTGCCCAATTAGTGGGACAAAAAATTGGACCGATGTGCGTCAGTTTAATTTAATGTTTAATACATCAACAGGCGCTGTAACAGATGCTACCAATATTATTTATTTAAGACCAGAAACTGCTCAAGGTATTTTTGTGAATTATTTAAATGTGCAAAAAACAGGACGCATGAAATTGCCATTTGGTATTGCTCAAACAGGTAAAGCATTTCGTAATGAAATTGTAGCACGTCAATTTATTTTTCGTATGCGCGAATTTGAACAAATGGAAATGCAATTTTTTGTGATGCCAGGAACTGAAATGACCTATTACGAAGAATGGAAACAAAAACGTTTAAATTGGCATTTATCCTTAGGTTTAGGTTCAGAAAAATACCGTTTTCATGATCATTTAAAATTAGCACATTATGCTAATGCTGCTTGTGATATTGAACATCAATTTCCATTTGGCTTTAAAGAGTTAGAAGGGATTCATTCTCGTACCGATTTTGATTTGAAACAACATCAAGAATTTTCTGGTAAAAAATTACAGTATTTTGATACAGAAACCAATACCAGTGTGGTGCCTTATGTGGTAGAAACATCGGTAGGTTTAGACCGTTTGTTTTTATCTGTACTTTCATCAGCTTTAAAAGAAGAAGTGTTAGAAAACGGAGAAACACGCACGGTATTAAATTTACCACCAGCTTTAGCGCCTTACAAAGCCGCTATTTTTCCTTTAGTGAAAAAAGATGGTTTACCAGAATTGGCTGAAAGTATCATGAAAAACTTGAAGTTTGATTTCATGTTGGCTTATGATGAAAAAGACACCGTTGGAAAACGTTACCGCCGACAAGATGCCATTGGAACGCCATATTGCATTACGGTTGATCATCAAAGTTTAGAAGATAACACAGTAACGATTAGAGACCGCGTAACCATGAAACAAGAACGTGTGGCGATTGACGATTTGCATAGCATCTTAACGAAAACAACCAGCTTACATAGTTTATTAAAAACATTAAACTAAGGTTTTTTATTTTTCGCAGACATTTTTACAAATCAAAATATTTCGAGTTAATTTATATGGCTAATCGTTGGGGTATTTCGAAAGAGGTCGAAGAATTTGTAAAGCAAAGAGATTTAGAATGTATTTATTGTGGAATTTCATTTATTGATACAATATTTAACAATAAAACCAGACCTACTTGGGAACATATAATTAATGACATTAGACTAAATCAGACTGAAAATATTTCATTATGTTGTGGTTCTTGTAATGCGAGTAAGGGTCAAAAATTATTAATTGAATGGTTAAATAGTAAATATTGCGCTACAAAAAACATTACAAAATACAATGTTGCAAAAGTCGCTAAAGATTATCTAAACAGACATTAAATTCTATTTACTGAAATTATCCAAAGAAAAACTAATCAAACGATAAAATTGTTTTTTCAATTATAGCAGCACATTCTAAAATTTGCTCTTTCGTAATTACTAAAGGTGGTGCAAAACGAATGATATCGCCATGTGTAGGCTTTGCTAACAAACCATTTTCCGCTAATTTTAAACACACTTCCCACGCAGAAATACCATCTTTTTCTTTGATTATGATGGCATTTAATAAACCTTTTCCTCTTACTAAGGTAATTCTATCTGATTTGATGTTTCGTAATTCGGTTCTTAAAATTTCACCTAAGGCTTGCGCATTATCTGCTAATTTTTCTTCTAAAACCACTTCCATGGCCGAAATAGCAATTTTGCAACCCAATGGATTTCCTCCATAAGTAGAACCATGTTGTCCTGGTTTAATGCACATCATCACATCATCATTAGCTAAAACACCTGATACTGGATACATGCCACCTGATAAAGCTTTTCCTAAAATCAATAAATCTGGTTTCACACCTTCATGATCGCAGGCTAACATTTTTCCTGTTCGTGCAATACCTGTTTGCACTTCATCAGCAATAAATAATACATTAGCTGCTTTACACATATCGGCGCACGTTTTTAAATAACCATCTTGTGGCACATACACACCAGCTTCGCCTTGCATTGGTTCTACTAAAAAACCTACAACAGTATTATCTTTTAATGCCTCAGCTAAGGCTTGCACGTTATCATAAGGTATGGTAACAAACCCAGAGGTATAAGGACCAAAGTTTTTGCGTGCATCAGGGTCGGTACTTGCCGAAATAATGGAGATCGTTCTACCATGAAAATTTCCTTCGCACACAATAATTTTAGCAGCGTTTTCGGCTACACCTTTTTTTTCGTAACCCCATTTACGAGCTAATTTCAAAGCAGTTTCAACGGCTTCGGCTCCTGTGTTCATGGGTAATATTTTATCAAAACCAAAAATTCCAGTGATAAATTTTTCGTATTGGCCCAACACATTATTATGAAAAGCACGCGATGTTAAGGCTAATGTTTGTGATTGTTCAATAAGTGTTTTTGTAATTTTAGGATGGCAGTGTCCTTGGTTTACGGCACTATAAGCAGATAAAAAATCGTAGTAACGTTTTCCGTCTACATCCCATACAAATACACCTTCGCCACGTTCTAAAACAACAGGTAGAGGATGATAATTATGTGCGCCATATTTATCTTCTAAATCAATCATGTGTTGACTTTTTGCTGAAAGGTTCATCTCTACTACCATAGTTTAAGTATTTGTGTAAAGATACAAAAAGGACTTTAAAAAAATAAAATAAATCTTGACGCGAAAGTAGTGTGAGATGTATGGCCAAATTTTGTTTTATTTA
>JBILCJ010000237.1:0-2927 GCA_044353195.1 Bacteroidia bacterium | reverse complement strand
ATTAATTACACAGCAAGTGGAATCTATTCCATATACAACGGCCTTAAAGTCTGTGTTTATGGGGATTTGTTTGGGAAACATTGCTCCTGGAAGAGCTATGGAATTTCTGGGAAAAATATATTTTTTTAAATCTGAAAATAAACCAAGTGTCACTATTTTACATTTTATAAACGGGATGTTTCAAATGTTAATTACAGTGTTAGTGGGGATATCTGCTATAGCGTATAAATTTCAGTTAGTGCATTCATCTGCTCAGTTGGTTTATAGCATCATTATTTTCGGCATTGTACTGATTATCTTTTTTTGCTTAGCTATTTTAAATGTATCTACTATTCAGCGAAAATTAAAGTTTATCAAATGGTTTAAGTTTTCTGATTCCACACAACAGTTGTCATTTTCAAAAATGTTATTATTAAAGTTAGTTGTTTTATCCATGTTGAGGTATTTTGTTTTTTCACTTCAGTTCTATTTAGTCTATCGAGTTTTGTCTTTACCAATGCCTGTTATGCAAATGGCTTCGAGTATTGCAGTGTATTTTATGTTAACGAGTTTAATTCCAATGATTAGTTTTATTGAGCCTGCAATTCGTGCTGCTATTGCATTATTTGTATTTAATCAGGTAAATGACAGCTATATTTCAGTTGTTTTGTCTGCCACACTCTTGTGGTTCATTAACGTGGTATTGCCTAGCATAATAGGCTACCTTATCATCCTAAAGGCAAAAATTAATTTTAACATAAAGAATGGCATTTGATTTAATTTTTTTTGCGGTTGTTATTTTACTGTATAGTTTTTTAATAATAAAAGCTATCTATGGCTTAATATTGATGCATAAGCAACTTTTACAAGAGGTCAACTTAACTACATATCCGTTTATTTCAATTATCGTATCTATTCGAAATGAAAAAAACAATACAGAAGAGTTTGTTAAACAAATAGAAAAACAATGCTACCCGAAACAGCATTTTGAACTCATTGTGATAGATGATGCATCGTTGGATTTTTCATACGAAGCGTTTGATGCGGTATTAAAAAAAACGGAAATACAATTTTTCTTAAAAAAACAATTTAATCATAAAGGAAAAAAAACAAATATCAGTGAAGGAATTAGCATGGCAAAAGGCTCAATTATTGTTACAACAGACGCCGATGTTATTTATAGGGACACGCACTGGCTGCATCATATTGCTTTTGAATTTCAAAATAAAGAAACAAACATGTTGATTATGCCGGTTGATTTTAGTGAAGATAATAGTGCATTAGCAGCTTTTCAAACTACTGAAAACATGGCTTTAGCTGGCATCGCAGCTGGATACTGCATGCTTCAAAAACCTTTTTTATGTAATGGCGCTAATTTAGCATTTACTAAAAATGGATTTGAAAAAGTTAATGGATATGCCAGTCATATAGCAATGTCGTCAGGAGAAGATATTTTTTTGTTAGAGGATTTTAAAAAATTAGGAATTCAGTTTATTCGATATGCTCATCAAGTAGAGTGTATTGTAAAAACGAAACCAATGACTACCATGTCTGATTTTATTACTCAGCGTTTAAGGTGGGCTAATAAGTCCACTCAAAATCCAAATTGGATAAATGTATTCATGGGGAGTGTCATTGTATTTGCTAACCTTATTTTTATTGCGTGTGTGTTTGCTATTATATGGAAAAATGTCAACGTGTATTATTTAGGTATTTTTGCGCTTATTAAGTTGATGTTTGATTTTTTGTTGTTATTTTTAGCTTCAAATTTTATAGGGAAGAAAAAACATGTAGCTTTTTTAATGCCTTTCGAATGTGTGTATTGGATGTATGCTGTTGTTGTGGCTTTAGGCGCTTTATTTTTTAAACCTTATTGGAAAGGAATCAAAATAAATTAATTGAAAGACTCATCAACATATAACGACCATCAATCCGAATCGCTATCAAAACAGACTTGGCGAAAGTTTAAGAAAAATAGACTTGGCATGTTTGGCTTGATTTTAATTGTTATTGCTACCGTTATTTCTATTTGTGGTTACCTAATTACACCAGATTCTACACCCTTTGCCAATGATCAAAAACCTGAGTTACATATTAAAAAACCAGGTTTTAAAGTTGGGATGTTAATGATTAAAAAAAATGAGGCCACACATCAGGTTTCATTTTTTTCTAAAATGTTGTTTGGCGAAGTCAGTGATTATAGTTCAATTCCTTACTACTCAATAAAATTTGAGGGATTTGATGTTGAAGTAGAAGAATATACTGGTAATGAACAAACTAATGATGGCACCATCACTAAGTATAATTTAGCGGATGTTGTATACGACATCAATTCTAATTTGCCAATTGTAAATGATACGGTATCCAATACCATTACATTTTATAAATTAACTACTGGCGAGAAGTTAACATTGACTATTCGCGAATTACAAAATCACATTAAACAGAATTTACTCATTGAAAAACGATTTACGCTTGGAACAGATTTAGCAGGAAGAGATTTATTAAGTCGTTTGATGATAGGAACTCGAATCTCTTTGGCTGTAGGATTTATTTCAGTCATTATTTCCATTTTAATAGGTGTATTATTAGGTGCTATGGCAGGTTATTTTAGGGGTTGGATTGACGATGTCATTATGTGGATTATATCCGTTGTTTGGTCAATTCCTACCTTACTATTAGTTATTGCCATCACATTAGTGTTAGGAAAAGGAATTGTTCAAGTCTTTATAGCAGTTGGATTAACGATGTGGGTTGATGTAGCAAGGTTAATAAGAGGCCAAATATTAAGTATCCGCGAAAAAGAATTTGTAGAAGCGGGTAGAGCGTTAGGATTTAAAAATAGTCGTATTGTCATCAAACATATTTTACCAAATGTAATGGGACCGGTTATTGTCATTGCAGCATCTAATTTTGCAGCAGCTATTTTAACAGAAGCTGGATTAAGT
>JBILCJ010000236.1:0-2932 GCA_044353195.1 Bacteroidia bacterium | reverse complement strand
CATATGATGCACAACAAGCATCACTTACCGAATTGAAGCATTGGGAAATGGCGCCAGCTAATTTAGCCATGCTTGAAAAAAACAATATTTCATTTTGTATTACTACAGCGGATTTGAAAGATAAAAGCATGTTTTTAAAAAACTTGCGAAAAGCTATTAAATATGGCTTATCAGAAAAAATGGCATTAAAAGCTTTAACAACAAACCCCGCCAATTTTATAGGTGTTCAAGATAAAGTTGGAAGTTTAAAACAAGGGATGTTGGCTAATTTTATCATTACTTCAAAAAATATTTTTGAAGATGATGCAATCATTTTCGAAACGTGGAGTAATGGTATTAAGCACGAAATTAAAGATTTATCAGTTCCTGAAATAAATGGAAGTTATGCATTAATCATAGGAAAAAATACGTATAGCGTGACAATTAACAAAGATCAAGAAACTTATTCTGCCATGGTTTTTAAAGACAGTACCAAAGCAAAAGCGAGTATTCAATTTAAAAATAATAGTTTAACAGTTAGTTTTCCTTATGATTCAACATTAACGTATCGATTAACTGGAAATTATGATGATGTCAAAAAATCATTTTCAGGTCAGGGTCAATTAGCAGATGGGAATTGGATTAATTTTGAAATGACTTATGTCATTACAAAAGATTCGGTTAAAACGAAATCAGTTAATGCAAATGAAAAAATAGTGATTGGTAAAGTCATTTATCCATTTATGGCTTATGGAGAACCTGAATTAGACAGCGAGGGCTTGATTAAAGATACATGGAAGAAATTTAAAAAACGTTACGATGCCGTTTTAATTAAGAATGCAACTATTTGGACAAATGAAAAAGATTCTGTCTTAAAGGATCAGGATGTTTATATCGTTGATGGAAAAATTGTTCGAATCGCTCCAAATATTGATGCGCCACCTTCCGCATTTGCTAAAATCATTGATGCAAAAGGCATGCATCTTACGCCAGGAATTATCGATGAGCACTCACACATTGCTCTAGCAAGCGTTAACGAAGGCGCTGATGCAAGTTCTGCAGAAGTAAGAATGGGAGATGTTATAAATCCTGAGGACATCAACATTTACAGACAACTGGCAGGAGGTGTTACAACAGCTCAATTATTGCATGGCTCAGCAAATCCCATTGGTGGACAAAGTTGTTTAATAAAATTGCGATGGGGAAAAAGTCCAGAAGAGATTAAATATGAACAGGCCGATGGGTTTATAAAATTTGCATTAGGCGAAAATGTTAAGCGTTCTAATTGGGGCGAATCCAATCGATTTCCTCAAACTCGTATGGGAGTTGAACAATTGTATTACGATTATTTTATAAGAGCAACTGCGTATAAAAAACAAATGGAAGATTTTGGGAAATTATCAGCGAAACAACTTGAAAATACAGTGACACCTCGTAGAGATTTAGATTTAGATGCGCTTGTAGAAATATTAAACAACAAACGTTTTATCACGTGTCATAGTTATGTGCAAAGTGAAATTAATATGTTAATGCATGTTGCTGATAGTATGAAATTTAGAATAAACACCTTTACACATATTTTAGAAGGATATAAAGTCGCGGATAAAATGAAAGCACATGGAGCTAATGCGTCTACGTTTGCTGATTGGTGGGCTTATAAATTGGAAGTTATGGATGCCATTCCATACAATGCGGCAATGCTTATTAAAATGGGTGTAAATACAGCTATTAATTCTGATGATGCTGAAATGGGAAGACGTTTAAATCAAGAAGCGGCGAAAGCGATTAAATACGGTAAGTTATCTGAAGTGCAAGCTTTGAAATTAGTAACGCTTAATCCTGCAAAAATGCTCCATATTGATGATAAGGTTGGAAGTGTAAAAGTTGGAAAGGTAGCGGATTTAGTTTTGTGGACAGATAATCCATTAAGTATCTATGCAAAAGTAAATACAACTCTTATTGATGGACAAATTTATTTTAATGTGGATGAGGATGCGAAACTTCGTGAGGACAACAAGAAAGAACGTGCTCGAATTATAGCTAAATTAATTGCTGAAAAAAATAAAGGAGCTAAAGTCATTAAACCAGTGGCAAAAAAACAAAATCATTTTCATTGCGATAGCGAAGAGAGTGGACTTTAAACTACTTAAAAATAAAAAAGGTGTAAATTTAATTTACACCTTTTTTATTACGTCATTTTTTTCTCAATCACTAAGCAACTAACAGTTGCGTCATTCTTACATTTTTTAATTTTTCAGACGCGTAAGTTAAGTCGATTGTTAAGTGTTTAGGATGTTTTTCATTACTTGGCGCATCAAACATAAAGTCAACCATAATGGATTCGCAAATGCCGCGCAAGCCACGTGCACCTAATTTAAACTCAAGAGCTTTATCAACTATTAAATCCAATACAGCATCTTCAAATTCTAAGGCGATGCCTTCAAGTTTAAATAAATATTGATATTGTTTTATCAATGCATTTTTTGGATCCACTAAAATAGATCGCAATGTTTTTCTATCTAAAGGTTTTAAATACGTTAACACGGGCAAACGACCAATTAATTCAGGAATTAATCCAAACGCTTTTAAGTCTTGTGGTGATACATATTGCAACATATCACTTTTATCAATCTCTTCTTTTGTTACAGATGCCGAATATCCAATGGCTTGCGTATTTAATCGCTGCGCAATTTTTTTATCAATGCCATCAAATGCGCCGCCACAAATGAATAAAATATTTTTGGTGTTTACCTGAATCATTTTTGCATCTGGATGTTTACGTCCGCCTTGTGGTGGTACATTAACAACTGATCCTTCTAGTAATTTCAGCATGGCTTGTTGCACTCCTTCACCACTAACATCGCGTGTTAATGATGGATTATCACTCTTTCGGGCTATCTTATCTATTTCGTCAATAAATACAATGCCACGTTCTGCGCTTGGCACATCATAA
>JBILCJ010000129.1:0-6423 GCA_044353195.1 Bacteroidia bacterium | reverse complement strand
TTGCATCTTCTATTCTTGCGATGGCTCAAAAAGAAGAAGTAAAAGACTTAAATTGTTATAATAAATGGTCCATCAAATTTGATGAAAGAGGTGCAGAAGAAATAACAGATGGCGTATATACAGACGTTATTATTACATCTCGTGTTGGAGCTGTAGCAAAATGTTACAGTGGTAAGGCTGAAGTGGTAGGAAAAAAATTGATTAAATTTTATATTACACTTGAAGATGGAAGTTTTGAAGAAGTTAAAAGAACTTGGAAAGATAAATCAAATGCTGATGTTTATATCATCAATGGTATCAGTAAGTCAATGATAACTGTTCATAATGAATTAGTTAATGTACTTTGGCCAAAGAAAATTAAGCCAAAAAAAGCAGCCATGAAATTGGCACCTGAACCAACAGACGATTAATACTATTTTATTTACCACCTTAAACGAACGTTTTTGTTTAGTTGTCTAAATAAATCCGACCTTGTCGCCATGCATCAACAGCTTGATACCAAGGTAATTTAAGCGATTCACTCCTTTCTAAACTAAAATCGTTATCAGTGAATGGGTTTACAACTTTACTGAAAGCAAAAATGGTTGATTTTTGATTATCTAATTCACCATAAGTCCAAACTTCTCCATTTACAAGTTTTGTAACAGAATTAGGTGCACCAAATACCACATAAATCATTCCTCTATCTGTTTTCCAACCTTCCTGATAACTAGAAAATAATTTATTTGCTTCTTGAATTCTTCCATAATATTTTTTCAAAAGTTCTATTGCTCTTTCTTTACTCCCACCAATACTTGTCCAAAATTTATCAATAGAAGCTTTCTTATCAATCGAATTCATGCAATTCTCAAACTCTTGTTTAGCCATAATGAATCGAGTAGCTAATATCATTTGCTCAGCATCTTTAATTTTCGGAAAGGATGATTCATAAACATAAAAAGTAACACCATCTTTTGAAGTATCATTTGTTTGAAGGTGATAAAACCCTCTATTAGGAAGTGTTATTTCAATTTCATCGCTATTTGCATACACACTAAAACTCGAATCGGCTTGATAACTAAACCTTGAAGCTTGATCAAAAGAAAAAGGAGGCAATGCTAATTTAAACGATTTATTGTAGTAATCAACATTAAAAAATTTTTCAGTATTTCTGTGAGATGATACATAAATCAGTTCATTTGGTTTAAAATAATTGGTATAACAAACCTCATGATTTAAATTTTTGATTAAAAAATTTTCGCGGTTAAAAGCACTCGTTTTACTTGAATAAAAAGATTGAGTGTAACTGACTTTTTTATTTCTATCATGTACTCGCATGTTGATGAAGTAATCAAAGCCCTTTTTTAATTTAAAAAAAACAGAGCCATTCAAATCTTTCACTTTAACGCTAGCCTGCTTATCAATTAAATCAAATGAAACAGTATCAATGATTTTTTGAAGATTATCTTGTAAACTAATTTCTAATTTTACATGGACTGAAGTTGAAAATAATTGAGTTGTATCAAGTCGTTTGTAAATCAACACTTCATTATTAATTTTATAAAACAATTGACTTACACTATCATTTAAATGATAAACTAAATGATTCCATTGCAATTCATTGTTCGTTTTTTTATACAAATTAGTGTTACTAATCTGATTTGTCTTTTGCGTTGTACATTTTAAAAATGAAATCAAACTCAAAACAACAATGACTATTTTAATACGTAAATAGATAGGCGATTTGTTTAAATAAATTAAATTAAAATTACATCATTTTTACCAACCTCATTCTATAAAATAGCTTTAACTGATTTTATAAAATCTTTTTTAATTCAGCAATAGACTCTAATTTTCCCCAATTAGGATGATAAACGGTTTCTGGTACAAACTTTTTATACTTTTCAACAGCCATTTCAAATAGTGGTCTCGCTTTTTTAGCACCACCTCCAAACAACATTGGTGTATTTAATACTAACCTTGCTTTTTGTAAGTAAACTCTAGGATTTTGTGGATTCAAAACTCCTGCTTGTTCATTGAGTTTAGTAGAAAGTGTGCTGTATTTTTGACCTCTTCGCAAGACATTGACACTAATTCTTGCAGCGGCAATGATTGATTTAACAACAAAAATTTCTGAATTATTTTTACTTAAAGAATCTGCTTTAAACACAAATTTATCAGCTTTATCACAGTAAACGTCAATTTGAACTCCTGTTTTAGTAAACGCTATTAAAACATTACAAAGTGAAGCATAATAATAAACTAACCAATTGTTTGTTTCTTTGACAGATAATTTTTCGAAGCTTGTTGCAGGCAAATAATAGTTATGTGTATAATGGGCCGAATCTAAAGCTAGAATACATTTTCTGAATTCGGGTGTGACTTTTACTGTTTGTGAATTCAAATCAAATGAACTCATAAAAAGTACAAAACAAATTATCTTAAATTTCATATTGTAAACATAAAACACGTATGGATATGAAACAACTTTTTATATAAAAAAATAGGGATTTTGTTTTAAACTCCAATCGAGGAGCTTGTATTTTTTTAAGAAATAATCGGTACTTTTATTACCTTTAAATGCTGATAAATCAAACACATAAAGCAACTTTTAGTGCAAACTTATATCAGTATAATTCTAAAACACACGCTATGAAGTTATTATTATTTATTTTACTTTTCGTTTCAAGTTTTAATCTAAAATTAAAATCACAAACTGAGTTCATTGAATACCGCTCTGAAGCAAATCCATTATATTGGAAAAACAGAAAACCATTTAGCGATTATTGGCAACAAGATGTTCATTATAACATTTCAGCCCAGTTAAATGACAGCAGTGATATTATTACTGGCCACGAAGAATTAATTTATTTTAATAATTCTCCAAAAGATTTAAACGTTGTCTTTTTTCATTTATATAACAACGCTCAATGTAAAAGTTCTTATTTAGCTAACTTATATAAAAACAATAATTATCATTTAAAATTTAATAAATACCGCGATAATGATAAAGGCACTTCCATTGAAAAATTATTGGTAAATGGTAAAGAACTTCAATTAGAGCTCGACAACACTGTTTTAAAAGTATACCTTGAAAAACCTTTAAAGTCAGGAGAATCCATCACCTTCGACATTGATTTTAAAACTTACTACGACAAAGAAGTAATCAGAAATCGCATGAAACAGTTTAATGCATTTGGTTACAAACATTATGATGTAACACATTGGTATCCTCGAATTTCAGTTTATGATAGAAAATTAGGTTGGGACACAGACCAACATATGGATCATGAATTTTATGGGGACTTTGGTTCATTTCATGTTGAGTTCACACTTCCTAATAATTATGTATTAGATGCTACTGGTAATTTATTAAATCAAAAAGAGGTATTACCCGATACGCTTCGACAAAAATTAGATTTATCAAACTTTGCTAAGAAACCATGGAATTCAAAACCAAGCGTTATCATAAAAAAAGATGGCACCACTAAAACTTGGAAATTCTCTGCTTTAAACGTTCATGATTTTGCGTTAACAGCTGATCCAACCTATCGCATTGGCGAATATAATTGGAATAATATCAAATGCGTGGCACTTGTTCAAGAACCACATGCAGCAGGCTGGCAAAACACACCACAATTTATTGCAAAAGTATTAGATGTAAATACTTACAATATTGGCACGTATCATTACCCAAAAATGATTTGTGCAGATGCTCAGGATGGCGTTGAATATCCCATGCTAACTTTAGATGGAGGTTACGATCCAGAACACAGAGATTTACTTATCCATGAAATGACCCATAATTGGTTTTTTGGAATGGTTGGAAATAATGAAACATACCGAGCTTTTTTAGACGAAGGATTTACACAATTTTACACTGCTGATACTTACCAATTTATTGATGGTCCAAATAAAATTTCTCTACAACCCAAAAGTAAATACATTAGAAGATTTACAGAACAGAACCGAATTTTAGATGATCAAGTGTATAATGGCTATATGAATGCTGTGACGGTTCGTGGAGAAGAAGTTACATTGAATACTCATAGCGATGATTTTAATGGAGGAATAAGACATGGTGGCGGATACGGTGCTGTATATACAAAAACAGCAACTATGCTGAAAAATTTAGAATATGTATTAGGTCGTTATTTATTTGATAAATCGATGCAACATTATTTTAATCAGTGGAAATTTTGTCATCCTTATCCAGAAGATTTTCGTAATTCCATTATTCAATACAGCAATGTTGACTTAAATTGGTTTTTTGATCAATGGTTAGAAACCACAAAAAAAATTGACTATAAAATTGGTCGCATAAAAAATGGTAAAGAAAAAAACGAATACTTAATTACACTTAAACGTAAGGGCGATATGCAAATGCCAATTGACTTTACTGTACTAGATATTAATGATTCGGCTTACCATTATTATATTCCAAATACATGGTTTGAAAAACCATCAAAATCAACGGTTTTGCCACGTTGGATTGGCTGGGGAAAAGTAAAACCTACTTATGTTGCTAAAGTGCAACTAACAGATCCTATCAAAAATGTTATCATCGACCCATCAAGAAGATTAGCCGATGTTGATATGACGAACAATGTAAAGCATCATAAAGTAAATATCATGTTTGATTCCAAAGTTTATAATCCTTTAGATTGGAAACATTATGAATTAAAAGCTAGGCCTAGCCTTTGGTATAATGGTTATGATGGTGTGAAAGTTGGTGCACATTTGAACGGTGGATATATGAATACAAAACATGTGTTTGATGCAACACTTTGGTTTAGTACCGCTGCTGGACAATCTTATATAGATAGTACGCAAGTGAAAAGTAATTACAACATCGTTTCTTTTTTGTTAAATTATAAAACATCCACAGCTCGATTCATAAAAAAATCAAATGTATACGCTACTTTAAAATCTTTAGATGGATTAGAAAGTGGTTTATTGGGTTTTGAGAAAAAAAGTAATAACGATAAAAACAAAATCTATTTCCAAGTTAAGGCCATGGTCAGAGATTTACAAAGAGATTTGGTATATCTGATTAATCAAAATGAATGGCAAATTCAAAAATTAAATAGTTATATCAATATTGGAATAGATCATAATTATGTTTATAAGAATGGAGTTGGTTCTATGAATATTAATGCACGAGCAAATGCATTTACAAACGATTATGATTTTTCATCCTTGCAATACGCCGCTTTAAATAAAAATGAATTTAGAAAAATAACACTAAACACACGGTTTTTTGCGCAACTAGGATACGGTAATAAATTAGCAAGTGAATCTATGTTATTTGCTTCTGGAGCAAATCCTGAAGAGTTAATGGAAAATAAATACACACGCTCCATGGGACTAATACCTCCTGATTGGGGAAAATTTGGAAATACAACCAATCATTTCAATGCTGGAGGAGGTTTAAACTTAAGAGGTTATTCTGGCTATTTATTAGCACAAACAGACGCAACCGGAAGTATGATTTATAATTACAAAGGCACAACAGGCGCTTCAGCAAGTGTTGAATTAGAATTTGGTAAATTTTTCAAATTTATGAATATTAAAAAATTAAATAACAGCGTGAAAATAAATCCTTACCTATTTGCAGATGCAGGATCAATAAATATAAATCAACCTGGCAAAGCGATAGTTATGAGTAGTATTATGGCAGATGCAGGTATTGGCGCAACTTTAAGCATATTGAAATGGGGAAATTTATCAGGGCTTAAACCATTAGTGATACGCTTTGATATGCCCGTATTTTTAAATCGTTTACCATTTGCGGAAAAAGATTACTTACAAGTACGTTGGGTTGTTGGAATTAACAGAGCATTTTAAAAACCATGATTTCAATTAAACCTTTAATCAATGATGTCATAAAAAAGTTAGGAATAATTTTTTTAGTGTATTCCATTTGTAGATTTTTATTTTATATTTTTAATAAAAATAGTTTTCAAGACTTACCTGCAGCTGAGGTGATAGGTTTATTTTTTTATGGATTACGCTTTGACGCTTTCAGCATCTGTGCAACCAATTCATTATTTGTCTTATTAGCCATTTTGCCTTTTACATTTCAGCAAAAAAAAACTTATAGTCGATTCATTTTCTATCTCTTTGTGTTCATCAATGCTTTTTCAATCCTTTTAAACTTTATTGATTTTTCTTATTTTCCATATACAAAGAAAAGAACAACGTATGATGTAACTCATCTTATCTTTGGTGGGCAAACAGAATTCATAAAACTTATCCCTCATTTTTTAATTCAAAGTTGGTATTTAATTATCATTTATACTCTACTTATTTACTTGATAATAAAATCATATAACTACTTCAATAAAACGAAACAACTCATTTCAATACCTATCGGTTTAAAATCAGGTTCAATTAATTTATTTATATTTTTATTGGCAAGTAGCTTAACTGTATTAGGAATAA
>JBILCJ010000191.1:0-4226 GCA_044353195.1 Bacteroidia bacterium | reverse complement strand
GAGTGCCCATCATGTTTATTGATGCGGCTTTATATACAAATCAAAAAAACATACCTATCATCATTAATACTCCCTTTTCATTAATTAAATCAGGTGAATTAAACCAAATAACACCTTTAACATTCTTCAAAGAAGATGAATTAAAAAAATATTGTACTCAAATTATCCCTGCAGATACTGGAGAATTTAAAAAATTAAATGTTTGCATCATCATCTTAGAAAGTTTCTCTAAAGAATTTATCAAAGCAGGAAATCATAAAAGCTATACCCCATTTTTAGATAGTTTGATAACAAAATCAACGTATTGTTCTAATGCATTTGCAAATGGAAAAACATCCTTAAATGGTATGACCTCTATTGTTTCATCAATGCCAACATTAATGAGTGATCCATATATCAACTCATCTTATGCAAATAACAAGTTAGAATCACTTCCTTTATTATTAAAAGAGAAAGGATACCATACGTCTTTTTTTCATGGGGCAACAAATGGCTCCATGAACTTCAATGCTTTTGCCAAATGCGCAGGCTATGATATTTATTATGGTAGAACTGAGTTTAATAACGATACGCATTATGATGGGCAATGGGGTATTTTTGACGAACCATTTTTAGTCAATATGGTTTCTGAAATTTCTAACTATCAAACGCCATTTTTAACGACCGTATTTACCTTATCATCCCACAACCCCTATAAAATACCTAGTAAATACCATGATAAATTTCCAAAAGGAAATTTAGAAAACCTTGAAGCACTTGGCTATGCTGATTATAGTTTACGTCAATTTTTTAATGAGGCTAAAAAGAAAGATTGGTTTAACAATACCTTATTTGTTTTAAGTGCTGATCATACAGCTATTTCTAATGATGCCTTTTATAATAACGCCGTGGGACAATATGCTATTCCAATTTTATTTTATAAAGCCAATCAAGAGCCTAGCGTCATTAACAAACCAATGCAACAAATAGACATCATGCCCACTGTTTTAGACATCTTAAATTACGATAAACCTTACTATGCCTTTGGGAAAAGTATGTACTCAAAAAAAACAGATCCTATTATTTATTTTAATGGACCTTATTATCATTTAATTAATGATAGTTTAACTTATATATTCAATGATTATCAAGTTGTAGAAGCTTATCATTACAAACGCGATAGTACATTGAGTCAATCTATTAAAGGAAAATATAAAAAGGAAGAAATTGAAAATACAAATTATTTAAAAGCATTCATACAAAGTTACAATAACGATGTGATAACTAACAACACGCACTATAAAAAATAAATAAACGAAATGGAACATTACGATTTAGTAATTATTGGAGGAGGACCCAGCGGTTATGCTGGAGCTATGAGAGCAATTGACTTTAAGAAAAAAGTATTATTAATCGAGAAAAAACGTTTAGGCGGTGCTGGCATTTATGATGGTGTTCTTACCTCAAAAACATTATGGGAATACTCACAAAAAATTTCTTCCATTAGAGAAATGATTCCTAATTATGAAGTTGACTATAATGACATTGTAAAAACCCTTAAAGAATCGGTATTTGAGCGAAAAACACAAATGACCGTTCATATGCAATTATTACAAAAACAAACCGATAATTTATTAAGTTATGAAAAAGGGTTAGCTTCATTTATTGATAAGCATACCATTTCCATAAAAAAAGAGGATGGTTCAACAAAATTAATCACTGCAGAAAACGTACTTATTACATCAGGAAGTAGACCTCGTTATTTACCAAATATAGCGATAGATGAGCAGATTATTATGACAAGTAATGGTGTGAAAAATTTGACTGAATTACCAAAAAGCATCGTTGTGCTTGGAGCAGGTGTTATTGGTTGTGAATTTGCAACTATTTTTTCAAACTTAGGAAAAACAAAAGTTTTCCTAATTGATAAAGCGGATCGTATTTTACCATTTGAAGATGAAGATGTAGCAGAGGTTGTGAGTGAAAACCTAGAAAAACATGGTGCAGTTATTCATCATGGAGCTTCGCTCAAACGCATGGAAATAAAAGACGGAGAAGTGGAATATGAATTGCACTACAAGGATGGCAAATCGGAAATTTTTAGAGTTGAAAAAGCGCTCGTTTCTGTTGGAAGAGTTCCCAATATTGAAGATTTAAATTTAGAACAGGTTGGCATAAAATTGAATGAAAAAGGAAGTATTTGGGATGATGATACCCAAACACAGACCAGCAATATTTATGTAGCAGGTGATGTTACTACGGATATTGCTCTCGTCAATGTAGGTGAGCGAGAAGCTAGGCATGCCGTGGTTCGTATGTTTGGACCAACCATAAAACCCTTATCGTATCAAAATATTTCTACCATCATGTTTTTAAATCCAGAGGTAGCAAGTGTTGGTATGAGTGAACAAGATTGTGTAAAAAAAGGCTTAGCTCATAAGGTTGTGAAGCTAGATTACAGCACCAATGCCAGAGCCATTGCTATGCGCAAAACAAAAGGATTTTTTAAAATTATCGTAACCAATGATAATGGCATGAGAATACTTGGTATGCGTTGCGTTGGAGAACATGCTAGCTCTGCCATACAGGCAGTTGCCTATTTAATTCATACAAATCAAGGAATCAGAGAATTAGCTGATATGATGCATCCACATCCAAGCATTATCGAAGGTATACAAGAGTGCTTGCGAATGTTATTAGGAAAATCCATTTACAAATCTTCGGTATTTAAAGATAAATTAAAATGCTATGTATGTGAAAATGGAACTTGTACTAACGTAGAAACGTTAGTTTAACAGTTGACTTAAAGTTCTATACCGTTGATGTCCGTTGTTAAAACATCGGTCATATAATCAAAAAATGGGCGCATGTTTTTAAATGTTTGATTGGCTTCTTTTAAAAAGGTGCTATCCAATACCTCTTTATCTGTAAAATTTCGAATTAATAAAAATTGTTTGTAACGCAATAAATCAATAGCAGAATTTTCAGCATCAAATCCTTTTGGTGTTGTTTTTAATTGTTCACCTTGCATTTCTCCAAATGTAGAACTAAACGATTTACTTTTTAAAATTTTACGCAAAGGCATATCATCAAAAGCAAGATCTTCTCTGATACGTTTTAAATCATCAGGGTTTGGAGCCCAAAAGCCACCCGCAATAAAACAATTTCCTTTTTCAATATGAAAATAACAACCGCCACGTAGCTTCCCTGCCCTCTTGAAACTTCCACTCCAATTTGTTTTATAGGGTGTTTTTTCTTTTGAAAATCGAATATCTCTGTAAATACGATGTAAACTTTTTTTACCAGATGGTGTTTCAATCAGATCATGCGACCTTAGTTCTTCTAACAAGGCTTCTGCAAATAATTCAATATGATGTTGTTCCTTTATAAACTCATCTTTATGTACATTGAACCAATCACGATTGTTGTTTTTTTTCAATTGACTTAAAAAATCAAAACTAGATGCTGGAATTTTAATCGTTTGTTTTTTCATATCACAAAGGTATTAGAATTAAGATTAGGAAAACAATAGTCATAAAAAAAGAACGCATGAAGCGTTCTTTTAAAATTTTAGTTGAAACTACCTACTAACCTGGCATGCGGTTAATTTGTTTTTCCATTTGCTTCAATTGATTTAATATCTCGTCGTTTTTAGGTTTTAAATCTTTCGCTTTTTTAAAATATTGTTTGGCTATTTTATATTGCATACGCTGAGCTTCTAAATTACATAATTGTAAATAAGCAGCGGCTAAATTTTCTTTATCAGGAATTCCAGCTTTAACGGCCTCCATCAAATGTAAACGCCCTTGTTTGGTATTTCCTTTTTTTAATTCGATAAACCCTAACTGCATTAAGTTAGCGCCTTCCATATCACCAACAATTTTTGATTTTATTTTTAAGCTCTTACGAATATTCGCTTCTGCTTTATCCAAATCATTACTCGCCATTGATAAATTACTTTGTAACATATAAAATCCAGCACGAATGGGTTTAAACAACAAACGCGGAAATTTAATCTTACCCATGTAAGTCATAGCTAAATCAACATCTCCATCACTAACGGCTTCTTGCACAATACGCATGGTTCCCATCATAAAATACAGCAACAATGATATAAATGCTAATACGTAACAAATCCAAGCTGTTACAGCGTCCATATATACATGAGATAAAACACCTAAGACAACTAATAAAACGATGATTTGTAAACGGTATAAAATGTAAAAACGTAAAAATTTCATAAGTAA
>JBILCJ010000235.1:0-2983 GCA_044353195.1 Bacteroidia bacterium | reverse complement strand
ATGACGCGCATTAAACGCTCATCGGCTGGGGCATCTACAAATACTTTGATATTACAAATGTTGCGGATGCGTTCATCGGTAAACAATAAAATGCCTTCTATTAGAATTACGTCTTTACTTTCAACTGGAATGGTTTCGGCAGAACGTGTGCACGTAATGTAAGAATAGATTGGTTTTTGAATGGTATGGCCTTTCTTTAATTCGTTGATATGATTTAATAATAAATCAAATTCAATGGCATCAGGATGATCAAAATTGACGCTTTTACGTTCTTCTATGCTTAAACTTGAATTGTCTTTGTAATACGAATCTTGAGATAAAATAGCCACCTGATTTTCAGGTAATATGTCTAATATTTTATTGACTACAGTGGTTTTTCCCGATCCTGTACCTCCACATATCCCAATGATTAACATACTATCTTTTTTAAATGATGAATGTAAAAATAATCATTTATTTTTTGAGTTGAATAAATGGTATGATTATAATAAAGTTTCTATATCCAATTATGTTTTTATTTCACAATCTTCATTTCATTTAATAAATAGCCTGCTCCAGCAAATTTATCAATGATGAATAAGGTGTAACGAACATCCAAGGTAATATTTCTACATTGGTTTGGATTATACATAATATCACTCATGGTTCCTTCCCAGTTTCTATCAAAGTTAGTTCCTATTAGTTCTCCTTTTGCATTAAATACTGGACTTCCACTATTACCACCCGTAGTGTGATTGCTTGCTGTAAAAGCTACAGGTAGTTTACCGTTTTTGTCAGCATAGATACCGTAATCTTTTTTAAGGTACAATTCTTTCAATTTTGGTGGAACGTTAAATTCAGCATCGCCAGGAATTTCTTTTTCCATTATACCATCAAGGGTCGTGTAATAATCATATTGCACGCCGTCTTTAGGTTTATAATCATTTACTTTTCCGTAAGCGACGCGTAAGGTTGAGTTAGCATCTGGATAAAACTTTTTGTCTTTAAATACTTCTTTTTGTCCTTGAACATATAATTTTTGTAATTCATTTATTTCTTTTTCATCGTATTGAAATTGAGGAAATACCGAACTTGCATAATGTTTAACGATAGAACTCGTTAAATAATAAATAGGATCGCGCTCATATAAGTTACTTAATTTTTCAAAATCGGTAAGCATAGCATCTGTTTTTTCTTTATCAGTAAAGTTTGTATTGTTATATAAAAAAGCAGTTAATTTTTTTGCATCTCCACCAAAAGCCACAATAAATGAATCGAGCACATAAGGTCTGTTTTCAGGATTCACACTTTTGATGTATTCATTCAACATGCTTTCACAAATTTTTATATCCGTTGGTTTATTATAGTTTTTATAAAAACTTAGTTTTTTATATTCTGAAAGATTAGCCTCATAAGTGTTAGCTAATCCTTTTTGTTTTTTCTTTAGTTCAGTTAATAAGGCAGTATAGCTTCTTGCATAAACAAAGGCATCAACCGCCATTAAGCATTCGCTATAATAATCAACTTGTTTGTTAAGAACCTTGTATTCGGCATACACTTTTTCTAATTGAGGAAATAGGTTGCCATATTTTTCTTTTTTGATAGGATCTAAATTTACTGCATCGCTAAATTGTTTTTCGAAGACTTGTTTTTTAGTAACGGCATCGTATTTTTTTAA
Organism: Bacteroidia bacterium; assembly: GCA_044353195.1. GTDB lineage: Bacteria > Bacteroidota > Bacteroidia > B-17B0 > Aurantibacillaceae > UBA4416. The sequence goes on along the minus strand of JBILCJ010000235.1, from coordinate 1,326 downwards.
TCCGTTCATTTCACCCATCCACTTTTTGTAATAATTTTCTATACCAGCATATTTATTCGCATAGGCTATTCTTACCGTTGCACTTTGTGCCATGTCAGTTTTCATAATGCCTAAACGTTTTTCTCTTAACGATACTTTTAATGGATCGCTATCGTTCATAATCATATCCACGGCAAAACTTGATAAGTATTCTTGAGTACGTCCAGGAAAACCATACACCATTGTAAAATCGCCTTTTTTATATCCCTTTACAGAAACTGGTATAACGTGTTTCGGATTGTAAGGAACATTATCTGCACTGTACTCAGCTGGTTTATTATCTTTATTTGCATATATTCTAAACACAGAAAAATCAGCATTATGGCGTGGCCACATCCAATTATCTGTATCACCACCAAATCTTCCAATATCAGATGGAGGAGCACCAACCATACGTACATCTTTAAATGTTTCTACAACAAATAAATAATAGTCGTTACCATAAAAAAATGGACGAACAAACGATTCGTAATGTGTTCCTGTAATAGCTTCTTTTTCTATTTGTTTAATATTTGCTTTTGTAATCGAATCTTTTTTAAAGGGAGTTAAGTTTGCCGTAATCCCTTTTAAAACTTTAGCCGTCACATCTTCAATACGATTAATAATGGTTGCGTTTAAATTTGGAGTGTAAATCTCTTGTTGTTTATTCATAGCCCAAAAACCATTGGTTAAATAATCTTTTTCAACATTACTATGATAAGCAATAGCTGAATAACCACAGTGATGATTGGTTAAGATTAATCCTTGGTTAGAAATAATTTCAGCTGTGCATCCACCGCCAAATTGCACAATTGCATCTTTTAAACTCGATTTGTTAATGCTGTAAATTTGTTCAGCCGATAATTTTAAACCATTTTTTTTCATGTCTTTAATATTCATCGCATTTAAAAGTTGTGGTAACCACATCCCTTCATCTGCTTTAGAAATTAAAGAAATTGTAAGTGTAAATACTAGTACGATGTGTTTCATTTTTTTTGTTTTATAATTTGATTGAAAATAGGGTTTTGTTGCAAAAATCTAAATGTTGTTATTAAAAAAATAATGACTAGAAAATACTTACATACTTCTAATGACTTCTTTAACAATAAAACTCATGTTAGGTTCAGCAGCCGCAGCAACTTGTTGAACTTCTTCATGAGTAATTTCAATAATTTTACCTTCAACACCTAAGTCGGTTACGATACTGATTCCGAAAACACGCATACCGCCATGTTTAGCGACAATCACTTCTGGCACGGTGCTCATTCCTACTGCATCAGCACCCATTCTTGAAATGTAACGATATTC
>JBILCJ010000234.1:0-2989 GCA_044353195.1 Bacteroidia bacterium | reverse complement strand
ATGGATATATGATGGTTGTAAATGCTGATTATGGTGCAACTGAAGTGTATCGCAAACATATTTCAAGTCTATTGCCAAACACAAGGTATGTGTTTTCGGGTTTTTTAGCAAATAACAATACGCCGTCTTCTATTATTGCTAATTGTGGCGCAAGTTATATTTATCCGAATATTAATTTTTCTGTTGAATTTCCAACTTCAACAGAACAGGCTTCTGTTGCAACAGGTAATATACCAATTCCAGTTGATGAAATCAATTTAAATTGGATTCCTTATGGCTTTACATTTACTACAACAGCTTTTCAATCATATGTTGATATTGTAATTAAAAATAACGCGCCTGGTGGCTGTGGAAATGACTATGTGTTAGATGATATTACCTTAGTTATATGTAAAAATGACACAGCCGTTGAGCCTCATCAAAATTCAACTATGAATTGTGATTTAAATATTCCAAATGTTTTTACTCCTAATTACGATGGAGTAAATGATTTATTTGATTTTACTAAATTGAGTTCGTGTCAAAATTATAAATATGAAATTTATAATAGATGGGGTGAGTTAATTTATAAATCTTCTTCAAAACTTTGGGATGGTAAAGATTTAAATGGTGAAAAAGTACCTGATGGAACTTATTATTATTTAATTGAATGTTATTGCTCAAAAGACCAAATTATTAAAAATAAAGGAACTGTGAATATATTTAGATAAATTTGTTTTGACGAAATTTTAAGTTGATTTATTGAAAGAGAAACAGTAATAAATAAGTTTAAAACAATTCAGATAACTCATATATTTGCTGCATGTTAAAAAACACAAAGTTATATTCTATATTGTTCAATAAATGTCCTAAGTGTTGCATCGGTAATTTTTATTTAGATAAAAATTCTTATAATCTTAAAACGTTTGTTGATTCTCCCAGTAAATGTGAACATTGTGGCGAATCCTTTGTGAAGGAAGTTGGTTTTTATTATGGAGCCATGTATGTCAGTTATGGTTTAAATGTAGCTTTAGGAGTTGGATTATTTATCTTAACTGTTCTTCTCTTAAACTTTAGCTTAGTCGCATTTTTAATCACCTACGCTGTGTTAGTGCTCGTTTTATTTCCTTGGATGATGAGAAAATCACGTTTAGTCTACATCAATATATTTGTACGATTTGATAAATCAAAACAATAAAAATTAGAATTGTTTTGCTGGTCTTAAATCATTACACCTAATAGGATTAATAATCCTATGATCATCATGAACATTGTTACAAACCATTTTAAAAAAGAAATAGTTGTTTTCTTTAGTAGTTTATTCCCAATAAATGCACCAATAACTGCAAACCCAACACTAACTAATAAAATGTTATAATGCGTTATTGCATGCGTGAAGTCAAGTGTAAATGCATACACACTCATTCTTGAAATATCCACTAAACAAGCAATCGCAGTTCCTGTTGCTACAAACATTTCTTTTGCTAATCCAAGTCTTACTAAAAAAGCACTTCGTAGCGCGCCTTGATGCCCACTTAATCCTCCAAAAAAACCACTTAACAAGCCACCTAATATTATTTTATTAGATTTAAAACTCAAATTTTTTAAAATTGGGATTACTTCAAATAAAGAAAAAATAATAATGAGTATACCTATTATTAAATTAAACAAGGTAATAGAATAAGACAGAGACCCAATTCCATAAGTGAAAAGTAAAATAGGATTGGTGAATAAATGCTTTAAAACATAGGCTCCGATGAGTGCTGCAACCATTGAAGGTAAGCCAAATTTTAAAACTAATTTCCAATTTATATTTTTGTAAACTAAACCAATTTTAAATATATTATTACTAAAATGAACAATAGCAGTCAACAGCACAGCAATTGGCATTGGATAGTAAATAGCAAATACTGGCAATAAAATAGTTCCTAAACCAAAGCCTGAAAAAAACGTTAGCACAGAAGCGATTAACGCCGTTAGTGGAATTAAAAAAAATGACATTAGCTGTGGTATTTTATCAAACCATCAATAGGGGATTTTATAACATTCCCTAATTTAAATCCTTTATTATTTGCTGCTATTTCCAAAAACTCTTTATAATAAAATCCTATTGAACCAACTGAGTTAACGCCTAAATCTTTAGCATTTGTATATTTTGAGACTTGAGCTTCAAAAAAATCATTGAAACAATGCGTGATTAATTCTTGAATAAATGTATCGTTTGTAAAGTTTGCAATAAAACTTGAGATACTTGCTAAGTATTTACTTGGCAATGGTTTTTTGTAAACATGTTCAAGAATTAATTCACGATGAAATCCTGCTTTTTCAAATTCTATAACTAAATGTTGAGGTAATTTTCCATCAAAATAATATTGTATAAAGGTTTTTCCAATGGTTGCACCACTACCATGATCTCCAAATAAGTAGCCAACGGAAGGTACGTTTTCAACTACTTCGGAGCCATCGTACAAACAGCTGTTGCTGCCAGTTCCTAAGATACAAGCAATGCCTTTTTCTTTGCCACATAACGCTCTTGCTGCAGCTAATAAATCGTGATTAACTTCTGTTTTAATTTCAGGAAAAGCTAAGGCTAATCCTTGAGCAACAACGTTTTTTTTATCCTCATTGGAGCAACCTGCACCGTAATAATAAATACAAGAAATTCTAGTTAACTCATCATGTAATACAGGCAACAATACATTTTTTAATTCATTGAAAATGGTTTCGCTACTTTGAAAATAAGGATTAAAGCCAATCGTTTGGTGTTTTAAAATAACAGTTTGATTATCAAGTAAAACCCAGTCTGTTTTGGTTGAACCACTATCTGCAATTAATATTGACATAAATGAATAAGATTATGTTTTTATTTTCTTGCGATGACTTTTTTTGCAGCTTCTATAATGTTAATGGTGTCTAAGCCATATTTAGTCATTAATTCATCAGGAGTACCACTTTCTCCAAAACTATCATTTACAGCAACAAACTCTTGCGGGGTTGGCGTGTTTCTTGA
>JBILCJ010000156.1:0-5588 GCA_044353195.1 Bacteroidia bacterium | reverse complement strand
GGTATATAGTTCAGAGGCTTATGCTAATACATGGGATGGAAGTTCAAATGTGAGTGGCTTAATACTTGGCACTAGTAAATTACCACAAGGCACCTATTATTACGTAGCAGAATTTATGGATGGAGTAGATAAACCAATTAATGGATACATCGTTTTACAATATTAATGGATATGATTAGAAAAAAGAAACAACATATGAAAATGAAAAAAGTAATTACATTTTTTACAGCAATTATATTTTATGGTATAACTGCTAACGCTCAGTATGACGCAATGTTTACGCAATATATGTTTAATGAAATGTATATTAATCCTGCATATGCTGGATCGAAAGAAGCAATGGCTGTAAATCTTACTCATAGACAGCAATGGGTTAATTTCCCAGGTAGACCAATTACAAGTGCATTCACACTTCACGGTCCATTATCTAACAACAAAATGGGTTTAGGAATAAGTGTCTTGAATGAACAAATAGGTAAATTGAGTAGAAATTTAGTTTATGTAAATTATGCTTACCGAATTAAAACAGGAGAAAAGGGACATTTAGCTTTTGGATTAATGGGTGGAATCCATAATCAAGTTAATAAATTGTCTGAATTAAAACCTTCTGAAACGGGTGATATTCAAGTGTCTCAAAATACACCAAGTTTGATATCACCAAATTTTGGCGCGGGAATATATTACAGTACAAAAAAGTTTTATGCAGGAATTTCAATTCCTAGAATGGTAGATGATAGTTATTTATTTAACCAAGCTGGTAATATTACTACTTCAACTAAAATTAATCCAACTAAACTTCATTACTATTTTACAATTGGTAAAGTGTTTGAAATAAATGATGGCTTATTAATAAAGCCACAAGCTATGGTAAAAGCTGTTCAAAATGCACCAGTGCAATATGATTTAAATGTGAACTTTTTAATTCAAAATAAAATATGGACAGGTATTTCATACAGAAGCGGTTCTGATATTTCTGCTTTAATTGGAATCCAAGTGAATCCTCAATTCTTAATAAATTACTCTTATGATTATGCTTTAACGAAAGTTCAAAAATATTCTCAAGGTTCTCATGAAATTACATTAGGGTATTTATTTAATTACAAACAGAGTAAAGTCGTTACACCAAGATATTTCTAAGCTATATGAACAAGAATATTATATTAATTTCCATTATTACTTTATTTTCCTTTGAAGGGATCTGTCAATCATTTCCTATAAAGGCTGCAAATAAATTGTATACATCTAAACTTTATTTTCAAGCTATTCCTAAATACGAGAAAATTTTAATGAAGGACGATGCTAATCAGGATGTGCTTTCTAATTTGTCGGAGTGTTACCGACTTACAAATAATTTTCAAGGACAAATATCTTGCTATGAAAAATTAGTGAGTGCTGGAAAAATCCAAGATTTGCAGAAGCTATATTATGGCCAAGCCTTAATGCAGGCAGGAAAATATGAAGAAGCAAAAGTTTATTTAGATGAATACAAAACAGATAAACGAGGAGAAGAATTATCAAAAATATTAGACCGTGTCGACGAATTAACTAAAAATCAGGATGCGTATGAAGTAGGAAATGTAAACTTCAATTCCGATGACGATGATTTTTCAGCGATTCCATTTAACAATAATAAAATTGTTTTCGCATCTACAAAATCTAAAAATGCTTGGATTAACAGAAAACACGGTTGGACTGGGAATAATTACTGTAATATGTATATCACAGAAAATGATACAGCAGGAAATTACAGTAAACCTAAATTGTTTTTGAAATCCTATGCAACAAAATATAATGATGGGCCATTTTGTTCATCGAAGGATGGAAAGACAGTTTTTTTTACGAGAAACTCATACACCAAAAAAGGAAAAAGTAAAGAAGGAATACAAAAATTAAGAATATTTCAATCTAGATTTAATGACAATAAATTAGAAGATATTAAAGATTTAAAATTCAATAGTACTGAATATAATTGTGCTCATCCAGCAATTAGTATTAATGATTCAATTTTGTATTTCTCATCTGATATGCCCGGTGGCCAAGGTGGTATGGATATTTGGTATTGTAAGTTAGAAGAAAGTGGATCGTGGGGAACTCCAATTAATATCGGCGAAAAAGTTAATACGCCTGGAAATGAAATTTTCCCATCTATTAGCAGTGATAATAAATTATATTTCGCGTCGAATGGTCATGGAGGATTTGGTGGTTTAGATGTATTTGAGTCAAATCTAAAAAATAATATTGCAGGGAAATCATATAACATGGGAGCACCTGTCAATAGTTTAAATGACGATTTTGCATATAATTTGATGGAAGATAATATTACTGGTTTTTTAAGTTCGAATAGAAAGACAGGTGGTATGAATGACGACGTATATCGCGTCAGTGTATTGCGAAAAGTTCAAAGAGGAAAAAAAGTGAAAATTATTACAAAAGATAAATTCACGAAAGAAATTTTGCCTCTTACTAAATTAACATTAAATGCAGATACTTTCATTACTGATGAAAAAGGTGAATACATAACAAATATTGAAGATGATGAAGTATACAAAATTGGTGTAACAAAGGAAAAATATTTTGTTTTCAGTGATTCCGTTTCAACAAATTCATCAAAAAAAGAATCTGAATTCACGAAGAATTTAGAGTTGATTAAGGATTATAAACTTTCATTGTTGGCTGGTATTTATGATGCTAGAACAGGTGCTGGCATCGAAGGTGTGAAGATAACGTTAAAAGATTTGTCTGCTGTAAACGCATTTGATTTAGTGAAAACCGAAAAAAATGGAGAGTATCGAAAATTATTAACCGATAAACAAATTGGAGATAAATTATTATATCTAATTACGATTGAAAAACAAGATTATGTTACAAAGACTTTAACGTTTGAATACGAGATTAAGAAGGAGGGCGAAATTCAACTTAATGAATTGTTAGAATTAACTATTGGAAAAGTTGAAGTGGGTGTAAACATCGCAAAAATGATTGATGTAAAACCTATTTATTTTGATTTAGCAAAATCAGTAATACGTGAGGATGCGAAATTTGAGTTGAATAAAATTGTTGGAATTATGAAAGAATATCCAAACATTGTGATCGAATTAGGATCTCATACAGATTGTAGAGGTTCAGATGCGCGAAACTTAGCACTTTCTCAAAGAAGAGCAAAATCAACCACAGATTATATTGTGAAGCAAGGAATTTCGAAACAACGTGTTTTATTTAAAGGTTACGGCGAAACAAAATTGTTAAAAAAATGCGATTGCAACCCTAAATCAGTAACTGCCTGTACAGAAAAAGAACATGCTAAAAACCGAAGAACTGAATTTATAATTATTAAAACAAAAAAATAGTAATACTTATTAGCATAAAAAAACCATTCATTATGAATGGTTTTTTTATGTGTTTTTAATAAATTTTTATTTCCTGTTTAAAAATTTAAAGTCTTTACCAATGTACCTTGCATTATTTCCGAGTTGTTCTTCAATCCGTAATAATTGGTTATATTTTGCAATCCTGTCACTTCTAGACGCTGAACCTGTTTTTATTTGTCCGCAATGTAATGCAACCGCTAAATCAGCAATAGTTGTATCTTCCGTTTCCCCACTTCTATGACTCATCACCGATGTGTAACCATTATTTTGTGCAAGTTGAACAGCGTTAATAGTTTCGGTTAAAGTTCCAATTTGATTTACTTTCACTAAAATAGAATTTGCTACACCTGTTTTAATTCCTTTAGATAAGAAATCTACATTTGTCACAAATAAATCATCACCTACCAACTGGGTTGTACTGCCTAATTTATCTGTCATTAATTTCCATCCGTCCCAATCTTCTTCTGCAAATCCATCTTCTATCGAAATAATAGGGTATCTTTTTCTCCAATCGGCCCAAAAATCAGTCATTTGTGATGATGTTAATTTATCACCTGTTGATTTTTTAAAATGATACATTTTTTCTTTAGTATTATAAAACTCAGATGCTGCTGCATCCATAGCAATATAAATATCTTCACCAGCTTTGTAACCTGCTTTTTCAATAGCAATCATCACAGCTTTTATAGCATCCTCATTATTTTTAAAGTTAGGTGCAAATCCACCTTCATCTCCAACATTCGTTGCTAACCCTTGTGCTTTCAAAACAGCTTTTAAATGATGAAAAACTTCCGTACCCATTCTTAAGCCTTCGCTAAAGCTACTAGCACCTACTGGCATAATCATAAATTCTTGAAAATCAATTCCGTTATCAGCATGTGAACCGCCATTCAAAATATTCATCATCGGAATTGGCAGTAAATTCGCATTGACACCTCCAATATAACGGTAAAGTGGCTGTCCCAAAGATTCTGCTGCTGCTCTTGCTACAGCTAATGAAACACCTAAAATTGCATTCGCGCCTAAATTCCCTTTATTTTGACTACCATCTAATTCAATCATTAATGCATCAATACCATTTTGATCAAAAATGTAAGCGCCTTTTAAACGCTCAGCAATTACTGTATTAACATTGTTTACCGCTCTTAATACGCCTTTTCCTAAATATTGAGATGTATCATTATCTCTGAGTTCAACAGCTTCGTGCATTCCTGTTGACGCTCCTGATGGCACTGCCGCTCTTCCTAAAATTCCTTGATCTGTAACAACATCAACTTCAATTGTTGGATTTCCTCTTGAATCTAATATTTGACGCGCTACAATGGTGTGTATAAATGACATGGTTTGTATATTAAATGATTCCTCAAAATTAAGTAAACTTTTAAGATATGAGAAAAAAAATTATCAATAAAGTGGAATAGTTTGATTGTTAATTTCTTTGTTTAATAAATATCTATTTTATCAGTTAATGATAGCATTTGCAAGGTATTTTTACAGTATGTTTTTTTTAGATTTTAATCATATTGGCCTTCCTGAATTAATTGCAGGTGTATTTACCCTATCGTTAGTAGGAGTTATCATTCGTTATTTTATTAACCTTTATCCTATCAGTTATTTTAAAGGTGATGCTATTGAAGAAAATAAAACGATGCAACCTGTTTCAATCATCATATGTGCAAGAAATGAAGAGGATAATTTAACAGAATTTTTACCTAAAATTTTAACGCAAAACTATCCTGAGTTTGAAGTTATCGTGGTTAATGATTGCTCATATGATAATACTGAAAATGTAATTGATGAATACGCAAAGATTTTTGACAATCTGAAAAAAGTGACAATTAAGGAAGATGATTATTATAAAACGAGTAAAAAGTTTGCAATAATGGTTGGTATAAAAGGAACAAAATACAATAACTTACTTTTTACTGACGCAGATTGTTTTCCTGCGAATGAATTTTGGTTGCAAGAAATGGCTAAAGCATTTGTAAATAAAAAGGAAATTGTTTTAGGCTATGGTGCCTATAAAAAAGAAAGTGGTTTTTTGAATACACTCATCCGATTTGATTCATTTGTAATCGCATTAAATTATTTATCTGCCGCCATAAAAGGAAAAGCTTATATGGGAGTAGGACGCAACTTAGGGTATACCAAAGATTTATTTTATAAGCAAAAAGGGTTTTCCAAACATTATCATATTCAATCTGGTGATGATGATTTATT
>JBILCJ010000165.1:0-5229 GCA_044353195.1 Bacteroidia bacterium | reverse complement strand
ATGCGAGTAATTCTGAAAATACCAATATTTCAATTGCGTCTAACGCTATTACCTATTCAATTGCTAAGAAAACATTTTCAGATTGGAAACGTCAAAAAGAAAGGCATTTGACAACTGCTCCATTTTATAATTTATCCAACAAATTAAAAATAGGTATTGGATTTTTATTTCAATATTTATTTTACATTTCGTTTTTTGCATTGCTTTTTTTTAAGGCTACATTTATTTTTGCACTGATTGGATTTTTTATTAAACTTACCTTTCAATCAATTATATTTCAGAAAGCAGGTAAGAAACTAAACGAGAAAGATTTATGGCAGTTAGCATTTGTATATGAATTTGTATTACTCATTATTTACCCTGTTTTCCATTTAAGTAAACTCTTACATAAATCAAATAAATGGAAGAGTTAGATCCAAATAAAAACCTAACAACAAAAGCTGTATACGATTATAATCTTATTCAATCGGCTCTGCTTAAAAAAGATCAAAAAGCCTATGCTGAACTTTTACAAAGGTATAGAGATTCGGTTTATTTTGTAATGTTGAGAATGGTTAATAATAAAGATGATGCAGAAGATTTAACTATTGAAGCCTTTGGAAGAGCTTTTAAACGGTTACATCAATATACTCCTAATTTTGCGTTTAGTACTTGGTTATTTAAAATTGCTAGTAATAATGCGATTGATTTTTTAAGGAACAAAAAAAAACATTTCACTTTATCACTTGATGAAAAAACTCAAAACGAGGATGGACATGAATATTCAAAAAGTATTGTGTCAGAAACATTGGATCCAGAAGAACATATTATCAAAAAACAAAAAATACTTCATTTAAGAGTGGTAGTTGATAAATTAAAACCTCATTATAAAGAACTAGTTGTATTACGATATTATGAAGAATTAAGTTATGAGGAAATTGCTCAAAAGCTTGATTTACCATTAGGTTCAGTAAAAGCACAATTACATCGCGCAAGAGAATTTATGTTTAACATTTTAAAAAATTCAGAAAATAATTTATAACACCGTGAAACCAGATATTATTTTAAAATACTTTCCCGATTTAACTGAACATCAAATCAGTCAGTTTGAAAAATTGTATGATCTATATGTTTTTTGGAATGCACAAATTAATGTCGTGTCTCGTAAGGATATTGATTTACTATATGAAAGACACGTATTACATTCGTTAGGTATTGCTAAAGTTATGCAATTTAAACCTCATACTAAAATTTTAGATGTTGGTACAGGTGGTGGTTTCCCTGGCATTCCATTAGCTATTATGTTTCCTGAATCTAACTTTCACCTCGTTGATTCAATTGGAAAAAAAATAAAAGTGGTTAATGAAGTTTCAAAAGGAATTGGATTAACTAATTTATTTGCGGAACACGAGCGTGCTGAAAAAGTAAATGATAAATTTCATTTTATTGTGAGTAGGGCTGTTACGGAGTTTCCTGTATTCTATAATTGGATTAGCCGTAAGATATTAAAAGACAGTTTTAATGATTTGCCCAATGGAATTTTATATTTAAAAGGCGGCGATTTGAAAGAAGAGTTTGGAATGTATTATGAGAAAGCTAAATTTTACGATTTGAAAGATTACTTTGATGAAGAATTTTTCGACACAAAGAAAGTAGTGCATTATGGAATTCGGTTTAAGTAATTTTTAACATAAAAAAAACGCTCCGAAAAGCGTTTTTTTTATTTCAAATATAATTAGTTTTTAAGCCTTATTGAAATCCCACGTTTCCATAAACTTAGTCGTATAATTTCCAGCTATAAAATCTTCATTATTCATTAGTTTAATATGAAAAGGAATAGTTGTTTTTATACCTTCAATCACATATTCACTCAAAGCTCTTCGCATTTTTGCAATTGCTTCTTCACGAGTTTGAGCCACCGTAATTAATTTCCCAATCATACTATCGTAATTTGGAGGGATTGAATAACCGCTGTATACATGAGAATCAACTCTTATGCCATGTCCACCAGGTGTATGTAATGTTGTGATTTTTCCTGGAGATGGTTTGAAATTATCAAAAGGATTTTCAGCATTAATACGACATTCGATGGCGTGTAATTGAGGATAGTAATTTTTTCCAGAAATAGGCACTCCAGCTGCAACTAATATTTGCTCACGAACTAAGTCATAATTAATAACTTCTTCTGTAATTGGATGTTCCACTTGAATACGCGTATTCATTTCCATGAAATAGAAATTACGGTGCTTATCAACCAAAAACTCAACAGTACCAACTCCTTCGTAACCAATCGATAAAGCAGCTTTTACAGCAGCATCACCCATTGCTTCACGCAATTCAGGAGTCATAAATGGAGAAGGTGTTTCTTCCACTAATTTTTGATGACGACGCTGCACTGAACAATCTCTTTCAGATAAATGACATGCTTTCCCATGTGCATCACCAACAATTTGAATTTCAATATGACGAGGCTCTTCAATATATTTTTCCATATACATAGCGCCATTCCCAAAAGCTGCGGAAGCTTCGTGAGTTGCACTATCCCATGCTGCCTGAAAATCTTCTTCTTTCCAGATAATACGCATTCCTTTTCCACCACCACCAGCTGTTGCTTTAATGATAACAGGGTATTTAATTTCTTTAGCTAATTTAATTCCTTCTTCAACGCTTTCTAATAATCCTTCAGAACCTGGAACACAAGGAACACCACTTTTTATCATGGTTGATTTCGCATTACTTTTATCGCCCATTTGGTTAATCATTTCAGGCGAAGCTCCAATGAATTTAATATTGTTTTGACGGCAAATTTCAGAGAATTTAGCGTTTTCACTCAAAAAACCGTAACCTGGATGAATGGCATCTGCGTTTGTAATTTCAGCTGCAGCTATAATATTAGACATGCTTAAATAGCTGTCTTTACTTGGCGGGGGGCCAATACATACAGCTTCATCTGCAAATTTAACATGTAAAGAATCTTTATCGGCTGTAGAGTAAACGGCCACAGTTTTAATTCCCATTTCTCTACATGTTCTTATTACACGTAGAGCAATTTCGCCACGGTTGGCAATTAATATTTTTTTAAACATACCTTTTTCAATTAGTTAATTAGACAATTAGTTAATTAGACAGTTTTTTTCATTGTCGAATTGCCAAATCGACTCATTGCCGAATTATGAAGGGTCTACTAAAAATAATGGTTGATCGTATTCAACTGGTGTTGCATCATTTACCAATACTTTCACAATTTTACCTTTAACTTCACTTTCAATTTCATTAAAAAGTTTCATCGCTTCAATGATACAAACTGGCTTACCAACGCCAATTTCATCACCAACATTTACAAAAGCTGGTTTATCTGGTCCTGCCGAACGATAAAAAGTACCAATCATTGGTGATTTTATGGTAATGTATTTAGCATCCTCATTTACTGCTGCTACTGGAGCAGCTGGACTTGCAGGAGCTACCTCAGAAACAGCTGTTGTAATTGCTGCTGGAGCTTGAGCCAATTGAACGGGTGCTTGCTGATACATCACAGGTGCAGCAGCTTTACCGGTACGAATAACTATTTTAATATCACTTGTTTCTAATTCAACTTCGTTTACTCCACTTTTAGATACAAACTTAATTAAATCTTGAATTTCTGTTAATTTCATTTTATGGTGTTTTAGTTAATGCTTACAAAAGTATTATTTTTTAATGAAAAACAACTTTTTTGATGCTTTTTTGGTCGAAAAGTGATAAAAATTTAAAAAAATAATCTATTTATCAATAAGTTACATTTTGAATTTTTTAATATTCTCTTAAAATTCAATCATTTTTCAAATGATTATCTAATTCTATCAGAATTTCTAACTAATTGCTCATCTTTTTTAATATAATGAGCTGCTAAAAAAGCAAAAGTAGCCGATATGATTGGCATAAATGTTACAAAAGTATATTGAATCTCACCAATAACACCTTCTTTAATATAAGATAATAAGAAAAAAAGACCAGTTATAAATACATTTAATAATACAATAATATTAGATAGTTTGAATTGGATTGTTCTTCGTTTATACAAAAAGATTGTAATGAGAGCAAGTACAACTATACATGTATTTAATATACTAGGATAAATCGTATTTGAGTTGGATATGGAAGGGCCGGAACCTCCAATAAAACTTAATCCGTAAATTTCTGTATTATCTGATAAGGATATATTAAGAAATGGTAAAAAGAACAGTATTATATTAATAATAAGTACTGCTAATAAAAAAAGTGTTTGTTTACGTTGTATCATTTTACAAAATTAAGGTTTTGTTTTGAGTTAATAAAAGATTAAATTTTGATTAAAATCCATATTACTTACTTGTAGGTTTTGAACTCTAATGTAAGTAACTTACATTTGCACTATGGAAAACAAGTATCAAGATTTAATTAATCAAACATTCGATTTCCCTCAAGAGTCTTTTGAGGTTGTAGATAATGAGCTTTATTTTAATGATATTCCTTTAATGGATGTGATTAAGCAATATGGTACACCCTTAAAAATTACCTATTTACCAAAAATCACCTCTCAAATCCAAAAAGCAAAGCGAATGTTCAATGTAGCAATGGCAAAGGCTGATTATAAAGGTAAATACGTATATTGTTATTGCACAAAAAGCTCCCATTTTTCATTCGTATTAGACGAAGTTTTAAAAAACGAAGTGCATATTGAAACCTCTTCTGCGTATGATATACAAATTATCAGAGAGCAGATAAAAAAGAAGAAAATCACAAAGGATACCTTTATTATATGTAATGGTTATAAAAAGACAAACTACAAACAATATATTTCAGAATTACTAAATGATGGGTATAATGTGATACCGGTTCTTGATCATTTAGATGAATTTGAGCATTATAGAAAGAATGTAAAAGTGGCTAAATGTCAACTCGGAATAAGAATTAGTACAGAAGAAGAGCCCTCTTTTGCCTTTTATTCTTCTCGTTTAGGTGTTCGATATACTGATATTATTAGTTTATATAAAGAGAAAATTCAAAATAACCCAAAATTTGAATTAAAACTGCTCCATTTTTTTATCAATAATGGGATTAAAGACACTATTTATTATTGGACAGAATTAAATAAGTGTTTAAATATTTATTTAGAATTAAAAAAAATATGCCCAAGTTTAGATTCATTGAACATTGGAGGAGGAATGCCAATTCGCACGTCATTAAGTTTTGATTACAATTATGAATATATGATTGAAGAAATTGTATCTC
>JBILCJ010000064.1:0-10907 GCA_044353195.1 Bacteroidia bacterium | reverse complement strand
TTGAACCAAGTATTTCTCTCGAAAACATTGAAAAAGCGTCTCTTGCAGTTGAAACAAAATTAGGAGATTTAGCGAATGATATCAGAAAAGAATATGGCGTGAAAGTTACAACGGTTGTAAATTCTGGAAATCCAACAACTGAAATAGTTAATTTTGCTAAAGAAATAAAGGCAGATTTAATTGTCATGGGAACCCATGGTTACAGTGCTTGGGAAGATTTAACGATTGGAAGTAATGCATTGAAAGTAATAACTAAAAGTCCTTGCCCGGTTTTAACAATGAGCCAATACGCTAAAAACTTAGGTTATCATAAAATTATATTACCAATTGATACGTCAGAACACTCTAGACATAAAGTAACTTTAACCATAGAATTAGCAAAACAATTTACATCACAAATTTTTGCAGTTGGATTACTAACTAGTGATGAAGAAAGCAAAAAACCTGCCATGGAAGTAATGTTACATCAAGTTGAAACTGCTGCAACCAAAGCTGGTATAGTTTGTAAAACAGAATTACACGAAAATGTTAAAAACAGAGCTATTGACACCGTGAAATACTGTGAGAAAGTTGGAGGTGATTTAATTTCAATTATGACGGATCAGGATGCAGAATTAAGCGGATTCTTTTTAGGAAATTACGCCTTACAAACTATTCATCATTCAAAAGTACCAGTGTTAAGTATAAAGCCAGAAGAACATCCTGAAAATGTATCTTACACCATGTTATCTGGAACATAAATTAATTTTTAATTAAAACAAAAAAACACTTACTCATCGTAAGTGTTTTTTTGTTTTATCTAATTTCCCATTCTTTCCAATCCATTTCTTCGCCATTTAAAATTCCTAAATAGCTTTGATAACGTTCATCAGAAATCCGTCCTACTTCAACAGCCTTTAAAATAGCACAATGTGGCTCATTAACATGTATGCAATTATTAAATTTACATTCATTTAGTAAAGCTCTTATTTCAGGAAAATAATGCCCAATCTCTTCTTTCTTCATTTCCACTAAACCTAATTCTTTTATCCCAGGCGAATCAATTATGTTTCCTCCAAACGATAAGGGAAATAATTCGGCAAAAGTAGTAGTATGCATCCCTTTCAAATGGGCCGAAGAAATGTCGCCTGTTCTTAAATCCAATTTACTATCAATGGCATTAATTAAAGTAGTTTTACCTACTCCACTATGTCCTGATAAAAGTGTTGTTTTATCTTTTAATAAGTCCTTAATCATTTCAACATCATCATTATTAAAAGAACTAATTGAATAACATTGATAACCAATATCTGTATACAATTTAATAATGTCGTTTTGAAGTTCAATCATTTCTTCATCTAGCACATCGCATTTATTAAAAACAATTTTAGCATTAATGCCATACGCTTCGGCAGTAACTAAAAAACGATCAATAAAACCTAATGAAGTACGAGGCGCAACCAATGTGGCAACTAAAATTGCTTGATCTAAATTGCTGGCAATAATGTGTGCTTGTTTTGATAAATTAATTGATTTACGAATGATGTAATTTTTACGAGGAAGAATGGTCACAATTTGATTACTTCCATCTTCATCTCTTTGCAACTCTACTATATCACCAACTGCAACAGGATTAGTTGTTTTACGATCTTCTAATCTTATTTTTCCCTTTAATCTACATTCAATAATTGAACCGTCATCAGCTTTCACTAAATACCAACTACCTGTAGATTTCATTACTAAACCTTGCATGTAGCAAATTTATTATATAATATTTAAAAAGGCTCATAAAATCATTAAATTTGAATTGAAATAAACTATATTTTTATAGCATGTCGATTATTGTAAATAACATCTCCAAATTATATGGCACTCAAAAAGCCTTAAATAACGTATCATTCGAAATTGGTAAAAACGAAATTGTTGGTTTTTTAGGACCAAATGGTGCTGGAAAAAGTACCATGATGAAAATATTGACTTGCTACATTCCAGCAACAGAAGGTTCTGCAAAGGTTTGTGGTTTTGACACCAACGAACAAAGTATTGAAGTTAGAAAACAAATTGGTTATTTACCTGAACACAATCCATTGTATTTGGATATGTATGTGAAAGAGTTTTTAGAATTCATTGGCAATCTTTATAACGTAAAACATGTGAAAGAGCGCGTGAAGGAAATGATAGAAACGACGGGTTTACAAATTGAACAAAATAAAAAAATTGGAGCTTTATCAAAGGGTTATCGTCAACGTGTTGGATTAGCTCAAGCAATCATTCACGACCCTAAAGTGTTGATTATGGATGAACCAACCACAGGGCTGGATCCAAACCAGTTAGAAGAAATTCGTGAACTAATAAAGAAATTAGGTAAAGAAAAAACTGTAATGTTAAGCACACACATTATGCAAGAGGTTGAAGCAGTATGTGATCGCGTTATAATTATTAATAAAGGAGAAATTGTTGCAAACGAACAAACGCAATCTTTACAAAAAAATACAACCAAACAAATTATTACGGTAGAGTTTGACAAAGATGTTTTAGTTTCTCATATTAAAAACATAGAAGGCGTTGAAGATGCAGTTTTAATAGAAAAAAATACATGGAAAATCATATCAAATATTGATACAGACGTCAGAAAATCAATTTTTAATTACGCTGTCACACACGATATTAGTATTTTAACCATCAATAAAGAAGAACAAAAACTTGAAGACGTGTTTAAACAATTAACGAAAAAATAAATAAATCCAATAATTATTATTGATACTAAGCATTCAGTGTTTATAAATAAAAAATAAAAAAAGAGACTACATGGTCTCTTTTTTTATTTTTATAGAAATTAATTATTTTATAAAAAATCTATGCGATTAACTCATCGTTTGCATTTTATAAAGCTTAGTGTCTTATTAGGTTTACTAACGTCTATTTTATTAAGTTATAATCTATGGAGTGGTGAGCGTTATTTCCCAAAAGCTTCTTTTTTATCTAATTATCATAGCATCATTCCACCTTTTGACTATGTTTTTTTAGTTATGTTGGTTACACTCATTATTATTTCCGCAATTTCTCATTCAAAAATCCCACTATTCTTGTTGATTATTTTTTCAGCTTTTTTATGCATAGATGATCAAAACAGAATGCAACCGTGGTTTTATAATTACATCTTAATTTTATTCGTTTTATTATTTTACAAGGAACGCGTTGATGAACCAAATAATTATAACAGTGTTTTTGTTACCATTCAAATACTAATTGCACTCATTTATATTTACAGTGGTTTACAAAAATTTAATTCGCAATTTATCGAGGTTTCACTCAACTATATTCTTAGTCCTTTTGAGTCTTACTTTTCTGAAAGACAAATGAATTTAATCTTAAAATTAGGCCGTGGTATTCCCTATTTAGAAGTATTAATTGGTATTGGCTTATTATTTAAACCTGCACGCTATTTAGCCATTCCATTAGTAATAACGATGCATGTGCTTGTTTTAATTTTACTTGGACCATTTGGAAATAATTACAATCAAGTGATATGGCCATGGAATATCATCATGATCCTATTAAATGTATTGTTGTTTGCCAATGTAAAGCGTGATACATTTTTTGACATATCTTTACTATTCAAATACATTTATTTTTATATTGTCATTATTTTGATGTTAATCCTACCTTTTTTTAGTTTCAATAATAAATATGATTCATACTTATCAAGCTCACTCTATTCAGGTAATACAAACGGATGTGTATTAGTATTAACTGATAAAGCGTATAAAAAGCTACCAGATTATATCAAATACTTTACAACAAAATCTCCAGATTACAATGTACTATCAATTAAAAATTGGGCAATTACCGAATTAAATGTGCCATGTGTTCCTGAATATCGTATTTTTGAGGAAGTTCAACAAAATATCATAACACTCACTCAAACTAATAGTAAAGAAGTTCAATTGATATTTACTGAACGAGAAAAAATAATTAATTTTTAACTTATGGTAAAAAATATAACGCTATGTGTTATCGCAACACTTACATTAAATGGATTTTCGCAAATTAGTGAGAAACAAATTAAAAAGGATATTACATTTTTAGCATCCGACAAATTAAAAGGACGAGGTACATCCACAAATGAAGAAAAATTAGCAGCAAACTATATTGCTAAACAATTTAAAACGTGTGGATTAATGCCAAAAGGAAATGACAATTATTTATACCACTTCACTTTTAAGAAAAATAGTAATCCACATGACACATCTATTGTTAATATTCCTGAACGAAATGGAATAAATGTAATTGGTTTTTTAGATAATAAGGCTGAAAACACTATTGTTATTGGTGCTCACTACGACCATTTAGGCTTAGGTCACGACCATAATAGCCTTGATGCAAATCCTGAAAATAAAATTCATAATGGTGCCGATGACAATGCGAGTGGAACTTCGGGTGTATTAGAATTAGCAAGGTATTTCTCAAATAATACTGTGAAGGAAAATTATAATTTTTTATTTATTTGTTTTAGCGGCGAAGAGCTTGGTTTGCTTGGTTCAAAAAAATGGTGTGACAATCCAAGTATTAATTTATCTTCGATTAATTACATGATAAATATGGATATGATTGGGCGTTTAAATGATAGCACAAAGAAGTTATTGATTTATGGCGTTGGTACGTCTCCAACTTGGGTTCCATTATTAGATAAAACAAACACTTATTTTTCAATAAAAAAAGATAGTTCTGGAATTGGTCCAAGTGATCAAACGAGTTTTTACTTAAAAGATATTCCCGTGTTACATTTTTTCACTGGTCAACACAGTGATTATCATAAACCAAGCGATGATGTTGATAAAATTAATATTTCTGGAGAAAAAAAAGTATTAGACTATATTGTAGAGTTGATCAATGCAACAAATTCATTGCCTAGATTAGTTTTTACAAAAACATCAGCTCCAGTATCAACAAGTACTAAATGGAAAGTAACTATGGGCGTTATGCCTGATTATGCATTTGAAGGCGAAGGTATGAGAATTGATGGCGTTTCTGATAACAAACCAGGTTTTAAGGCTGGCGTAAAAACAGGAGATGTTGTCATAAAACTTGGAGAGTTAAACGTAAAAAATGTACAAGATTATATGAAAGCTTTATCTGTATTTAAAAAAGGAGATAAAACAATCGTTGTTGTCAAAAGAGGGAATGAGAATTTAAGTTTAGAACTTGAGTTTTAATAAAAAATTATAACACAGTTCAAACTTTTACCATGATTTCTATACCAAACATTTTATCAAACTTACGAATAACAGAACTAAATCCAATGCAACAAAAGTCATTGGAAAGTATAGAAACAACTCATCATGTTATTTTAATTTCGCCAACTGGAACAGGAAAAACCTTAGCTTTTTTATTACCATTAATTCCATTATTGAACAAAAATTTATTAGGAGTTCAAGCTTTAATCATTGTTCCTTCACGTGAATTAGCAATACAAATAGAAAGTGTGTTTAAACAAATGGGAACACCTTTTAAAATTAATAGCTGTTATGGTGGTCATCAAGTTAGAGTGGAAGAACATAACTTGTCTCAACCACCCGCTATATTAGTTGGAACACCCGGAAGATTAGGACATCATATCAGAAAAAATAATTTAGACTTATCGCAAACACCCATTTTAATTTTAGATGAATTTGATAAATCATTAGAATTTGGATTTAAAGATGAAATGGAATTTATTATTAAGAATTGCCAAAATCTAAAAAAGCGAATCTTAACATCAGCCACAGAATTAAAAGAAATACCAAACTTTGTTGGTTTAAAAAGTGAATTAATATTAAATTTTTTACCAAAAGAATCTGTTACTGAAAACAAAAAATTAATTACAAAATTTATTAGAGTTGTAGAAGATGATAAGCTAGAGGCCTTAATGCTTTTATTAGGTAATATAAGCGAACAATCCATTATTGTTTTCTGCAATCACAGAGATGCTGTTAATCGCATTTCTGAGCAACTAACTATACATAAGGTACATCATGGATTTTATCATGGAGGTTTAGAGCAATTAGATAGAGAACGCACACTCATCAAATTAAGAAATGAAAGCACACGTATTCTAATTACAACTGATTTAGCTTCCCGTGGATTAGACATTCCAGAAATAGGTACTGTTATTCATTATCAACTACCATTTACTGAAGATGTAATGATCCACAGAAACGGACGAACAGCGAGAATGCACGCCAGTGGAACAGTTTATTATCTATTAGATAAAGAAGATTTTTTGCCAAAATTTATTACTGAACAACCCATTGAAGAATCTTTACCTAAAAAATTAGTATTACCAAAACCCAGCGAATGGCAAACCTTGTATTTGAGTGCTGGTAAAAAAGATAAAATAAATAAAATGGATATTGTTGGTATGCTTTTACAAAAAGGAAATTTACAAAAAGAAGATTTAGGTAAAATTGAAGTACTTGATTTTAGTGCATTTGTAGCGGTCAAACGAAAAAAAATCAATCAAACACTCTCGCTAATTAAAGATGAGAAAATAAAGAATAAAAAAATTAAAATAGAGATTGCCCTTTAAGCTTAATTTTAAAAATTAAAAATTTGGCTTTAATAAGTATTTGTTATAAAAGTCTACAATATGTTTAACAGCTTCATCAGCTGTATCAACTATTTTAAATAATTCTAAATCAGATTCATTGATATTATGTTCTTTATGCCACATGGTTTCTTTCATCCATGAAATCATGCCACTCCAATACTCTGTTCCAACTAAAATAACAGGAAATTCCGCAATTTTATTTGTTTGAACTAAGGTCAACGATTCAAATAATTCATCAATAGTTCCAAAACCTCCAGGCATACCTATAAATCCTTGTGAGTATTTTAAAAATACTGTTTTACGAACAAAAAAATAATTGAAATCAATGCTTTTATCTCTATCGATATAATCATTTGGCTTTTGTTCGAACGGTAAATTGATATTTAAACCAACTGAATTTCCTTTTCCACGCTTTGCTCCTTTATTAGCCGCTTCCATAATGCCTGGACCACCACCAGTAATAACACCGTAACCTTCTTGAGTTAATTTAAATGCAATTTCTTCTGCTAAAATATAATATTTATTGTCTGGCTTAGTTCTTGCTGAACCAAAAATAGAAACACACGGTCCAATTTGTTGCATTTGTTCAAAGCCATTAACAAATTCGCTCATGATTTTAAAAATCTTCCAACTATCTGAAGCCATTACCTCTCTCGATTCTCTGGCAGCAAAAGCTCTTCTTATTTTATCCTCCTTATCTTGATTCATCATGATCTTATTTATTAACTTCTAAATTTACTACAATTCTTTTTTCAAAAAAGGTGCTGTAAATCCTTTTTTACTTTTCACTAATTCTTCAGGAGTGCCTGTAAATAAAATTTCTCCACCACCCTTTCCTCCTTCTAACCCAACATCAATAATATGATCAGCTACTTTAATCATATCCATATTATGCTCAATCACTAAAACAGTATTTCCGTTATCTACTAATTTATTTAATACTCCTAATAAAATTCTAATGTCTTCAAAATGTAAGCCTGTTGTTGGTTCATCTAAAATATAAAGTGTATTACCAGTATCACGCTTACTTAATTCTGTTGATAATTTTACACGTTGTGCTTCACCACCACTTAAAGTTGTAGCTTGTTGACCGAGAGTAATATAACCTAAACCAACAGCTTGCAAACTTTTTACCTGACGAAAAATCGTAGGAAGATTTTCGAAAAACTCACACGCTTGATCAATTGTCATATTCAATACATCACTGATCGACTTCCCTTTATATCTAACTTCAATGGTTTCTCGGTTATAACGTTTTCCATTACAAGCATCGCAATTCACATACACATCAGGTAAAAAATTCATTTCAATCGTCTTCACTCCTGCTCCACCGCATGTTTCACAACGACCACCTTTTACATTAAATGAAAACCTTCCTGCTTTATAACCTCTGATTTTTGATTCTGTTAACTCTGCAAATAAATTTCTAATATCTGTAAATACACTTGTATAGGTTGCTGGATTACTGCGTGGTGTTCTACCAATTGGTGATTGATCAATATCAATCACTTTATCGATGTGTTCTAATCCTGTTATTGATTTATATGGTAAAGGACGTTTTTCTGACTTGTAAAAATAATTACTTAAAATAGGATAAAGTGTTTCGTTAATTAAACTTGATTTACCACTGCCACTAACCCCTGTCACACAAATTAATTTTCCTAATGGAATGTCTATTGATACATTTTTTAAATTATGCCCAGTACATCCCTTTAATACTAACTTTTTACCATTACCTTTTCTTCTTTGTTTCGGAACTTCAATCGATTTTTTTCCTGTGATGTAATCTGCTGTCATTGTATTAAACTTCAGCATTTCTTTTGGCGTTGCCGCAGCTACAACTCTTCCGCCATGAACACCAGCGCCAGGTCCTATGTCAATGACATAATCACTTTCAATAATCATGTCTTTATCGTGTTCAACCACCAATACACTATTACCAACATCGCGCAAATTTTTTAACGCTTCAATTAAACGCATATTATCACGCTGATGCAAGCCAATACTAGGTTCATCTAAGATATACAATACACCAACTAATTGTGAACCAATTTGTGTTGCTAAACGTATACGCTGAGCTTCGCCGCCACTTAAGGTTTTAGAAGACCTATTTAGCGTTACATAATCCAAACCAACTTCTAATAAAAATCCAATACGAGTTCTTATTTCTTTCAAAACTTCTTTAGCAATCGTATTTTGAGATTTGGATAATCGTTTTTCAATTCCTTTAAACCAATCGTTTAAAATATTGATATCCATTTCAGATAACTCCGAAATATTTTTACCATCTATTTTAAAATAAAGAGCTTCTTTTTTTAATCTAGTTCCTTCACAAACTGAACAATTAATTTTATTTGTAAACCCTTCAACCCAACGTAACATAGCTGGAGAAGCATCTTCTTCCGCTTGTTTAGTAATATGAGTAGCGATACCATCAAAGGCTGTACTATAACCATTTTCACTTGTATCAGATTTAACAGTAAATAATTCTTCACTTCCATGAAGTAAAATATTAACCGCTTTTTCATCAATATCTTCGAATGGAGTATCTAATGTAAAATTATATTTTAAGCCAATCGCTTCAATTTGTTTAAACACCCAAATACCTTTTGATGGACCAAGCGGTGCAATAGCACCTTTACGAATTGATAATGTTTGATTTGGAACTATTTTATTGATATCAACTTCTGACACAACACCCAAACCGTTACAATGCGGACATGCGCCATATGGAGAATTAAATGAGAATAAATTGGGCGCAGGTTCATCGTAAGAAATACCACTTGTAGGGCACATTAGCATTCGACTATAAAACTGTACTTTACCGTAACCAAAAGAAGTAGCTTTTTTCTTTACTTTAGGATTCTCTTCTTCATGTTCGAGAACCATGATGGTTCCTTTACCATGTTTCATCGCCGTTTGTAAAGATTGGTTTAATCGTGTTTTTATATCAGTATTAATCTCTAATCTATCAACCACAATTTCAATATCGTGAATTTTATAACGATCAACTTGCATTTTTGGTGTAATGTCTACAATTGCACCATCTATGCGTACTTTATTAAATCCCTTTTTTCTAATATCTTCAAATAGTTCTCTGTAATGTCCTTTACGACCTTTTACAATCGGAGCTAGTAAGTTTATTTTTTTTGAATGGTATGTCTCTAAAATTAAAGAAATGATTTGATCATCGCTGTATCTCACCATTTTTTCTCCTGTAACATACGAAAAAGCTTCTCCTGAGCGAGCAAATAGTAAACGTAAGAAATCATAAATTTCTGTAATTGTGCCAACCGTAGAACGCGGATTTTTATTGACTGTTTTTTGTTCAATAGAAATAACAGGACTTAAACCTGAAATTTTATCAACGTCAGGTCGCTCCATATTTCCCAAAAACTGGCGAGC
Organism: Bacteroidia bacterium; assembly: GCA_044353195.1. Classification (GTDB taxonomy): domain Bacteria; phylum Bacteroidota; class Bacteroidia; order B-17B0; family Aurantibacillaceae; genus UBA4416. The sequence continues at coordinate 934 of JBILCJ010000064.1, read as the reverse complement.
ATAACTCGAAAAACTTTCAATGTAACGTCTTTGACCTTCCGCATAAATCGTATCAAAAGCTAAAGAAGATTTTCCACTTCCACTTAAGCCTGTTAATACAACCAGCTTATTGCGAGGAATGGTTAAAGAAATATCCTTTAAATTATGAGCTCTTGCTCCTATTACTTCAATATATTCCTCTTCCATTAATTACTTCCCATTAAAAATGTTTTTATTAACTCATCAATATTACCATTCAAAACACCTTCTGCATCTGTAATTTTTAATTCAGAGCGATGATCATTTACCATTTTATAAGGATGCAACACGTAACTACGAATTTGGGATCCCCACTCTATTTTCATTTTACCTTCCTCAACAGCATCTCGTGCTTCGTTTTGTTTTCGCATTTCAAGTTCATACAATTGAGAACGTAACATTTGCATAGCCTTTAATCTATTTCCTAATTGAGAACGTTCTATTTGACAAACAACTACAATGCCAGTTGGTTTATGAGTTAACTGAACTTTCGACTCCACTTTATTAACATTTTGTCCACCCGCACCGCCGCTTCGTGATGTTTGAATTTCAATGTCATTTGGATGAATATTAATTTCGATAGAATCATCCACAACTGGATATACATAAACAGAAGCAAATGAAGTATGACGTTTTGCATTGCTATCAAAAGGACTAATGCGAACTAAACGATGCACACCATTTTCTCCTTTTAAATTTCCATAAGCATAATCACCATCAATTTGTATAGATACCGATTTTATGCCTGCAACATCACCATCATTTTTATCTAATTCATTAACTTTGAAGCCATTTTTTTCAGCCCACATGATGTACATACGCATAAGCATGCTAGCCCAATCACAACTTTCGGTTCCGCCAGCACCCGCATTAATTTGAAGAACACAACTTAAAATATCATTTGGTTTATTGAGCA
>JBILCJ010000063.1:0-10945 GCA_044353195.1 Bacteroidia bacterium | reverse complement strand
TGATCGAAATAACATGAAAGCGGCATTAGATTCTCTTGAGCCAACCCATATGGGTTATAGAAGACTTAAATATGAATTAGCTCTTATTTTGAATGATACCTGCCGTTTTAATTTTGATTCTATACCGTTTGTAACAGAAAATGATTCACTAAAAAAAATAAGTTTAATAAAAGTAAATCTTATTAAACAAGGTTTTTATGATACGTTGAGCTTGCAGAGTGACAGCGCAAAACTTGCTAAGGCTATTCTCAGCGTGCAAAAAAAATGGTTTATTCAACCTGATGGGAAGCTAGGAAAGTATACAAAAAAAGCCTTAAGTTATAACCGAGAAAAAGTAATTAAACAAATTTGTTTAGCCATGGAGCAGTGGAGATGGGAAGAGCAACATTTACCAAACCGTTACGTTTTTATTAATATTCCCGCCTTTTGGCTTACTGTTTTCGAGTCGGATACAGTTGTTATGCAGTCGGCAATCATAGCAGGTAAACCTGAAAATCAAACACCTACTTTAACTAGTAAAATTAATTACATGCTTATTTACCCTTATTGGAATGTGCCAACATCTATTGCTACTAAAGAAATATTACCAGCAGTAAAAAAAGATATAACTTATTTAGAAAGAAAAAATTTTGAAGTAATTGGTAAAAAAAATGAAGTGCTTGATTATAAATCATTGCCTTGGAAAAAGTATAACGAAAACTATTTACCGCTGAGGTTTAGACAACGAATTGGAACTGAGAATAGTTTAGGAATTGTGAAGTTTAATTTTAATAATATGTTTGGTGTTTATTTGCACGACACTAATTCTAAACATTATTTTAAAACTAGTAATAGAGCTCAAAGTCACGGATGTATGAGGTTGGAAAATTACCAACAGTTGTCTCAATTTTTAATTAGAGATGATAGCTTGCATTATACAAAGGATAGTTTGAATAAATATTTTGTTACGCCCGTCCAAAAAAAGATCAGTTTGAAAAATCCACTGCCAATTTTGATACGTTACTTTACTGCAGAGGCCGATAGCAATGGACTGAAATTATACATTGATATTTACAATAAAGATGAACCGATTTTAAAAATGTTATATCCTTCCAATTAACATTTATAGGCATAAAAAAAGAGATAATTAATTATCTCTTTTTTTTGTAAGGATCAAATACTATTTTTTCTTCTTATCTTTTTCTTTTCCAGAAAACTCATATCTCTTTTTTAATTTATCCTTTTTAGTAATTTTTACTTCACCACTGATATCTGCATCTTCTACTTTACAGGTAATAACAACTGTTTGATCTGTATCATCTGTTGTTGAAGCTTCAGCTTCTATGATATGCATTTCGTTTTCTTCTTCGTCGGTAAATGTTGAATCTTTAGTGATTTCGTATTTCATTCTACTAAACTCAAATTTATCAAACAAGAACCCACTAAAAATTTTGCCACCTTTGAATTCAATTTCATCATCAACTCCTTTTTTAGATGCAGCTCCTGTTTTCACTTCCGTCATTGATACCTTAAAGGTACGTTTATCTAGAGCGTCTTTCGGTTCTCCTTTATATGCTGCGTTTATGGTTAATAATCCTACACTTAGAATTAAACTCGAAAATAATATTTTTTTAAATGGTGTCATTGTTATTAAATTTATTGTTTATGTAAATATAATAAATTTACTTTTATAGTGTTATTAAGTATTAAAATTTTCATTTAGTTAAGTCTTCCAAATTAGGATGTATCATGGAGCCATTAGCAGAGCGCGTTCGACCTACCAACTTACAACATTACATTGGTCAGCAACATATTATTGGTAAAGAATCTGGGTTACGCAAAGCCATTGATCAAAATCTATTGCCTTCTATTTTACTATGGGGACCACCAGGTGTTGGAAAAACAACATTAGCACAAATTATATCACATACATTAAAGCGACCATTTTATGCATTGAGCGCAATCAATTCGGGTGTAAAGGATGTAAGGGAAGTAATAGAAAAAGCACAAGGTGATGGCGGCCTTTTTAAAGTTGAAAAACCTGTTTTATTTATTGATGAGATTCATCGTTTTAGTAAATCTCAACAAGATTCTTTATTGAATGCGGTTGAAAAAGGCATTGTTACGTTAATTGGCGCCACAACCGAAAACCCCAGCTTTGAAGTTATTCCGGCTTTACTGTCACGCTGTCAAGTATACGTATTAAAACATTTAAGTCAAGAAGAGTTGATTCTTTTAATACACAATGCGATACAAACGGATGTTCTTTTAAAAACAAAACACATTGTCTTAAAGGAAACAGAAGCATTGATCCGTATTTCAGGAGGTGATGGTAGGAAATTATTAAACGCTTTAGAAATTGTTGTGAATTGTATAAGTGGAACCGAAATAATCATTACCGATGAATTGGTTAAAACGTACATCCAACAAAATTTAGCGTTGTATGATAAAAGTGGCGAACAACATTATGATATTATTTCTGCTTTTATAAAATCAATAAGAGGCTCAGATCCAAATGCTGCTGTTTATTGGTTAGCGAGAATGATTGAAGGAGGAGAAGATCCAACCTTTATTGCACGCCGATTATTGATATTATCATCGGAAGATATTGGCAATGCAAATCCCACAGCATTAGTGATGGCCAATAATTGTTTTCAAGCTGTCAGCATTATTGGTTATCCAGAAAGTAGAATTATTTTATCTCAAACGGTTGTTTACTTGGCTTGCTCCGTGAAAAGTAATAGCAGTTATATGGCTATAAACCAAGCTCAACAACTTGTAAAACAAACAGGTGATTTACCTGTTCCGTTGCACTTAAGAAATGCTCCAACAAAATTAATGAAGGAACTCGGGTATGGCGAAGCGTATAAATATGCACATGATTATGAGCATAATTTTGTAGAACAAGAATTTTTGCCTTCAGAAATTAGTGGTACTACGCTTTTTAATCCTTCCGAAAACGCAAGGGAAAGAGAGCTTAAATCGTATTTACAACAACGATGGAAGAGTAAATATAATTACGAATAAATCCAATTTTTTATTTTAATAGAGCATTGTGTAACACTTCTATCATCGATGTTACGTAGTTAAATGTTAAACCTTTTACATATTCAGGTTTAATATCTAAAATATCTTTTTCGTTATCAGCACACAACATGATTTCTTTAATGCCCGCACGTTTCGCTGCTAATATTTTTTCCTTGATACCTCCGACCGGCAATACTTTTCCACGCAAAGTTATTTCACCAGTCATTGCCAATTGTTTTTTGACTTTACGTTTGGTGAGTGCGGATGTTAATGCTGTAAGCATCGCTATGCCAGCACTTGGACCATCTTTTGGTGTGGCTCCTTCTGGAACATGAATATGGATATTATGATTTTCAAATAATTCCGAATCAATTTTTAATTCTTCGTGGTGGGATTTAATAAATTCAAGAGCAATGGTTGCACTCTCTTTCATGACATCTCCAAGATTACCAGTTAAAGTTAATTTTGAACCTTTACCTTTTGATAAACTAGTTTCAATATATAAAATATCGCCACCAACTTGCGTCCAAGCTAAACCAGTAACAACACCAATAACATCATTGCCTTGGTATTTAGATTTTTCATGAGAAGGCCCTAAAATTTTCGTAATAAATGTTTCAGTTATTTTAGGTAAACTTTCATTTTTAGCGACATGCACAGCAAGATAACGAGCCACCTTTGAAATCTTTTTTTCTAAGCCACGCACGCCACTTTCTGCTGTATAGTTTTCTATAATGTATTCTAATTGTTTATCTGATAATTTTAGTTGAGCTTTTTTTAAACCATTTTCCTCAACTTGCTTAGGCAATAAATGTTGTTTTGCAATCTCAATTTTTTCTTCTACCGTGTAACCACTCACTTCAATAATTTCCATTCTATCTCGCAAAGCTGGCTGTATGGTAGATAAATTATTACACGTTGCAATAAATAATACTTTACTTAAATCATATTCAGTTTCTAAAAAATTATCGTAAAATGTTGTGTTTTGTTCAGGGTCTAAAACTTCGAGTAATGCTGATGATGGATCCCCATGGTAATCAGAGCCAATCTTATCTATTTCATCTAAGATAAAAACTGGATTTGAAGATTGTACTTTTTTTAAGTTTTGTAAAATACGACCAGGCATCGCACCGATGTATGTTTTGCGATGACCACGAATTTCACTCTCATCTTTCAATCCACCCAAACTCATTCTTACATATTTTCTATTCAACGCTTTTGCAACGCTTTTACCAAGTGATGTTTTTCCAACACCTGGAGGACCGTATAAACAAATGATGGGTGATTTTAAATTTCCTTTTAATTTTAAAACAGCTAAGTGTTCGATGATACGTTCTTTTACTTTTTCTAAGACAAAATGATCTTCATTTAAAACAGATTCAGCATGATTTAAATCAAAATTATCAGTCGTGTATTCTCCAAAAGGCAAGTCTAGTAATAATTCAACGTAATTTGTTTGCACTCCAAATTCACCTGAATTTGGGTTCATACGAGCTAGTTTCCCAATTTGTTTTTCAAAAATTTCAGCAATTTCTTTACTCCATTTTTTATTAACTGCCCTTGCTTTTAATTCTTCAATATCTTGCTCATGACTTTTTTCACCAAGTTCTTTTTGGATTGTTTTTATTTGTTGGTGTAAAAAATAATCGCGTTGTTCTTTATCTAAATCAACTTTTACTTTATTCTGAATTTGATTTTTTAATTCAAGTTTTTGTAATTCTTTTACTAAATGTGTTAAAACAAGTGTTGCTCGTTCCTTTAAATTTGGCACTTCTAACATGTTTTGTTTTTCAGTTGCCGTTGCATTCATATTTGATGAAATAAAATTCACCATAAAGTTTTGACTTTCAATATTATTTAAAGCAAAGCCTGCCTCAGTTGGAATTTGCGATGATTTTTGAATAATTTGTAGAGCAGTATCTTTTAAACTAGAAACAATAGCTTCAAATTCTTCATCATTTTTTTCAGGACGTGTTTCTTCAAAGCCTTCAGTTTTAGCTTTGTAGTATGGCTCTGATTGTGTAAATTCTTTTATTCTAAATCTTTTTTTACCTTGAATGATAACCGTTGTATTTCCATCAGGCATACGCAACATTTTTAAAATTTGCGCAACTGTTCCTACACTATTTAAATCTTCTTGACTTGGATCTTCAATCGTATCATTTTTTTGTGCAACAACCCCAATTATTTTATCTCCTTTAAATGCATCCTTAATTAAATTAATGGATTTATCTCTACCAACTGTGATTGGAATAACAACACCTGGAAATAACACTGTATTACGAAGTGGTAAAATTGACAGTAAATTTGGTACTTTTTCTGCATGCATATTGTCTTCATCTTCAGTCGACAATAATGGAATAAAGTCACTATCCTCGTCAATGATTGGTTCAAAAGGCATATTATTGAATTGTTCGAAAAAACTCATAGTATTTGTTCATTTAATAGTATTAAATAGGCGATTATTATGCCATGGATTGATTAGGACTTTGTGGCAGTTTTTATTTATTTCTCATCGCCCATTCTTTGGCAAAATAGGTTAATATAATTGAAGCGCCAGCCCGCTTTATACTCAACAAAATTTCATCACTAACTTTATCGCCATCAATCCATCCTTTTGCTGCAGCTGCTTTTACCATCGAGTATTCGCCGCTTACATTATAGGCTGCTATTGGTAATTCAAAGTTTGTATTTAAATCTTTGATAACGTCAAGATAAGATAAGGCTGGTTTTACCATTAAAAAATCCGCTCCTTCACTTGTATCTAATTGTGCTTCTATCAAGGCTTCTTTACTATTTGCTGGATTCATTTGATATGACTTTTTATCACCAAATTTTGGTGCACTATCCAATGCATCTCTAAATGGGCCATAAAATGCGCTTGCGTATTTTGCCGTGTAACTCATAATTGAAACATTACTGTGCCCTGCTTTATCAAGCGCTTCACGAATTACACCAACTCTTCCGTCCATCATATCACTTGGCCCAATAATATCTATTCCACAATCAGCCTGAGCCACAGCCATTTTTGCCAAGATAGAAAGTGTTTTATCATTTACAATTTCTCCTTTTTCAACTAAGCCATCGTGCCCATCACTGCTATAAGGATCCATCGCAACATCGGTCATAATGCACGCTTCAGGAAATTCTTTTTTTATCTGTGTCAAAGTTTTTAAATACAATCCATTTTTATTTAAACTTTCAGTGGCACGTTTATCTTTTAATTTATCGTTGATAATTGGAAAAACATCAAATGCTTTTATGCCTAATTTCATACAGGATTCAATTTCTTTTAAAATTAAATCAGGACTGTATCTGAAAATGCCCGGCATCGAATTGACTTCTGTTGTTTTATTTTTTCCGTCTATTAAAAATAAAGGAAAGATAAAATCATTTACACTAATTGTATTTTCTTGAACCATATTTCGTATGACTTCCGATTTGCGGTTTCTGCGCGGGCGATGAGTAATCATGATGTGTTGTTTTTAGTTAGTTGTTTTATTATATTTCTTTACGCCGAGATACATTGAGTAAATACCTATGGTCATAAAAACATGACTAACGTCTAAATGATTGAACCATTTGCCAAATCCTAGTTCTAGTATGTGACATAACGATGCAATGATTAAAACGCCTACGCCGATTAAAATATATTTACTTAATTCTGATTTTTCATTTTTATAGTTTAAATATTCTAAGGATGTAGCAACAATTAAAAGCGAAAAAGTCGTATGAATAATAACCACTATAAACGTCCAAAAATAAAACGTAGCAAAGAAGGCTATTATTGTTTCTAAACATAGAATAAAGAAAATTGTTTTAAATAATTTTAATTGAATAATAGATTTTGTGTTGTATAGTGCTGCAAATTGTGCAAATGAGATAGAAAATATACCTAATATCCAACCATAAATTTTCGCGTCTTTTCCAAAATAATATAAGAATGCATGTCCAACAATGGCAGCTACAAGCGTTGATATTCCTGTTGTTAAAAAAAAGAAACTATACAATTTAGTAGCTATGTAGTTTGAAGTAGGTTTTGTTTTGGAATAAGCATAAAAACAAACCATGCAAAAAATAATATCTGTTAATGCAGTTATAGGTTCATCTATTCGCAAGTCTCCTATATAGATGGATGGATTTTGAAATGGTATCATAACACGTTTAATATAGCTCTCAATAACCCTAAGTCATCATAAGTATATGGCATTGAAATTTGTGATTCTTTTATTTTTGCCTTTAATAATGATTTTTGTGTTGCTTCTCCCATTGCAATTATTTTTTGATTGGGTGAAATGATATTTTTATCTAGATAGGATTCGGCATTACTAGGGCTTGTAAATACTAAAATTTCAGTACCTTCTGCAACGATGTGAGGTACTTTCAATGCTGCATAAATTGGCATGTCAATGACATTTTGTTGTTTTGGAAACTGCCATTGTATGGTACGCATGCTTTCTCTAGCAACAGGAAACAACACAGTTCCTAACCCAACGCGTGCTGAAAATTGTTTACCTACTAATTTTGTGTCAGTGCTTTGCCCAATAAAATCTGCTTTTAATCCAAGTTCTCGGATTTTTTGCGAGGTTGATTTTCCAATACAACCAATTTTAGCGTTACCAATATCTGGTTTTTGCATAAAGAAAAATTCTACTGCATGTTTACTACTAAAAAATATCCAATCAGTTTTTGGTAAAAATTTAATCGTTAATTTTTTTAAATCAATTAAACTTTTATTTTCTATAGTGAAACCAAGATTAGAAAGCCATCTGTTAAGCGTACTACTTTCATGGGTTTCTCGCGATATAAAAACTGATTTACCGGAAATGCGATGAATGTGTTCAACAATTTTTTCTGGTAAATCTTCTGTATTTGTAGTTTCGTAATATAATTGTTTAGGCTGAGAAGTAGCAGTTTCAGCTACAGAAACCCAAACTTTAAATAATTTTTTATCTAAATCATTTAGTTCATTATCGCAATAAATTCCTAAAGGTAATAAGCAACCACCATCTAATAAATTTAATACACGACGTTCAATGTTAATATTTACCATTACGTCATAATCACAAATCGCGTCAAAAATATCTGTCAGTTTATAATCATCTTCTCTTATTTGCCAAGCCAATACGCCTTGCGCAGGCGCAGGTACAAATTCTGAAGGTTCTAATTGTTCAACATGAAAATCGGATAAATCTAATTCTAAGCGTTCTAGTCCAGCTCCAGCTAAAAGAATCGCGTCGTATTCGCCATTTTTTAATTTGTTGATACGTGTAGGAACATTTCCTCTTAAGTCAGATAATTCAACGTCTGGTCTAAAAGCATGCATTTGAGATTTTCTTCTTGCCGAAGAAGTTCCAACTTTTGCATGTTCTTTTAAATTGAATTTCTTTTTTTCGTCAACACACTCTTCTCTTATAATGAGCCAGTCTGCAGGATATTGTCGGGATGAAACACCAGCTATAATTAGGCCATCTGGATTTTCAGTTGGTAAATCTTTATGAGAATGAACAGCAACATCAATAGTTCCAGCTAACAATTCCTCTTCTAATTCTTTGGTAAAAAAACCTTTGCCTTCTAATTTTTCAAAGCTTGTATTCCATTGTTGAGAGGTGTCGCCTTTTGTTTCAATAATTTTTATTTGAACTTCATGACCTTTTTCTTCTAAAATAGTTTTGGTATAGTTTGCTTGCCAAAGTGCTAAGTCGCTTCCGCGTGTTCCTATCGTAATCATGTTTTTACTTTAAATTAATGAGGCTACAAGATAATCTATTTTAGGGTAAAAATGAAGAATTTAAAAACCAAATTTTAATTTGATTTTAATATTCAAACTTTCCAAATTCAGATTCTATCGTTACTTTTTTTCCTTGATGAGCTTCAACTCTACCAATTATTTGAGCCTCTACATTAAACGATTTTGAAATTGAAATCACTTCTTGTGCAAATTCTTCAGGTAAGTATACTTCTAAGCGATGCCCCATGTTAAATACTTTGTACATTTCTTTGTAATCAGTATTACTTTGCTGATGTATTAATTTGAATAATGGAGGTAACGGAAACATGTTATCTTTAATAATATGAACATTATCTACAAAATGTAATACTTTAGTTTGCGCGCCACCACTGCAATGCACAAGTCCAGAAATGTTGTTTCCTAAAACAGTGATTAATTTTTTTACAATAGGTGCATAAGTGCGAGTAGGTGATAACACTAATTTACCAGCATCAATGGTTTCGTTTTTTAATGAACCATCACTATTTGTATAAGAAACTTCTATTTTATCAGTTGGTTTTAACTGGCCACAATACGTTACTTCTGTTGGTAAATTTCCATCATACGATTCAGGATATTTTTCTGCAATGTAATTGCTGAAGACATCATGGCGTGCACTAGTTAATCCATTACTTCCCATTCCACCATTGTATTCTGTTTCATATGTTGCTTTACCAGATGATGATAAACCAACAATTACATCACCTGCTTTAATAGTATGGTTAGAAATTACATCTGTTTTTTTCATTCGACAAACAACGGTACTGTCTACTATTAATGTGCGAACTAAATCTCCCACATCAGCAGTTTCTCCGCCAGTTGAATGAATATCAATGCCGTTATCTCTTAATGTTTGTAATACTTCTTCGGTTCCATTTATAATGGCTGAAATAACTTCTCCTGGTATTAATCCTTTATTTCTCCCAATAGTTGATGATAATAAAATATGATTAGTTGCACCAACACAAATTAAGTCATCACTATTCATAATCACTGCATCTTGTGCAATGCCTTTCCAAACACTTAAATCTCCAGTTTCTTTCCAATATACATAAGCTAATGACGATTTTGTTCCAGCGCCATCTGCATGCATAATAATGCAATGCTCATCACTTCCAGTTAAATAATCAGGAACGATTTTACAAAATGCTTGAGGAAATAATCCTTTATCAATAGTTGAAATGGCTTTGTGTACATCTTCTTTTGAAGCTGAAACACCTCTTAAATTATATTTTAAATCAGACATGAAGGATTCGTTTTGTAAACTAGAAAATTAATTTTTATGACTCTTTACGCGTATTGATTTCATCTCTAATTTTAGAAGCCATTTCGTATTGCTCATTATCTAAAGCGGATTCAAGCATTTTTTTTAACTCCTCCGATGATTTTGTTTTGAATTCATTTTCTGAATCTACACCATCTTCTTGCGTTGAATCAGAATCTGAAAATTGACTTAGATTTGGGATTGTTGCGTCATCTAAAACGATGCCTGAAGATTCCAAAATAAATTCATAAGTAAAAATAGGGCAATTAAAGCGCACAGCTATAGCTATGGCATCGCTAGTTCGAGCGTCAATTTCAATATCTTTTGTTCCATCGGTACAAATTAACTTGGCGTAAAAAATACCTTCCACTAAATTATAAATTAAAATTTCAATGACGTTAACGTTAAATGTTTCTGCAAACGATTTAAATAAATCGTGAGTAAGAGGTCGAGTAGGTTTCATTTTCTCAAGCTCGATAGCGATGGCTTGAGCCTCGAAACCACCAATAATTATTGGCAGTCTCCTTGAACCAGCACTTTCTCCCAGCACTAAAGCATACGCTCCACTTTGTGTTTGGCTATAAGATAAACCTACTATTTCTAATCTAACTTTTTTCATTTTCATTTTAATTCAATTATTTGTTTTTATAAATTAAAAAACGAATAATTTAAATTGAATGGGTTATTAGTTTTGGTTCGCTTTAAATTTTTTAATGGCTTCAACTAATTTTGGAACAATGGTGAATGCATCACCTAAAATACCATAATCTGCTGATTTAAAGAATGGTGCTTCTTTATCGCTATTGATAACAACAATTGTTTTACTGCCATTAACACCAGCTAAATGCTGAATAGCTCCAGAAATACCAACAGCTATATATAAATTTGGTCTAATAGCAACACCT
>JBILCJ010000062.1:0-11004 GCA_044353195.1 Bacteroidia bacterium | reverse complement strand
TAAAACATATGATTCTTGATCAATTGTATCTGCAAAAACAATACCTGTATTAAAATATGAGGTTAGCGTATATAATGTATTATCGCCTTGATTATCTGTCAGCGTTGGTGTGGCATTAATAGAAAATGTTCTTCCTTTCTTTGCAAAAGCATGGCGGTACAAAATTAGTGCGGATAAATTGTAACCTGATAATGATGTTGAATTTGCGTTTTTAGAATTACTAATCGTTTGCAATTCCTTCGAATTTAAACCAAGTATATTTTTAGAATTTGAATTGGTTTGAAAAGATAATTTTGGTTGAATACTGATGGTATTGTGGGAGTCTAATTTCGTCTCGATTTTAAAATTTAAGCGATGATTAAAATTGGAACTTACTGAAGTATTAGATTCGTTATAAACTAAACCATCATTCGAACCTAAAATGTATTGTTGAATTAACGAAGATTTAGAATCATTTTGCGTGGAGTTAAAAAAATAACTCGAGCTTACTTCTGTTTTTCTTCCCCATTTATCTGAATAATTTAAACCAAATAGGGTTGTTGTATTTATTCCGTTTTGATTATTAACCGAGAATATATCAGTAGCGTTATTAGAACCGTTTCCTTGTCCGCCACCACCTCTTCTCCCACCACCGCCAGTAGATGCTGTACTTGCAACGCCTACTAAATCTTCTGCGGAAAAATTTTGTTCATTAATGTTATTTGATTGTAATAAAACAGTAATGCGTCTATTTCCTTTGAAAATATTGATTGAAGCACCACTTTTATATTTGTCTTTATAACCGTAACCACCGAATAGTTTACCAAAAACGCCGTTTCTAAATTGTGCTTTTGTAACAATATTGATTGTCTTACTCGCATTTCCATCATCAAATCCTGTAAACTGAGCTTGATCACTTTTTTTATCAAACACTTGTACTTTATCAATAATTTCAGCTGGTAAGTTTTTTAAAACTGCATTGGCATCATCACCAAAAAAACGTTTACCATCAACTAATACTTGTTTCACATCTTCGCCTTGCGCTTGTATTTTTCCATCAACAAGAGTTACGCCGGGCATTTTAGAAACTAAATCTTCAGCCGTTGCATCTTTATTTACTTTATAGGCTTTAGAATTAAAACTAGTAGTATCGCCATTTTGTGTAGCGAGTGAAATTTGCGCCTCGATTTTAATTTCTTTTAGGTTTAAACTATTTTGCTTAAGAGATATCAAACCTAAGTCAATGGATTGATTTAAAACAACTATAGATTTAAAAATTGACTTATATCCTAATGATGCTATTTTAAGCACATACGAATGAGATTCAACTTGTTCAATTTTAAAAAAACCTTCAGCGTTTGTGACGGTTCCCTGAACAAAAGATGAATCTTTTGTGTTTAATAAAAATACAGAAGTCCCAATTAAATCTTGCTTTGACTCATCGACTAATTTACCACTGATGGAATGCATTTGCGCAAAAGCATTGGCAAATAAAAAAAACAAACTACATGTATAAAAAAATTTAAGCATAGATACTAAACCGTAAATATACGATTAAGCTTTTATGGAAAGACCAATAACTTACTAAATGTCGCAGCCTTCAGGTCCGCAAACTGCTGTATCATTACCAGTTAAATCAACTAATTTAATCTCATTATAGGAGGTATGTAAAGCTTTCAAAAATGTTTCAGGTTCTTGTGCACCCGAAATTGCATATTTATCATTTATCACAAAAAAAGGAACACCTCTTACGCCAATCTGTTGAGCCCGTTCAACATCCTGATGGACTTCTTTTGTAAATTCAGCTCCGTTTAACATATCTCTTGTTTCTTTCAAATCCATGCCAACTTCAGCAGCTATTTGTAAAAGTGTTTCGTGATCCGCTGTGTTTTTTCCTTCGGTAAAATAAGCTGAAAATAATTTTTCCTCTAGCTCGTTTTGCATATTATATGTTTTAGCTAAATGCGATAACCGATGCGCATCAAAGGAATTAGCAACAACCGCTTTATCGAAATTAAATTGTAAGCCAACTTGATGAGCAATATTCGTAACATAGGCGATTGTTTCAGAAGCTTGTTCTTTGGACCAACCTTTCTTTGCTCTTAAATTCTCAATGGTATTTAAACTAGGGTCTGTTATAGTAGTTGGGTCTAATTGGAAACTTTTCCAACTAACTTCAATCTTATCTTTTTGAGGGAATTGCTCGAGAGCCTTTTCGAATTTTCGTTTGCCGATATAACAAAACGGACACATCACATCACTCCAAATTTCTACATTCATATCGTTTTATATTTTAAACTTTTGTAAAATAAGTTGTAATTATCCCGTATTTAAATTTTAAGTTACAATTAATGCTAATATATATTAAATACTTTCTTTTAATTTTACATCATTATACTTTTCTATACTATCATTTTTTCTTAAAATTTCCATTCCTTTTTTACCAAATTCATGATTTACTATAGTTTCTATATTTAAATCTGTATATTTTATTTTGAAGTTATGATACTGTAATTCTGTAAAATCTCCATTTAAAAGAATATCATTTTCAGTTGCGTCGGAACTCCATATTAAATCACTCAATTTTGCCATTATTTCAAATTCAATTTTAATCTCTTTGAAATCACAAGTCCAAATATATACTTTATGTATTTTAAATTCTCCATACTCTCTAATAAAGGAACTATTATATTCCTTAACCCATTCACCTTTAACTCCTTCTTGAACTAAATTATTAGGCTGACTATATTTTGCGATATAAATTTCAATTATTTTTCTAGCATTTTCAGACTCTATTTGATTTCCAAATTTATTCTTTCGTTTTAAAACATCCTCCTCAATTAACTGAGAGAGCATGCTATTTTCGAAAATTAAAGAATCAGAAATGCTTATTTCAGTGTTTTTAATAGAATCAAATTGGTTTAATTCTACTTGAATAGCATATAATTTATTTTTATAAAAATTAGGTATGTATTTACAAGATATTTTTATCCCATTTACAGCTAAAAACCTATTTTCAGGAGTTTTCAATATTTGCTGAAATTCACTTTTACTTATATTGAAAGAAATATTATTTATTAAAGTATCTTGAATTAGACATTGTTTTACATTGTCTGATTTTTTATTTGAATTACAATTTAATAATGCTAACAAAAAAAAGATTTGAAAAGCATTGAAATATTTATTTTTCATATTTATAATTATATTTTAAAAAATAATTTTTTGTAAGATACAAACTAACTACAACAAATTTTAATGTTAAATCTAATTGAGTATACTGTTTTTTTATTATATAATTTAGTTACCTAATTACTGTAAAACAAAAGAAGCTACCATTGTAAAACGGTAGCTTCTTAAGTTTCAATTATAAATTAACTTCATTATTTTTCAACGTCAACTGCACGCAATTTATTTAATTCAGCAATAACCATTTTTCGTTTATCGTTAAATTCTGCAATCTTTCGTTTTTCAACATTTATTTTATCTTCAATTTCTTTCATAAATGGGTTAACACCTTTACTATTTGATTTAAAGAAACCTAAATTATTATCATACGTTTTTACACGCGCATTTATTTCTTCAATTTGTTTTTTCAAAAAGTCAGCCTCTTTATTCAAAGCAACTTCAGGATTCTCTCCATTGACAAATCGTTCAATTTTTGATTTAAACTGCATCAACATTTTATCAGAAACACTCACATTCATCTTATCATACAACTCATCTAATTTGTTGTAAAACGCATCATTGATTCTCTTTTTATCTTTCATCGGAACCATACCTGCCGCATTCCAATCTAAAGAAAATTGTTTTAAGGCGGCATGATTAGCACTTGTATCATCTGATAAATTAAACTCTAACAACGTCGCTAATAACGATTCTTTTGCAACTAAATTAGCGTCAAAGCTAGCGTCAATAGCTGAAAAGTGTGCTTTCTTAGCATCAAAGAAATGATTACAAGCAGCTCGAAAATTATTAAACAACTTTGTTTCATCACCACCAGCATGCGGAATTTTTTTCCATGCATCCTGAATTTTAATAATCACTAAACCTGTCTTTTGCCAATCTGTACTGTCTTTTACAGCATTCACTTTTGCAATCAAATCTTGCTTTTGAGCTTTAATCTCACTTAACTTTTCATGCATAACATGAAAAAATGCTTTCTTTTTTTCGAAAAACAAATCACACAATGCTCTAAATTCTGTCCAAGCTTTATCGTTTTCTTTCGCATTTGCTCTTCCAATTAATTTCCATTCGGCTTGAATGGATGTTAATTCAGCAGTTAAATTATTCCAAGCTTGACCATTTGCACTTTCGGTCTTCGTAAGAATATGTTTTATTTTTTCAAGAATCGCATGTTTCTTTTCTAAATTGGCGTCCTTCTCCTCTTCGATACTACTGTAATGTGCCTTCAAGGTAGAATAAGCTTCATCAATAGCTAAGCGGTAAGCTCCTTTTAACTCATCCCATTTATCATTTGGTACAGGGCCAATATCTTCCCAATCGTTACGATAAATTTTTATTAATCGCTCTGCCTCTTTAATGTTAGTTTGATTTTTAATGCCTTTTATTTTTTCGAGCAATTCTGTTTTTAATTCATAATTACGTTTTAAATCATGTTCTTGCAATTGTTTAGATAAACTTAATTTGTAATTAAATTCTTCAATGGCCTTACTATAATCCGCTTGAATGTCTTTGTATTTATGAGTTGAAACAGCACCTGTTTCTTTCCATTGCTTTTGTAATTCAACTAACTTTTTAATTGCCGCGCCAATATTATCGCTTACTTGACTTAAATCGTTAATCTTTGCAATAATTTCTTTACGAATGGCTAGATTTTTATTTTGTTCAATAGCTATTTTAGCGTCTTCTTCTTTTTTCTTGGCATCAAATTTTTCGAAAAGTTTCGAAATAGTAATATCATCTGGATGCTTAGCGTATTCGAATTCCTTGGCTTTACCGCCTTCATCAACAAATTCTTGCTTTGCTTTTTCAAATTCTGATGTCCATAATGTTTGGTACTCTTTTTGCAGAGCGCGCATTTGGTGAGCAACAGCACTAATGTCGGCAGAACCGATCATTTCTTCTAACTTAGTAATAATTCCGTTTTTCATTTTTTCTTTTTTAAACCTTTAGTATTGGCTTTTGTTTATTGTTTAATTTTATGCCTATCAAAAATAAAGTAATTTTTTAGTTTGCAAAACATTAAATTACTTTTTTAACTAAATAATTTAATTATAACAAATGACCATAATTGACCATGAAGCTTTAAACTTATTGGATTTTCATAAAATAAAAAATGAAATAAGTTTATATGCACATAGTGAAAAAGCAAAGCAAAAAGCCTCGCAAATTTCTACCATACCAAATACAGAAAATTTAATAACTGAATTAAATCGTGTATCTGAATTAAATACCATACTTTCTAACAACAGTTTTTTTCCGAATTTACAATTTGAAGATTTCAAAAAAGAAGTTACACTCCTTTCATTAGAAGGTAGTATGCTTATTGAAGAGCAATTTTTTCTGTTGAAACAATCTACTGAAATTGCCAACACACTGATCCGATTTTTAAAAACTAATAAAAACAATTTACCATTTTTAACCGAACTAGTTTCTGGAATTGAAGACAATAAAATCATTATAAAAGAGATCGACATCATTCTTGATTTTGAAATGAAAGTAAAGGATACAGCGTCGAAAGAATTACAAAAAATTCGGCACGATCTTAGAGAAAAAAGAAAGGAAAGTGATAGTAAATTTAACCGATACGCGAATGAATTAAAAAAATTAGGTTTTTTAAGAGAGAATGAAGAAAGTTATTTTAATGGCAGAAGAACACTAGCCGTTCTAGCTGAAAATAAAGGTGAAGTAACAGGATTTGTTCACAGTAAAAGTGAAACAGGGAAAACAATTTTTATTGAACCAAGTGCTTTGGTAAATATTAATAACGACGTTGCCGAATTGGAAATTGATGAACGCAGAGAAATTAATAAAATACTTAGAGAATTAACCAGTAAATTAAGAGTATTTGCACCACAACTGAATCAATTTTATTTTTTACTAATTGAAGTAGATGTGTTAAGAGCAAAAGCATTGTATGCGCAAAAAATTAATGCCTGTTTACCTGTTATTAGTCGTGAAGCCGAGTTAAAATTAGAAAAAGCATTTCACCCTATTTTATTTCTTCAAAATAAAGAACATAAGAAACCAACGATTCCACTCTCAGTTCATTTGCACAAAGACGAACACTTACTAGTGATTTCGGGGCCAAATGCAGGTGGAAAATCGGTAACACTTAAGACTATTGGATTATTGCAAACAATGCTTCAGTGCGGATTATTAGTACCTGTTAGTCCTAATTCGGTGATGAGTTTTTTTAAACATATCTTGATTGATATTGGAGATACGCAAAGTATTGAACACGAATTAAGTACTTACAGTGCGCGATTAAAAAAAATGATTTCTATTTTAGAAACTGTCAACAATCAAACATTGGTTTTAATGGATGAGTTTGGAAGTGGCACTGATCCTGATCTTGGCGGAGCAATGGCCGAAGTTGTTTTAGAAGAAATTGTAAAATCAAAAACATTTGGAATTATAACAACACACTATTCAAACGTGAAATTATTAGCCAATAAATTGGACGGCGTAAAAAACGGAAGTATGTTATTTGATTTAGAAACTCTCAATCCAAAATATATTTTATCGGTTGGTGAACCAGGAAGTAGTTATACATTTGAAGTTGCAGAACGAGTTGGTTTTCCTATAGATTTGATAAATAGAGCTAAGCTTAAAACAGATACTAATAAAGTAGATTTAAATACACTTTTAGCTGAAGTTCAACAACAAAAAACAATCCTATACGAAGCTATTGAAAAAACAGAACATGAAAATTTTTTACAAAGAATTTCCAAAGAAAAATACGAGGTACTATCGTCAAATTACCAAGATAAAATTGAACGAGAACGAGAACGTAAAATTGAATTAGCGAGGCTAGCTGATTTTGGTCAAAAATACTTAAGACTACTTGATGATTGGAATAAAAATGAAAATAGAAAAGAAGTCATTAAACGTTTTATTGATGGCATCACAGCCGAGACAAATAAGCGCAAAGAACTAGAAAAACAAAACAGGTTAGATAAATTTTCAGAAAAAAAAGTGGCTCGTATTAAACCATTATTACGCGTTGGAACGAAGGTAAAAATATTAAATAGTTCACAAATTGGTATCGTAGATGAAATAATAAACGAAAAAGTAAAAATAACATCAGGGAATTTAAAAATGACAGTTAACATTCACAACCTCGAAATTGTGAAAGATTAAAACTCCAAAACAAACTCTTGATTTGATTGAACCGCTTTGCCGTTATCCATTTCTGGATTCCAGCTTTTCATTGAATTTAGGATTTTTTTAATGCTATCTATACTTTTTAAATCACCATTCGCAATTGATTTAATCTTTAATACTTTAATCGTTCCGTTAGGCTTTATCATAACCTTTATTTTGTATGAACCATATAACTTTGCATCTACGTTACTTAGCTTAGCATTCGACACCACATAATTCTTTATTCCAATTTCACCACCTGCAAAACTTGCTTTAGGCTCTGTTAGATTATTAGTAGATGGTAATTGATTATTACTTTTTTTAGCCATAGAAGTAACGGCAACTTTTTCTTGCTTAGTCTCAGATAAACTTTTTGTACTGCCCACTTTACTATCATCATTCTCAACAGCAATTTGATCCAAACTTACATCGGCATTTGCAACTTGTGGTTTTTCGATGTAACTAAAGTTTTGAGAAACTACTGCACCACCTATTGCTTCAGTTGATCGAACTTCCTCTTTTTTATAATCGTTTTTCGTTGCTTCATCCTTCGTTGGCTGTATTACTTCTTCACGACTTGTTGTTTGCGTTTTTTTTGAATCCGTTTTAAATACAAATTCATCTGCTTGGTTAGTTAATTGTTTCGGTTTTTTATTTTTAACAGGAATTTCTGCTTGATTTAATTTTTCTAAATCGACTTTTACATCATGAATGGGAAATTCTTGAATAGTTTCATTATTTAAAGCTAATTCAGAAGATGAATTTTTATTAAAATCAATTAAATAGAAAAAAGAAATTAAAACAATTAAAACGATGGATGCCGCCGCAGAAAAAATGATGGTATTGCGATTTTTAAAAAATGTTTTTTCAGATACTTTTTTAGATATTTCTAACTGAACGTCTATATTCAATTTCGTGAAATTATCCAAAGAAGAATGATTTACAAATCCCTCTATGGCATCTTTTTCAAAATCGTCCAAATCTTGCTCAATAGATTGCTCACTTGACTTAAGTTTTATCAAGTTTAAAAGCTCGTGAGCTGATAATGGTTTATTTGAATTATTATTTTCCATTATGATTGTACTTTTCCTCTAAGATTTTCCAATTTTATTTTTAAATTTCGTTTTCCATTTTGAATATAACTTTTCACTTCATTGATTGTATAACCAGTAATTTCAGCTATTTCAACATATGATTTGTCTTTAAAATAAAACAAATCCAAACATTTTTTTTGATCATCATTCAGTTGTTCAAGCGCAAATTCTACGTGCTCATATTGCTTTTCTTTATCCTCTGCTTTATTGAGATGCAAAACGGAATCCGTTTCCATAAATAAATCAGCATTATTTTCAAGTTCTAACTCTTTTTTAAGTTTAGACTGTCGATTACGAATTACCATCAAACAAAAGTTTTTAGAATAGGTATATAACCAGCTTTTAAAAAACTCAATAGGATGTTTCAATAAATCAGTAAATAATTTCTCGAAAATTTGCATAACCGCATCCTTGGCGTCATCTTCATTCTTGAGATACTTCAACGAAAGACCTAAAACTAGATGAGCATAACGTTTATATAATATTCCAACAAACACTTTGTTTTGAGTGCTTTTATACTCTGTAATTAATTCTAAATCAGAATACTGGTTATATGTTTGGTTGTATATCAAAACTCAATGAAGATACTAAAAAAATCATTTGATTTAAATATTCCATTCAGTTTCAACGTATAGATTTAAAACTTTAAAAATCCATCTAATTGAATTTCAATCACTTTCTGTGTTTCTAAATCAGATAATTGTTGAGATTCATTCAATAAATTAGTTACCAAACTAATTGGTAATTTATTATGATATACGTTGATTTTTAAGTAATTTAAAATATTCGTTAAATGCTCTAAACCTCTCAAATTACCTGCTCTTCCTGAAGATACACCAACTAAACATGCCTTGTTATTTTCCCAATATTTCGGTGGAATAGCGTCTAAAAAAACTTTTAAAACACCGGCAAAACTGCCATTATATTCTGGGGAGATAAAAATGAATTTGGTTTGCTTTTCAACTAACGTATCGATAACTTGCTGAAATTCAGGTGATCTGTTTCCGTATAAATCGGAAGAAATAAATGAAGCAGGTAAATCTTTCAAGCTAAAAAGCTGAACATCAACACCTTTTTTCTTTAGCACATTCAAATAGTAATCGGCAATTTTTTCGGTATTACTATCTAATCTATTTGTAGCGGATATAATGGTTATGGAATTCATTTTATTATTAACATTTTAGGTGAGTTATAACTGAGTGTGTTTAAAACTAATAACAGATTAAACCATCAAAAAGTTTATTTTTACGAGACACAAATTTGAACTTTTTTTTGCAAAAAACGAAACTTATTACCGACAATTATCAATTAGTTTTATCAGATTGAAAACAAATAAATAAAGTTCTAATTGATAAAGAAAAATAACTACATACTCGAAAATACTAACTAGGTCATAACTCATGGGAAAAATAATAGCGATATCGAATCAAAAAGGTGGGGTTGGGAAAACAACTTCAGCCATTAATTTAGCAGCATCACTTGCGGTGTTGGAATACAAAACATTATTAGTTGACGCTGACCCTCAAGCTAATTCTACATCTGGGGTTGGATTTGACCCAAAAGAAGTAAGAGAGGGATTGTACGAATGTATCATCGGGACAAGAAATCCACAAGATTTAATATTAGCAACAGAAACTCCCAACCTATTTTTGTTGCCAACTAATACGGATTTAGTTGCCATTGAGCTAGAAATCGTTAATCTACCTAATAGAGATTATATGATGAAAGCAGCTTTGGATAAAGTAAAAGACGATTATGATTTTATTATAATTGATTGCTGCCCTTCATTGGGCTTAACTGTAATCAATTCGCTAGCGGCTTCTGATAGTGTTATTATTCCAGTTCAATGTGAGTATTTTGCATTAGAAGGCATGGGTAAATTATTACAAACGATTAAATTAATTCAAGAACACATTAATACCAATTTAGACATTGAAGGCGTTTTACTTACGATGTATGATCCACGTTTAAAATTAGGAAATCAAGTAGTAGAAGAAGTAAAAATGCATTTTCAAAACATGGTTTTCAATACCATTATTCAGAGAAATGTAAAATTAGCAGAAGCTCCTAGTCATGGGAAAACAATCATCATGCACGACGCTGTTGGAAAAGGCTCAATCAATTATCTGAATTTAGCACGTGAAATTTTACAACGAAATAACTTAACCAAAATTTCAGACGAAGATCGTACTATGTCATTTACGGATGATGAGACTGATTTTAATGAAGCATAATAACCAACATTTGTTGATTTAAACAATCAATAACACAACCCTTTAATACAATAGAATGAGTAGCAATAATAAAAAACCAGCATTAGGAAGAGGATTAAGCGCTTTATTACAAAATGCTAAAACAGACATTACAACAAAGCAAACTGGAGAGGCAACACCAGTTGTAGGAACCATTGCCTTGGTAAAAATAAAAGACATTGATACCAATCCATTTCAACCAAGAACACATTTTGATGAAAATGCATTGCAAGAATTATCAGAATCAATAAAACAACATGGCATCATTCAACCAATTACGGTAAGAAAACTTGGATACGATAAATATCAATTGATTTCCGGAGAGCGACGTTTTAGAGCTTCTCAATTAGCTA
>JBILCJ010000232.1:0-3083 GCA_044353195.1 Bacteroidia bacterium | reverse complement strand
AATGTGCATGATGTTAATCCTTTTCTACATCTGTTACTCCTCCAGAAACAACAAACTTCATAGCTTCGGATCCATCGGCATCTAAAAAACTGATTTGTTCCTTTGGTACAATGATCACTTTTCCAGAAAAAGAATACGATAATGGTAAATAAACCGCTATTTTATCTTTTATACCCCAATCACTTAAATCATCTTGAGTTATAAAACCAATTTCCTGAATATTTGATTGTGGATTAGTCAACACTAAAACTGGTTTTTTAAATCGCTTTTTATTTCCCATAAATGCATTCATGAAATCTTTAATAGGAGAATAAATGTGTTTGATGAGCGGCATACTTTCTAATTTATCTTCCAGTAGAGAAAATAATTTTTTAAAAATAAAAGATGAAGCTAATAAGCCTAACAACGTAATAAAAGCTATTAATATAGAAAATGAAATCAATGTATTTAAAAACGAACTTCCTGTAAAACCTGCAAACGAAAATAAACTTTCGAAAAATTGAAATAATTTAAAAAATAACAATACCGTTATTCCAATAGGAATAAAAATAAGTAAGCCTTGTAAAAAATACTTTAAAAAATTTGTCATATTAAATCCAATTAATTCCTTTTTTCAATTTTTTCAATGTTAAATCCTCTTCCGAATTTTCAATTGTTTTAAAATCATATTGCCAACTTGCGTGTGCAGGTAAACTCATTAAGATAGATTCAATTCGCCCATTAGTCTCTAAACCAAAACGCGTTCCTTTATCATAAACTAAATTAAATTCAACGTATCGACCTCTGCGAATAAGCTGCCATTGTTTATTTTCAGCCGTATAAGATTTATTTTTATTTCTATTAATTAATTCAACATAGGTTGGAGCAAATAATTTCCCCACATCCTGCCAAAATGCAAAATTCTGTTCAAAACTAATGTCTGTTGTTTCATTCAATCGATCAAAAAATATGCCTCCTATTCCTCGCGTTTCTTTTCGATGATTGATATAAAAATAATCATCTGCCCAATTTTTAAATTTTGGATAATAGGATGAATGATGCTTGTCACAAATAGTTTTTAATTGTTGATGAAAATAGTGTGCGTCTGAATCAACGATATAATGTGGGGTTAAATCAATTCCTCCTCCAAGCCATTTTGTTCCATTACTCATTTCGAAATAACGAATATTCATGTGAATTATTGGAACCATTGGATTTTGAGGATGAATGACAATCGAAACACCTGTTGCAAAAAACGTATCGTGTGTACTTGCTTCTTTTGTTCCAGAAACACTGTGTGCTTGTTCTTTTAATAAAAAATCAGGTACTTTTCCGTGAACAGCAGAAAACATAACACCACCTTTTTCAATGACATTTCCATTTTCAATCACGCAAGAAATTCCACCGCCACCCTCTTCTCTTTGCCATGTGTCATTCTTAAAAACTGAATGACCGTCAACGTTTTCAAGGGCCTTACAAATTTCAGACTGCAATGTTTGTAACCACTCTGAAATGGTGGTTTTATTTATTTCCATCCTAATTTTTTCAATTTAAAATTTGAATACTTGTAAATAGAAATTGCTCTATTCTCATAACCAGAAGATACATCAGGTCTCGAAAATTTAAAACCAGAAGCCACACCAGTATAGGTTAACTGTTCTAAATTAATAAACATATCTAACCCTTTTAATTTAAGGTTATTAAGATAATACATCCCTATATCAAATCCTTCGAAATAAGATTCACTTGGATCACTAAAATACATTTGTTGATATTGCTTGATAAGATCGATGGTGTTTATATCAGTATAATCAATATGATTAGCGGTAGCAAAATGAAAGTTTAAATCATTTAAATACCCTTGATCTAAATTATCAATAGAAGTCACACTTTCAAAGCCTAACAAAATAACATTTTTTTTACTAGATGAAACCGACAATTGAGTTATAAAATCTTGCAAATAAACTGGATTATTAGTTAGCAAAACAACAACGTTATTTTTTTCAATGATAAAAGAGTTTTTAACAGCCGATAAACCTTTTAATTCTGAAATAGTGTCTTTGATTGACTTATTAATTTTTAGTATTCCATCGTTATATCTCTTTTTAAATGCTTTCACATACGGTGCATCTTTTTGAGTAGCATTTACGATACAAATTTTAGAATTAAGTCTTAATGAATCTAAACAGAAGTCTGCCAAACGCTCTATGATAGTATACTGAGATGGATTTACTTTACTTACTAATGTATTATTATATAAAATTTTACTTTGTTGCGTAAGTGGAGATACGCATGGAATTTGAAGTACTTTAGCTTTCATTGAAAGCTGCTTAAATACACCTGCATATAAAGGACCAAAAATGATATCTAATTTTTTAAATTCTGATGTATTACAAATTGCCTCAACTTTTGTAGAATCATTTTCTTGAATATCAAACAAAGAAATCGAAACATCAAAATCTTTTGAAATTAAAGAATCAACCGCTTTTTTAAATCCAAAATAAAAATCTAAAGAAATATTTTGAGCGTTAGGAAAGGAGGACTTAGAACGCACTAAATCTTCTATCGTGATAGCTTCACTTTCTTCTAATTTAAAAGGAAGAAACAATCCAATTTGATAGGCTGTTTTTTTATCTTTTTTAAAACGTATTGTATCGGTCGTTATTTTCTCTTTTTCAACCAATAATGGCTTAGTAGAAGAAACGGCATCGGTTTTAATTTTCCCTAAACTCAACACCTGCCCTACTTTAATTCCATCTTTTACATCTGGATTCCATTTAGTAATAGATTCTGTTGATACATTTATCTTTTTTGATATACTGTACACTGTTTCACCTGGTAAAACTGTATAAGAGCTTATACTTGAAAAATTATTCAATGATGATACTTCAATAGGATGGGCATTCTTTTTGTTTACTTTTTCAGTAATGACAAGTTGATCGCCTTCCTTTAAACCATTATGAATGGATGGATTTAAACTTTTAATAGTTGTTTCATCCGTATTGTATTTATGACATATGGCATAAAGTGTTTCACCTTTTAAAACTTTATGATAAATATATTTAGAAGTGTCAAGGTTCTCTTGTTGCTTAGGCAATAAACTT
>JBILCJ010000230.1:0-3107 GCA_044353195.1 Bacteroidia bacterium | reverse complement strand
TTTTTTAATTACCTCCATCATGTATGCCTTTGGCGTATTAACGTATTATTTTTTGATTTTAGATTATGGAAAACGAGAAAAAGAAGGTTTAATCGAATAATTTTTAATTGCTATCTTTACCCACATGCCACGTTACTTCATACAATTATCTTACAATGGAACCACCTATAATGGCTGGCAAGTGCAAGATAATACCAAAAACACTATACAACATGTTCTGCAAGAAAAATTAAGTGTTATTTTTTCAGAACAGATTGAAGTAGTTGGCTGCGGTCGAACAGATGCAGGAGTAAGTGCAAAAGATTACTACGCGCATTTTGATTGTCTAAAAACAGATTTGCACTTAGTGGATACAAATTATGTTTATAAATTAAATAAAATTTTACCCTTTGATATAGCTATCAAAAAAATACACCTAGTTAACGAATCAGCGAGTGCGAGATTTGACGCTGAATTTAGAACCTACGAATACCACATTCACACATTTAAAAACCCGTTCCTTTTTCAATCATCTTTATTTGTTTATGGTGAATTAAATATTTCATTGATGAATGAAGCTGCCAATTTTTTATTATCAGTGATTGATTTCACAAGTTTTAGTAAAGTGAATACTCAAACAAAAACAAATGATTGTAACGTGACTTTTGCAAAGTGGATCAAACAAAGTGATAATGAATATATTTTTAAAATAACAGCTAATCGTTTTTTACGAAACATGGTAAGAGCTGTTGTTGGCACTTTACTAGAAGTTGGAAAAGGAAAAATTACATTCGAAGATTTTAAAACCATTATTGAAAATAAAAACAGATCTGATGCCGGCATGTCGGTTAATGCTCATGCATTATATTTAACAGAAATAACTTACCCACAATCTATTTTTTGTTAATGTCAGCAACACCTACTCCAACTAAAAAATTAAATATCGGTTTATTAAAACGAATTCTATCGTACAGTAAACCATATAAACCATTATTCTTTTCTGCCATCCTCATCACCATCATTCTCTCTTCTTTAGCTATAGTTAGACCATTACTGATTAACAACATGCTCAATGTAGTTGGTGCAACTTCACCTACCGATCTCCATTTTTTAAAAGACATCGAAAAAACAACCTATATCAATCAAATGGGCTTATTACTGTTAGGTGTGTTGTTGATAGAAGCTTTTTTGCAATTTTTAAATATCAATTTAACTAATTTGCTTGGACAAAATATTGTAAAAGATTTACGATCACAAGTATTTACTCATATTTTAAAATTAAAAAATACGTACTTCGACACCACGCCCGTTGGAACCCTTGTTACACGAGCGGTTTCAGACATTGAAAGTTTGAGTGATGTTTTTTCTCAAGGATTTATTGTGATTTGTGGCGACATATTAATGCTAGTTATTTTTATCAGTGCCATGTTTTATACCAATTGGGCCATTGCCTTGGTTGCACTAAGCAGCATTCCACTGTTATTTGTCGCCACCAATTTATTTAAGAATGGCGTAAAAAAAACATTTACAGAAGTTAGAAATGCTGTTGCTAACCTCAATGCCTTTACCAATGAGCATATTACGGGAATGAGAATTGTGCAATTATTTAATCGAGAAAAAATTGAATATGAAAAATTTAAAGAAATTAACGATAAACATAAAAAAGCAAACATTCGTTCTATTTGGTATTACTCTGTTTTTTTTCCAGTGGTTGAAATTTTATCAGCCGTTTCAATAGCCTTATTTATTTGGTTTGCAGGTGTTAATGCCAACACCTATCATATCAAATTAGGAGACATTACATTTTTTATCATGATGATTAACATGGTTTTTAGACCCATTAGAATGTTAGCCGATCGATTAAACACCTTGCAAATGGGCGTTGTAGCAGCTGAACGTGTTTTCAAAGTGATAGACACGAACGAGGTGATAGAAGACTGTGGAAAAACATTAGCAACACATCTAAAAGGTAAGATTGAGTTTAAAAACGTGTGGTTTGCTTATAACACGGATAATTACATTTTAAAAAACGTGTCCTTTACCATCGAAAGTGGTAAAACAGTTGGTATTATTGGTGCTACTGGAGCAGGAAAATCAAGTATCATTAATTTAATCAGTCGATTTTACGATATAAACAAAGGTGAGATTTTATTGGACGATTTATCAATTAAAGATTATCAACTGCATGCTTTGAGACAATCAGTGGGTGTTGTGCTGCAAGATGTGTTTTTGTTTAATGATTCTATTTTAAACAATATTACACTGCACAACGAGCTCATAACTAAAGACAAAGTCATCTTAGCAGCCAAAGAAATTGGAGTGCATGACTTTATCATGGCATTACCAAACGATTACCATTACCAAGTTAATGAACGAGGAGCCTCCTTATCTTCAGGACAAAGGCAGTTAATTGCTTTTGTACGAGCTTATATTTATAATCCACCTATTTTTGTATTAGATGAAGCCACCTCTTCCATTGATTTAGAAACTGAAAAACTGATTCAAAAAGCATCCGTTGAGATGGCCAAAAACAGAACGTCTATTATCATTGCACATCGCTTAACAACCATTGAACATGCGGATTCCATTATTATCATGGATAAAGGAGAAATTATTGAGCAAGGAGATTTACAACACTTAAAACAAAAAAGAGAAAGCGTGCTTAATACCTTGTTGAAACACGGTTAGCTATTTTAATACAGTTTGATTAAAACAAAAAAGCCTTACAAATTGTAAGGCTTTTTTTTGTGGGAGATACAGGGTTCGAACCTGTGACCCCCTGCTTGTAAGGCAGGTGCTCTGAACCAGCTGAGCTAATCTCCCATATTCGGGGTGCAAATATAAACGCTTTTTTTAAATCTGCAAAGAAAAAAACAACTATTTTTAAAAAAAAATTAAATTTTTAGTTTAAACAAATTAGACAAAAATATAATTAGCTTATTTTTAGCTATTTATAAAAAAAAGTTGAACATTTATTACTTATTCTTCGTAAAAATAAATTTTGATGAGTGCGGTATCGCGCAAGAAATCGATTCTTCCTATTGAAATTCGGTTAATTTTTTGACCTGTGCGGTTTTCTAAATCAGCCATTAATTCGTCCCGCTTTTCTGGTTTTATCAATTCAATGT
>JBILCJ010000229.1:0-3127 GCA_044353195.1 Bacteroidia bacterium | reverse complement strand
GTGCTCTTGGTTTGTATACTCCTATAACAGGATGCATTCTCAACGTTACTGTTTTAAAAATTTCCGCGTCTTCTTTTAGTTGTTTTGGCGAATATTTTTTAGTTAATACATGTTGTTTTGATTGCGAATAAACTAGATTGCTGTGGCAGTAGAAAGCTAAAATAAACAGGAAAATTGATTTGGAAAATGGCATAAATGTTATCTTTGTACAAATATAAATATATGAATAAATTCAAAATAGGTGTCTTACGAGAAGAGAAATCACCACCCGATAAACGAGTTCCGTTAACGCCATTAATTTGTACCGAGTTATTAAGAACCTATCCTCATTTAGAAATCGTTATCCAGCCTAGTAAAATTAGATGTTATAGCGATGAAGAATATGTGGCATTTGGTTTAACCTTGCAAGAAGATTTGAGTGATTGTGATGTGCTGATGGGAGTGAAGGAAGTGCCTAAAGAAAATTTATTACAAGGAAAAAAATATTTTTTCTTTTCGCATACCATTAAAAAGCAAGCTCACAATATTAAATTGATGAAAGCTTTAATTGCTCAAAAAATTCAGATGGTAGACTATGAAACCTTAACGGATAAAAATCATAATCGTATCATTGGATTTGGCCGTTTTGCCGGAATTGTAGGCACTTACAACGGTATCTTAGGTTATGGACGTAAGTACGATTTGTTTCAAATAAAGCCAGCTAATGTATGCAGAGATAGAGCAGAGATGGAAGAGGAGTTGAAACGCGTGAAGTTACCTAATATTAAAATTGCCTTAACAGGAGGCGGAAGAGTTGCCAATGGAGCGATAGAAATTTTATCGGCTTTAAGAATTAGAAAAGTAACTCCCGAAGAATTTTTAATGGCTTCGTTTCGAGAGCCTGTTTATTGTCAGTTAAATCCCCGCGATTATGTGGAATTACCAAATGATCATAATTTTGATTTGAATGATTTTTATAATCATCCCGAACATTTTATTTCAAAATTTTCTCCCTTCACTAAAGCAACAGATATTTTTATTTCGGCACATTATTGGGATCCACGTTCTCCAAAAATGTTTACCATCGACGATATGAAAGCGTCTGATTTTAAAATGAGTGTAGTAGCTGATATTACCTGTGATATTGATGGCAGTGTGCCAACAACCTTACGTTCTAGTACGATTGATAAACCATTTTATGGTTATAATCCAAAAACAGACAAAGAAGATGTGGCATTTAGTAAGGAAACGATTTGTGTGATGGCAGTTGATAATTTACCATGTGAATTGCCTCGTGATGCAAGTGATGATTTTGGAAAAGATTTAATGGAACGTGTTATTCCATTTTTATTTAAAGAGGATGCGGATCAAATTATTGAAAGAGCTAGTATTTGTAAAGACGGAAAACTTACTTCCAATTTTGAGTATTTAAGTGATTTTGCTTACTAAATTTAATGAAACGATGATGATAAAACGATTGACACATTTAAGTTTGCTAATACTGATCATCAGTATGAATGGTTTTGTATGTGCCCAACAAAGTAAAAAAATAAAGGTTTTGTTTTTTGGGAATAGTTACACCTACGTTAATAATTTACCACAACTCATTTATGATGTTGCTTTATCAAAGGGAGATACTTTGTTGTATGATAGTAATTGTCCTGGTGGGCAAACATTTAACGGACATTTTGTCGATCCAACTACTGTTTCAAAACTAACATCCCAACTATGGGATCATGTTGTTTTGCAAGCACAAAGTCAAGAGCCTTCTTTTCCTCCTGCACA
Source organism: Bacteroidia bacterium (assembly GCA_044353195.1). Taxonomy (GTDB): domain Bacteria; phylum Bacteroidota; class Bacteroidia; order B-17B0; family Aurantibacillaceae; genus UBA4416. The sequence goes on along the minus strand of JBILCJ010000229.1, from coordinate 1,363 downwards.
AGTTGCAAGTCAAACGTTACCTTATGCTATTAAATTAGATAGTATGATTAAGCACTATAATCCATGTGCTGAAACCGTATTTTTTGAAACCTGGGGAAGAAAAAATGGTGATGCATCAAACTGCCCTTTTTATGCGCCACTTTGCACCTATTTAGGAATGCAAAATAGATTAAGAGCGTCTTATAAATTATTTGCGGATTCAACGCATGGTGTTTTTTCTCCAGTTGGCGAAGCGTTTAAAAAATCAATTGCATTAAATCCTTCCTTAGAATTATATAGCCTTGACCAAAGTCATCCATCGCTCGAAGGTTCTTATTTAGCAGCATGTGTGTTTTACGAAGTGTTATTTCATAAAAGTGTTTTAACGTCGACGTATACAGCAGGCGTTTCATTAGCTAATTCTGTTTTCTTAAAACAAATCGCGCACAGTGTTGTGGGTGATAGTTTATCAACTTGGAATATAGGTAAGTACACACCGTATGCTCCGTTTACAACCAGTTTAATTAGCGCATTAAATTATCAGTTTACGGGTTATTCCAGTTCACTGGCTAATAAATGGTATTTTGGAGATGGAACAACAAGTTTATTAAGTAATCCAAGTCATGCCTATACGGTTTCGCAAACGTATACGGTTTCACATGTTGTAACAACTGGATGTAAAAAAGATTCAGCTTCTTTTATATTATCACCAATTATTTTAGATATTTCTCAATCTGCTTCAATAGAAAATTCTTTTTCAGTGTTTCCAAATCCAGTTATAAAAGAATTTTCTATAAAACCATTTGCTCCATTCAATTCTCCATTTAATTATATAATTTATGATATTGTAGGAAATGAATGTATGAAAGGAACAACAAGCAATTTGGTCAATGTTGAGCTACTTAATAATGGGGTTTATTTTTTAGAAATTAGGGATGAGCAAAAATTATATTCTTTAAAATTTATTAAATCTGGTCAATAAATTTCAAATCTTTGTGTTTAATAAAAAAGCTCGAAATTAATTTCGAGCTTTTTTATTAAAGTTGTTTTTGTTTATTTCAAACTTCCAATCATGTCTTCTGGACGAACCCATTGATCAAATTGTTCATTTGTTACATAGCCTAATTCTATGGCAGCTTCACGTAGCGTTTTATTTCCTTTGTGCGCTGTTTTAGCAATTTTAGCTGCTTTTTCGTAACCAATATGAGTATTTAAAGCAGTAACCAACATCAATGAATTTTCTAAATGTTTTTTAATTTCAGGTAAGTTTGCTGTGATACCATCACTACATTTTTCTGTAAACGAAACACAAGCATCACCAATTAAACGAGCTGATTGTAAAACGTTAGCAGCAATTAATGGCTTAAATACATTTAATTCAAAA
>JBILCJ010000060.1:0-11374 GCA_044353195.1 Bacteroidia bacterium | reverse complement strand
ATTAATACTTTTACTGTATTTTCATCCACATTATTTGCAGATGTTTTCATAAACTCATCTACTTCAATTTTTGCTTGAGCAATGGCATTATCATATTCTTTTCCTTGTAAATCACCTGTTTTTAATACATGAAAATGAAGCAAATAAATGACACCTGAAACAATAGTTAAATAGAAACCATATTTCCACCAAGGCGGTAAATTATTGTCTAGTTCTTTAATGCCATCGTAATCATGATCTAATAAAATACTCTCTTCTTCTTCAACAGCCACAGCATCTGTTAAACTTAATAACAGTTTCGATTCAACTTTTTTAGCTTTCACTTTTTTAACTGTTGTTAAATGTGTCTTTACTAAAAAATTAAATTGGTAAAACATTAAACCAAGCACCAATAATTCTATAAATACAAGTGATGATAAGAAGTAAAATGTAAATTGATCAATACCGCCAATTCTTCCATCATCAATCACTTTAGAAACTGTAGCGTCTTGAGCCATCATGGAAACCGATAACAATAGTAATAAAACAGTCACTGTGTTTTTTATTGATGATGAGCTTGTATCTTCTTGTTTACCATTATACTTATTTTGTAAATAATCGCTTTCTGCAATATTTTTAAACACCCCACTAAAAGCAACAATCACAATGGCAAGCACAATAATTAATACTAATAAGGTTAAAAATAAAACATTGGTGAAATAAGAAGTTGTTTCTTTTACGGCTTCGTCTTGACAGAAACCAACAGCAGGGATTAATAGAGCCACTGCTAACGATTTTAATTTATTGAAATATGTCATAAGGCTTAATTATTTATGTTCGTTAATAGGAAGGTTTCTTAATTTTTCGAAATGATCTTTATTTCCTTTAATTACATATAAAGTAACGAGGGTAAAAAAAGCAACGAAAATAATTAAGGATACTAGAGGATACATTCCAATACCAGTAATGCTTTCCAAATAATTTATAAATTTCATGATTATACTATTTTAAATTTGACACTTATTTTTTTGCTTTTAATCCTTCTGCTTTAATATCAGTTCCCATTCTTTGCAAATAACCAATTAACGCTACTATTTCTCTATCAGGAAGTGTTTCAATGCCATCTTTTTTCAAATTAGCCGTAATTTGTTTTGCTTGTTTTTCCATGTCTTGGATAGCCCTATTTTCGTATCCAGCTGGATATGGAACACCTAAACGAATCATTGCTTTTATTTTTGACATCGTTGTATTAGCATCTAGCTGATCTTCTAATAACCAAGGGTATGAAGGCATGATAGAACCTGGCGCCATTGAACTTGGCTCCATCATGTGATTATAATGCCAACTATCTGGGTATTTACCTCCAATTCTAGCTAAATCCGGACCAGTACGTTTACTACCCCATTGAAATGGATGATCATAAACAAATTCTCCAGCTTTTGAATAGTCTCCGTAACGAGCCGTTTCACTTCTAAATGGACGAATCATTTGAGAGTGACATGTATAACATCCTTCTCTAATATAAATATCACGACCTTGTAATTCTAGCGGTGTGTATGGCTTAACACTTGATATGGTTGGTATATTAGACTTAATTAAAAATACTGGAAGAAATTCAATTAAACCGCCAATGGCTACAACGATTAAACTCACGACTAACATTTGAATTGGTTTACGCTCAATCCAACGATGCCAATGTTCTTTAGCATGTGATTGATAATTTCCTTTTAGTGCTGGCGCTTCATCCTCTTCTACTTCTAAGAAGGTACCAACTTTAATGGTTTTAATTAAGTTGTACGTCATCATAATAGCTCCTACTAAATACAAGGCACCACCAACAGAACGAGCAATATAAAAAGGAATCATTTTTGTAACTGTATCTAAAAACTGCCATTTTAATTGACCTTCAGGAGTAAAATCTTTCCACATTGAACTTTGCATGAATCCTGCCCAATACATAGGCACAGCGTATAAAACAATACCTAAAGTTCCAATCCAAAAATGCATATTCGCTAACTTTTGAGAATATAATTTTGTTTGAAATAATCTTGGTATTAACCAATACAAAATACCAAACGTCATAAACCCATTCCAACCTAAAGCTCCAACGTGAACGTGAGCTACAATCCAATCGGTATAATGGGCAATAGCACTGACACTTTTTAATGACAACATAGGACCTTCGAAAGTAGCCATACCATAAGCCGTTACAGCAACGACTAAAAACTTTAATCCTACATCATCACGCACTCGATCCCAAGCACCACGAAGCGTTAATAAACCATTTATCATTCCACCCCAAGATGGTGCGATTAACATCACTGAAAAGACAACACCTAGAGACTGTGCCCAATCAGGAACAGCTGTGTACAATAAATGATGTGGTCCTGCCCAAATGTATAAGAAAATCAATGCCCAAAAGTGAACGATAGATAAACGGTATGAATAAACTGGTCGCTGAGCAATCTTAGGTAAGAAATAATACATTAAACCTAAGTAAGGTGTGGTTAGGAAAAATGCCACAGCATTATGTCCGTACCACCATTGTACCAATGCATCCTGAACACCTGCGTATACTGAATAAGATTTCCAAAATGAAACTGGAATTTCGATTGAATTAACTATATGTAACATAGCAACTGTAACAAACGTTGCGATATAAAACCAAATAGCAACATATAAATGACGCTCACGACGACGAATGATTGTCCCGAACATATTCCAACCAAAAACAACCCATACTAATGTGATTAAAATATCAATAGGCCATTCTAATTCAGCGTATTCTTTACCCGTTGTTTTACCCATGATTAAAGTTGCTGCCGCTAATACAATGATTAGTTGCCAACCCCAAAAATGAATTTTACTTAATAAGTCACTAAACATACGCGCCTTCAATAAGCGTTGTAATGAATAATATACGCCCATAAAAATTCCATTACCAACAAAAGCGAAAATAACTGCATTGGTATGTAATGGACGTAAACGACCAAACGTTGTATAAGGCAATGATAAATTAGCTGCAGGTAAGTATAATTGTATCGCGGCTATTAATCCCACAAGCATACCTACTAAACCCCAAAGTATGGTTGCATAGGCAAACATCTTAACTGTTTTGTTGTCATACTGAAATTTTTGTAGTTCCATATTATTTTGATTTTTTGGTTTGATTATTTATTTCTTGTTTATCTTCTTGTTTTGTAGTATTATCAAATAACATCCTAACTGAAGGTGTGTAATCATCTTCGTATTGGTTAGTTTTTACAGACCATATAAAAGCTATTAAAAACCCTATTGCAAGCAGTAAACTTGCCCCTACCATTATATAAATTGCGCTCATTTCGGATGTAAATTTAAGTTGTTAACATTTTTTATAATTGATATAAATCATTGCATAAAATGACTTTTGTCAGATTTTTATTTTCTTTAATTTAAGTTCATAATAAGAGCTCAATCCTGTTGTTAATAGCACAATACTAATCGAACTTATTGGCATCAAAATAGCAGCAATAACAGGCATTAAATCGCCCTGAACAGCGAAGAATATTCCAATAAAATTATAAAGTATAGAAAGAACAAAACTGGCATAAATAATTACTTTTTCTTTTCTACAGTAATTAATTAACTCGTTTAAAAGTTTAAAGTTTTTTCCAGACAAAACAGCATCACAAGCTGGTGAAAAATTATTAGTATTATCACTAATTGCAATTCCAACTTCACTTTGTTTTAAAGCGCCAGCATCATTCAAACCATCACCAATCATTAATACTTTTTTATGCTGTACTTGAAGCCGTTTGATAAAATTTAATTTATCCTGAGGCTTTTGATTAAATAACATTTCTGTTTTATCGCCAAATAAGGTTCTTAAATAAGGTTCTTCAGAGGCATTATCACCCGATAAAATTTTTAATTCAAATTGGGTGCCAAGTTCCGTAATGATTTCTTGCAATCCTTTTCTGTAAGAATTTTTTATACTAAAGAATCCTAACGGTTTGTCATTAATACTAATGTATACAATACTTCCAGATTGCCAATCTGAAACAGAATGTCCATTTACAAATTCAGCAGAACCCATTTTAACCAATACATTATGAATAATCGCTGATGTTCCTAAACCTTTAATCTCTTGATAATTTTTGACAGACACAATTTTTTGAATTGGCAAAAAAGAAAGAATGCTTTTACTTAATGGATGATTAGATTGATGCGCTAACGAACGAATACATTGAACTTGTTCATTCGTTAATACATTGCCTTTAAATTCAACCTCAGAAAGACCTTGTTCAGTTATAGTTCCTGTTTTATCAAACACGATGGTGTCAATTTCACTCATGTGTTCAATCACCGTTGAGTTTTTAACATATAATTTATATTTATTTAAAATGCGAATCATATTCCCATTTGTAAATGTGGCACTTAACAGCAAAGCACAAGGACAGGCTACAATTAATACCGATGTAAAAGCGCCCCACACTTTTGAAGGATCATTAATCATCCAATACATCGCAGCCAACATGGCAATTGAAAATAAAATATAAGTAAAATAGCGACTCACTTGATGTATAAAAGAAACCTTCACCTCTTTCTTCTCTTCAGTAAATGTTTCGTTATTCCACAATTGGGTCAAATAACTTTGGGAAACTTCTTTAATGACTTCTAATTCAATAGCTCCAGATGTTTGCTTTCCACCCGCATAAACAATTTCGCTTATCGATTTCTCAACAGGAATAGATTCGCCTGTAACAAAACTATAATCAATAGTTGCTTTGCCTAAAAATAACATCGCATCAGCGGGTACAATTTCGTCATTATGAATCTTAATGCGATCACCAACCTTTAATTCAGAAACAGAAATTTGTTTTTCACTGCCATCGGCATTGATAACGCTTACACCTAATGGGAAATAGGAAGTGAAATCACGTTCAAATGAAATACTTTGGTAAGTTCGATTTTGAAAATAACGACCAACCAACATAAAAAACACAATACCCGACATAGAATCTAGATAACCAGAGCCCGTATGAGATAGTATTTCATAAACGCTTCTAGTAAATGTAATTAAAACAGCTAAAGCGATTGGGGCGTCAATATTTAAAAATCGTTGTCGAAGTCCTTTATAACCTGAAACAAAAAATTCAGAAGCTGAGTAAAAAAAAACTGGTAGTGATAAAAATAAATTAAAATAATTAAACCAAAATTTTAAATCGGCATCATCCGATTTTGCCAATGAAAAATATTCAGGAAAACTCAACATCATGATATTTCCAAAACAAAAACCTGCTATACCCAACTTAACAATTCGAGTTGTATCATACTTTTTTATTTTGTTAGAACGAATATCATTTAAACTAATATGAGGTTCATAACCAATAACAGTTAATGCTTCAGCAACTTTCTTCAATGAAGTTGTATTAAAATTATAAACTACAGTAACTTCTTTTTTTATAAAATTAACTTGAGATTTAATAATTCCATTATCAATTTTATTTAGATGTTCTAAAATCCAAATGCAAGAAGCGCAATGCATTTGTGGTAAATAAAAAATAACATGCTGATGTGTATCATCTTGAAAATGAGTTAATTTTTTAACAATAGATTCATCATTTAAAAAATCAAATTTCCCTTTTCTAATTTCGTGTTTCTGATTTATTCCTGGCTTATTTTCGATATCATAATAAGAACATAAGTCGCTTTTATTGATAATTTCATAAACAGTTTGACAGCCTCTGCAACAAAATGATTTATCTTCAGTTTGAAACATTGATTCACCAGCATATTCGCCACAATGGTAACAGGTCTTAGATTCAATGGTTTGAGTTGTCTTAATCACAACACAAAATTAAAGTCAATAAAACCTAAAAAACTGACAATAGTCAGTTTTTTAGGTGATTAACATCAAAAGAAAAAAAATGAGTGCTTTACTAATTATGAAAAGTAATGATAGGAATAGGACTCTTAAAAGATAATCGTTTCGTTTCACTAACATGAATTATTTTTTCTAAAAAAGAATAATCTCTTTGCTCCATGATGACTAAATCAATGTCGTTTGTGCCAATAAAATCAATGATAGCTTCACTGACATCATCACTCTGCACTACATATGTTTGATGATCAACTTGTTCTAATTTTTGTTCATTGTCATATTCAATGTCTGATTCTTTTTTACTTAAAAAATGGTCGTTTGGAATAACATGAAGTACAAAAAGAGAAGAGCCAAAAACAGCATTCAACGCTTTTACTTTAGCAATACCTATAGGATCTTTCACATCTAATTGACACGCATAAACCATTTTTGTAATGGGCTTATAATGGTATTTTTTTGGAATAATAAATAGCGGAACATTAATATCTTTTGATAACGAAACAGCATTACTACCCAATAAAAATTGCGTGATAGCCGAATCACATCCCGTAATACCCATCACAACATAATCAATGTTGTGTTCTGAAATGAAACTTTCAATGGTTGATTTCAATTCACCAGTTGCTGAAAAATATTCAATACTCCCATTTAAAACAAGATCTTTTTTTAATTGTAAAGCTTTACTCTTTAAAAGTTCCAGATATTCTTCTCTACTCTTATTGACAATATAAGAAACATCTTGAAATTCGTTATTCATCAGTGGCATAGAATCCACATGTAGTAAAACTATATTAAATGAAAGATAATTAGCAATGCTAACTGCATATTTCAATGCGTTTTCAGAGGTTTCAGAAAAATCGATGGGCACCAATATTGAATTCATAGGAATTGTTTTTTTACGAAGATATTCTATCCATTCAAAGTCAAAACCATTGTTTATCAGTTATAAACATGATTTAAATCAATTTAAGTAAAAAGACTATCATTACATTTGAGACTATGCAAATACAATTTTTAGGCGCTACAGAAACTGTCACTGGCAGCAAACACATAGTAAAGACAGAAAACGGATTTACCCTATTATTAGATTGTGGTTTATATCAAGGAATGGGAAAAGAAACAGAATCATTGAATCGGAATTTAGATATCAATGCTGCTGAAATAAATGTTGTTATTTTATCACATGCTCACATTGACCATTCTGGTAATTTACCTTTATTGGTAAAAAATGGTTTTTTAGGTTCAATCTATTGCACACCTCCTACCCTAGAAGTTGTGGAAGTTCTGTTATACGACAGTGCGAAAATTCATGAAAGTGATATTAAATACGTAAATAAAAAAAGAGAAAAAAGAGGCGAAGATCCACTTGTGCCATTATATACAAGCAAAGATGTAGATCGCTGTTTGAAACACTTTAAAACCATTCCATATCACGCTGATTACGTATTACATAATGATGTCACACTAAGATTTACTGATGCTGGACATATATTAGGGAGTGCTGTGATTAACTTAACAATAAAGGATAAAGCAGAAAAAAACATTCACTTAACATTTACAGGAGATGTGGGAAAATACAACGATATGCTTTTGAAAAATCCAGAACCGTTTCCTCAAGCCGACTACATTATTTGTGAATCAACCTATGGCGACAGATTACACGAAGTTGAAATTGATGCAGAAATTCACTTACTAAATGTGGTGCGAAAGACGTGTATTGAGAAAAAAGGAAAATTAATCATTCCTGCTTTTAGTTTAGGAAGAACGCAAGAAATTGTTTTCATATTAGATAAACTAAAAAACAATGGTTTACTTCCAAACATCAAAGTTTATGTGGATAGTCCATTATCGGCCAATGTAACTGATATTATGAGGAACAACGTTAGTTGCTTCAATGAAAAATTGCAAAACTATATTAAAACTGATCCAGATCCATTTGGATTTAGCAATTTAACATACATCAGAGATAAGGAAGAGTCAATGGCATTGAACACAAGTAAAGAACCTTGCATCATTTTATCTGCATCAGGGATGATGGATGCTGGCAGAATAAAACACCATTTAAAAAATAATATCTCTGATGCCAAAAACACCATATTAGTTGTTGGTTATTGTACACCACATTCCTTAGGAGGTAAAATCAAAGAAGGTCAAAACGTAGTTAAAATTTTTGGAGAGGAATACGATGTAAATGCAGAAGTTGAAGTGATTGATTCATACAGTGCACATGCAGATTATAACGAATTAATGAAATTTTTATCATGTCAAGATAAAAACAAACTAAAGAAATTATTTTTAGTTCACGGTGACATTGAAGCTAAACTTTCTTTTAAAGAAAAACTACATGTAGAAGGCTATAAAGACATTGTTATACCAAATAAACACGAAATTTTTCATTTAGATTAAGTTTTTTAAGACAAAAAAATCATTCATCCATCAATAAATTGAATTAGTAAAACCAATACTGACATTTGTCATATTTTTTTACAAATACTATAAATAACTTCGGGGTTCTGAAAAAAAATGAATACCTTGAAAAAAAATAATTCAATTAAAATGGAAAGCTCACAAGCCCTATTTGAATTTGCCACAGAAGGTATTATCATTTCAGATTCAACAGGAACAATCATAAAAGCCAATCCAAGTTCCGAACGTTTATTCGGCTACAGTAAAGGTGAACTAATTAACCAAAAGATTGAAGTACTTGTTCCGAAGCGATTTTCGCATTCACATGAAAAACATCGTGATGGCTACCATCAAAATCCTCATCCAAGGTCAATGGGACGTGGTTTGGATTTATATGGAAAGAAAAAAAATGGTGATGAATTACCGATTGAAATCAGTTTAAGTCATTACAAATCAGGCGAAGAGCAATTTGTGATTGCGTTTATCATTGATATTTCAGAACGAAAAATAGCGGAAGAAAAAATAAAACGAAGCAATGCAGAACTCGAATTAAAAGTTGAAGAGCGGACAAAAATACTGAAAGAAACGATGTACGAACTTGAAGCGTCGAAAGAAGAATTAAGCATAGCACTTGAAAAAGAAAAAGATTTAAATGATATGAAGTCGCGTTTTGTAACGATGGCATCTCATGAATTCAGAACACCATTAAGTACAATTTTATCATCCGCCTCTTTAATTGGAAAATATAAAATATCAGAAGAAGAAGAAAAAAGAAGTAAACACGTTGACCGTATTAAATCAGCCGTTTCAAATATGACACTTATTCTCAATGATTTTTTATCTGCTGGAAAATTAGAGGAAGGAAAAATAACCGTGCACTTAATTGCCTTTAACATTGAAGATTACGTTAACGAAAGTATTACCGACTTATCCAATTTTTTGAAAAAAGGACAAACAGTTAATTATACGCATGAAGGAGATGAACAATTTGTATGTGACAAACAATTTTTAAAAAACAGCATTATCAATCTCGTATCAAATGCAAGCAAATTTTCATCTGAACATAAATCCATAGATATTCATACACATGTAACTTCTACAGAAATGAAAATTACTGTCAAAGACTATGGAATGGGTATTCCAGCAGATGAGCAGAAAAACTTATTTGAACGTTTTTTCAGAGCTAAAAACGCACTCAATATACAAGGAACAGGTTTGGGTTTAAACATCGTAGCTAAATACGTAGAAGTTTTAAACGGAACCATTTCTTTTGAAAGTGAATTAAATATAGGAACCACATTTTACATAACCTTACCACACCAAGATGAAAACAATACTCTTAATTGAAGATAATAACGAAGTTAGAGAAAATACAGCAGAGATTTTAGAACTAGCAAACTTTAAAGTATTACAAGCGGAAAATGGTAAGATTGGCGTTGAAATGGCAAATTCAAATGCTGTGGATTTAATTATTTGTGACATCATGATGCCTGTATTAGATGGATATGGCGCGATTCATTTAATTAGTAATAATCCCAAAACAGCCCTCATTCCATTTATATTTTTAACGGCAAAATCAGAACGTAATGATTTTAGAAAAGGCATGGAAATGGGAGCTGATGATTACATCTCGAAACCATTTGATGATGTTGAATTATTAAAAGCGGTTGAAAGTAGATTGAAAAAATCAGAGCAATTAAAAGGTGATTACACAAGGGATGAAAAAGGAATAAATACTTTTTTAGATGATGTGAAATCATTACAGGAATTGAAAAATTTGAGTGAAACTGCCAAAGTAAAACACTACAAAAAGAAAGAACTTATTTATACAGAAGGCAACAATCCTAATTATTTATATTTATTACAAAAAGGTAAAATAAAAACATTTAGAGCGCATGAATATGGTAAAGAGCTCATCATCTCACTTTTAAAAGATGGTGATTTTTTTGGATATACCGTTTTAATTGATGAAACGGCATACAATGAAAGTGCTGAAGCTTTAGAAGACTCAAGTGTTGTGATGATACCCAAAGAAGACTTTTACGCTTTGCTTAACAACAATCACGGCGTGATGAAACAATTTGTGAAATTATTATCCAACGAAATTCAAGAAAAAGAAGAACAACTTTTAAAAATGGCATATAGCAGCGTAAAAAAACGTGTAGCAGAAGCCTTAATTAAATTACAAAAACAATACCAACAACATAGCAAAGAAGCTTCATTTAACATTTCTATTTCACGTGAAGATTTAGCTAACATAGTGGGAACTGCTACAGAATCATTGATAAGAACATTGAGCGATTTTAAACACGAAGGATTAATTGAAATTAAAGGAAGCAACATTACCATTGTGGATATCAGTAAATTTGAAGCTTATATCAAAAAATATTTTTAGTATTAATTAATAATCCGTTAGTTATTTTTGATTGGTTTTATCCAAAGTGAATCAGATACGAAAAAAAATAACAGAGACAATATTCTAAAAAATAGAAATAGCATACACTTTATAAAGTGATTTCTTTGTAATAATGTTTTGAAAATCTAACCACGATGCGATAGGCGATGTATGCAAAAAGGGGCGCAACAATCACATCATAACTGTAATTAACATGTTGCACAACAACTGCTAATGAAACTGATATTGCCGTCACTAAAAAAACAGCTTTCAACCATTTATTAAGTGAAAAGAAGAAAAATAAAAATAAAGTTGATGCGTGCCCACTAAACAATAAATTTTTAATATGATGATGATCCGAATAAACACTGGCAGGCAAATACTCTTGATTTAATGGAATGATTGCTAATGGCGATTCTAAGGGCAGAAAAAACAACGTGACAATTCTTAAAAAAGTAAGTATGCCATACATTTGCAATAAATGCAAGCATTTGTATGGTGAGCCAAATGCGTAACTCACTGCTACAATAGCTGTAAAATAGGTTGCAAAAAAAATGAAAAAGGAAACATCATGTGGCTTAATAAAATTTAATAGAGGATCGTAAAGCACATGACCTTGACCAGTTTCAATGTATGCCAACAACATGGCGAAAACAATTAAAATAACAGCTACTAAACTCAACGAAATCAAAAAACGATTTCTAAAATGCTTATCAGATAAGGCTATTTTC
>JBILCJ010000250.1:0-2641 GCA_044353195.1 Bacteroidia bacterium | reverse complement strand
GTAAACATTCCTGCAGGAGTTGCGGAAGGCATGCAATTATCTGTCAGTGGGAAAGGAAATGCAGCTCCTCGTGGCGGAGTAAATGGAGATTTACTTGTTGTGATTGAAGAGGAGGAACATGAATTATTAAAACGAGATGGCAGCAATTTATTTTATGATAGTTATGTCAATTTTGTAGATGCGGCCTTAGGCACAAGTATTGAAATACCAACAGTTGATGCTAAAGTTAAAATAAAAATTGAAGCTGGCACACAAAGTGGAAAAGTCTTACGTTTAAAGGGCAAAGGATTACCTGACATTAATTCGTATGGTAATGGTGATTTACTTGTTAATATTAATGTATGGACGCCACAAGCCGTTTCTAGTGAAGAAAAAAAAATACTAGAAGGTTTAAGAGAATCCAAAAACTTTAAACCAAATCCAAATAGAAAAGAAAAAGGATTTTTTGATCGAATGAAAGAATATTTTGAATAATAAACTCTTATTTGCAAAACTTTTATAATTTCTATCTGAACTCAAATTTACTACTGCGTAAATCTTATATACGTTTGTATCAGTTGCATTAAAATAAATTTTTAATTCTATATCATTTATTTAGTTTAATTATTTAATTGAAAAGAATACAAAAAGACTTTTGATTAACTCCAGATTAAACAATGATTTAGAGCCCTATATATCTTAATTATTTCATCCAAAAGATTTATAAGTTAGTGTATTTCTTCTTTTTTGAAATTTAATTTTTAGCACTGGTTCACTTTTTTACTCCTAAATTTTTATAGATTTATTCAATTCTAATTAAACCTCTATAAAAATAATTTTGTCGTTAAAAAAAGTATTTTATCTTTGAAAAACAACTTTCCACATAAAATACTTTTGTGGTAAAATAAATTAGTGAAATACCAGCAAGTTGTTTTTAAAATAACTAATATTATAATAATATTAAAAGCGTTATCATGAATACATTGTCTATTAAGGATAGTATTGGATTGTTAAAAAAAATATACGACAGAATAATGGGGCAGAAAATCATAAAAAAAGCATCATGTCTATTTCTATATGTCCTATTAATCAATTCAAAATTATTTAGTCAAAATCCAGGTGGTATAGGCACTAACATCCAATTATGGCTTAAGGCCAACTCAAACATAGTAACAACTGGAGCAAATGTCACACAATGGAACAATAATGTTACTGGAGGAATTATAACAAATTTTGTTCAATTTACGCCAGCTTCATTTCCAACACAAAATACTCCCACCTTTACGAACAATCCGATTAACTTCAATCCTTATGTTCAATTTAATGGTGTTAATCAATCGCTTTTTAGTAATGTTAGCTTTAATGGAAATCAGTTATTTAATGCAAACGATAATACTATTTTTCAGATAATTAAACACTATGGAACAAATGGTGTGTGGCTCAAATGGGAAACTAATACAGGCGGCACATATCGTGTTGGTTATGAAAACAACGGAAGCTTTTTAAGATTTGATTTTCCTAATGCGATAAATCCATTAGGTATTAATAATTTAAGTATAATTTCAATTAGTAATAAGCACAATCTTGTAACATCTACAACAGACAATACAAACAACTCATTGCGTTTTCAAGGAAAAAATGATGCTGTTAGAAATATTTCGAGTTTAGGCGGTTTTAATCCTGGAACTAATTTGCGAAAAATGTCCATTGGAAATAATTTAAGTTTTAATTATCCATCAAATATTGATATTTCCGAAATAATTATTTACAATCGTAAATTAACACTTCCCGAAATTAATAAAGTTGAAAGTTATTTAGCCATAAAATATGGCTTTACATTAGATCAAACACTTCCACAAAATTATACTTCAGCAAGCGGTGTAGCTGTTTGGGATGCTACTTTAAATTCCGCATATAACTCAGATATTACTGGTATCTCAAGAGAAGATGCATCTGCACAAAATCAAAAACAATCAAGAAATAATAATCTTTTAGATTTAGTAACTGTGAGCACAGGTAGCATCGCATTAAGCAATGCCACTAACACAGTTAATTTCACGAATGATAATACATTTTTAATTTGGGGACATAACAATCAAGCTGTTATATTTTCAAACCCAAACGTTCCTATTGCATTTGGCAATAGACTTCAAAGAGTTTGGAAAGCACAGCAAACTAATTTAAGTCAAAATGTTACATTAGCATTTGAGCAAAGTTTACTACCTGTTGGAACCCCTATTGCAAATGTGCGATTGCTAATTGATGACGATGGAAATTTCGCAAATGCAACAGCCATATCTGGAGGAACTATAAATGCAGGGAGATTAGAATTTGCAAATCAAAATTTTGATACCAATACTAAAATGTTTTTTACACTTGCATTATGTTCGACAATAAATCCAGTTATTTCGTACACTAATTTGTGCGCAGGGCAATCGTTATCATTATCTGCTTCTCCAACATATACATCACCCACATCATCCTATAATTGGTCAGGACCAAGTTCCTATTCAGCATCAGGATCTTCTGTTACCATTAATAGTGCTACAATTCTTAATCAAGGTATTTATACACTCACCCTTTCTGTGAATACATGTTCTATGCCTGCAGTAACGCAATCTGTTACAATTACAAATTTTAGTATTAGTGCAACTTCAGCAAC
>JBILCJ010000005.1:0-29760 GCA_044353195.1 Bacteroidia bacterium | reverse complement strand
C
The DNA here is from genome assembly GCA_044353195.1 of Bacteroidia bacterium. Taxonomy (GTDB): domain Bacteria; phylum Bacteroidota; class Bacteroidia; order B-17B0; family Aurantibacillaceae; genus UBA4416. The sequence continues at coordinate 29,759 of JBILCJ010000005.1, read as the reverse complement.
AGCAACCGCATGCCCTGGAACTACAGCAACATTAACAGCAAATGGTGCAACTAATTATACTTGGACACCTTCTTCGGCATTAAGCTCAGCAAGTGGTTCAGTTGTAACTGGTTCTCCTATTGTAACAAGTTCGTATACCGTTATTGGATCAGCAAATGGCTGTGTTGCTAGCCAAGTAGCAACCATAAATATTCTTAATAATCCAACTATAAGTGTTTCAAGCGAATCAATGTGTATAGGCCAAAGTGCCAGTTTAACGGCAAATGGAGCAATTAGTTACACATGGTCACCTTCGAGCAATTTAAGTACAGCCAATGGTTCTTTAGTAATAGGAACTCCTTCTGCTACAACTACCTACAGTGTTTTTGGTGAATCAATTGATGGTTGTATTTCTTTAAACACTGCAACAATAAGCGTGATTAATAACCCTACCCTTTCTGCAACTTCCTCATCCACAATTTGTATCGGTAAAACAACAACATTAACTGTAACAGGAGCTAGTAGTTACACCTGGTCACCAACGTTTGGATTAAACACAAATACAGGGCCAATTGTTATAAGTAGTCCCACTACTAATATTGTTTATACAATTACCGGTAATTTATTTGGCTGTTTAGGTACAATAACATCGTCTGTATTCGTAAATCCTTTACCAACGGTTATCATTAATAGTAGCTCTAATTCATTTATTTACACACCAGGAGAAGATTTCTCCTTATTAGGAAGTGGTGGAGTAAGTTATGTTTGGTCTAACGGTTCTACTGATTCAAATCTAATAGTTTATCAAACTGAGCAAACACAGTATTGCTTAGAAGTTACTGATGCCAATTCGTGCGTTAATCAAACATGTGTGACCGTTGACCTTAAAACAGAATCTACATTATATATTCCTAATTCATTTACACCAAATAATGATAAAATAAATGATGTTTTTTTTGTAATGGGAACAAACATTACTGAATTTCAGATTCGAATTTTTAATAGTTGGGGAGAATTATTATATGAATCGACTGATATCACTAAAGGATGGGATGGAACATATAATGGTGAATATGTTAGTAATGGCATGTATGTGTATTCATTAAAAGCAAAAGGTATTGATGGTAAAACATATAAAGAAATTGGAAAAATAATAAGTATGAATTAAAAAATATAATGAAGAATGATATTATTCAAATATCAAACTTAACTTCTTAAACTATTTTGAATAAAAAAAAGGCTATCGATTGATAGCTTTTTTTTTAATATCCTAATACAGGAGATAACCATTTTTCAATGGATTCAATAGTCATACTTTTTCTTTTAGCATAATCATCAACCTGTTCTTTATTGATTTTTCCAATTCCAAAATAGGTGGATTGTGGATGCGAAAAATATAAACCACTTACTGCAGCAGTTGGTATCATTGCCAAACTATCCGTTAAGGACATTCCAATATTTTTTTCAACATCTAATAATTTCCAAATAGTTAATTTTTCCGTATGATCAGGCTGTGCAGGATAACCTGGTGCTGGACGAATACCATCGTATTCTTCTTTTATTAAATCTTCGTTTCTAAAATTTTCGTTACTAGCATAACCCCAAATTTCTGTACGAACTTTTTTATGCATCAATTCGGCAAAGGCTTCAGCTAACCTATCTGCTATAGCTTTCAACATGATTGCACTATAATCATCATGATCCGATTCAAAACGAGCCACGTGCTCGTCGATACCAAAACCTGTTGATAAGGCAAATGTTCCAAGATAGTCGGTAGAATCGATAGACTCAAGGCTCATGTTTTTAGGTTTAATAAAATCAGCCAAGGCAATATTATACTGTCCTGCTGGTTTTTTTGTTTGCTGACGAATGGTATGAAAGGTGCAAAGTGGTTTTTTTTCGGTATTATCTAAAACTTCAATATCATCATCATTTATTGTGTTTGCTGGATAAATTCCTATAACTGCTTTTGCTTTTAACCATTTTTCTGAAATTAATTTGGTTAACATGCTTTGTGCATCATTAAATAATTTAGTTGCTTCTACTCCACGCTCAGGATCATTTAAAATTTTTGGATACGAACCTTTTAATTCCCAACTGTGGAAAAATGGTGTCCAGTCGATGTATTCAGCAATTTCATTTAAATCATACTCCTCAAAAACTTTTGTACCAACAAAATTTGGTTTATGTATTTCTGTTTTTTTCCAATCAATCGACAATTTATTCTCGCGTGCTTCAGTCATACTAATAAACTTATTTTGCGACTGCGCATTTTTATTTTGTTCTCGCACCCTGTCATAATCATTATTGACCTCAGCCATAAACAAATCACGATGTTCTTTTGAAATCAAACTACTTGCCACAGGAACTGATTTACTTGCATCATTGACATGAATAACTGGTCCTGAATAATTTTGTGCAATCTTCACCGCAGTATGAACTTTAGATGTTGTAGCACCACCAATTAATAAAGGTGTTTTAAACCCTAAACGTTCCATTTCTTTTGCAACATATACCATCTCGTCTAATGATGGTGTAATTAATCCACTTAATCCAATTATATCAACGTTATGTTTTTTTGCTTCGCTTAAAATTTTTTCGCACGAAACCATCACCCCTAAGTCTATGATTTCATAATTATTACAAGCTAAAACAACACCTACAATGTTTTTTCCAATATCGTGTACATCACCTTTAACAGTTGCTAGTAAAATCTTTCCAGCATTTGTTCTTCCATCACCAACTATACCAGCTTTTGCGTTATCTTCTTTTTCTTTTAAAAGGTATGGCTCTAAATAAGCCACTGCTTTTTTCATCACACGAGCACTTTTTACAACTTGTGGTAAAAACATTTTTCCTGCACCAAATAAATCTCCAACAATGTTCATTCCATCCATTAACGGACCTTCAATAACATGTAAAGGTCTTCCTAATTTCTGACGAGCTTCTTCAGTGTCATCATCAATGTATTCTACTAATCCTTTTACTAAAGCATAACTTAAACGCTCTTCTACACTACCCTTTCGCCAAGCTTCATCTTTTTCAGTCTTTCCTTTTACAATTCCTTTCAATGATTCAGCGTGATCCACTAACCGTTCTGTAGCATCGTCTCTTCTGTTTAACAAAACATCTTCAACTAATTCTAACAAGGTCTTATCAATGTCATCATAAATAACTAATTGAGATGGATTCACAATTCCCATATCCATTCCTACTTTGATAGCATGAAATAAAAATGCTGAATGAATAGCTTCACGCACATGATCATTTCCTCTAAACGAAAAAGAAACATTACTTACTCCACCACTAACTTTGGCATGAGGTAAATTTTCTTTTATCCATTTTGTTGAATTAAAAAAATCGAGCGCATTTAAACGATGCTCCTCCATACCTGTTGCAACAGGGAAAATATTAGGATCGAAAATAATATCTTGAGCGGGGAAATGGACCTTATCAACTAAGACATCATACGCACGTTTACAAATTTCTTTTCTTCGTTCAAATGTATCAGCCTGCCCTACTTCATCAAATGCCATAACAATAACGGCTGCTCCATATTGTTTTATTTTATGGGCTTGTTCAATAAATTTTTCTTCGCCTTCTTTTAAAGAAATTGAATTAACAATTGCTTTACCCTGCACACATTTTAAACCAGCCTCAATCACGCTCCATTTACTTGAATCAATCATGATTGGCACACGAGAAATATCTGGTTCAGATGCAATTAAATTTAAAAAGGTAGTCATAGCTTGTTCGCTATCAAGCATACCTTCATCCATATTTACATCAATCACTTGTGCGCCACCATCTACTTGATCTTTAGCAATTGTTAAGGCTTCCTCGTAATTACCCTCTTTAATTAATCGTAAAAACTTTTTTGAACCTGTTACATTTGTTCGTTCACCCACATTCATGAAATTACTTTCAGGGCGAAGTGTGACAGGCTCCAAACCACTTAAATGCATTAAAGAATCTGGAGCAGGTCGCTTTCGAGGGTTAGCATTTTTAGCTAATTCAGCAATGCGTTTAATGTGAGCTGGGGTTGTTCCACAACATCCACCAACTATATTTATAAATCCAGCTTTTAAAAACTCTTCTATTTGATGTCCCATTTCATGAGCATCTTGATCATATTCGCCAAATTGATTTGGTAATCCAGCATTAGGATAAGCACTAACATAAAACGGCGCTTTATTAGAAAGTTCTTCCAAATACGGACGCATATCTTTTGCTCCTAAAGCACAGTTTAAACCAACACTTAATAAATCAACATGAGAAACAGAATTTAAAAACGCTTCCGTTGTTTGACCTGATAATGTTCTTCCACTCGCATCAGTTATCGTTCCTGAAACCATCACCGGCATTTTACGATCAATTGATTCGCAATAATTTTGAATCGCAAATAAAGCTGCCTTTGCATTTAATGTATCAAAAATAGTTTCAATTAAAAGCACATCTGCACCGCCATCTATTAAACCTCTCACTTGTTCTGTATAAGCGTCAACTAACTCATCAAAAGTTATAGCTCTATACCCTGGGTCGTTTACATTTGGAGATAATGATAAGGTACGATTTGTTGGTCCCATAGCACCCGCAACAAATTTTTGAATATGAGCAAATTCGGGAAACTCAGCATAAAATTCTTGAATAGCTTCCTTGGCAATTTTAGCAGATTCAAAGTTTAATTCATACACCAAAGATTCCATACCATAATCAGCCATAGCAATGCTAGTACCACTAAACGTATTGGTTTCAATGATATCAGCGCCTGCTTTTAAATACTCTTTATGAATGGTTTTAATAATGTGTGGTTGAGTAATCGATAATAAATCGTTATTGCCTTGCAAATCTTTTTCCCATTCAGCAAAACGTTTACTTCTGAAATCTTTTTCAGATAATTTATATTGCTGAATTAGACTGCCCATTGCGCCGTCAATTACCAAAACTCTATTTTCTAATTCTTGTTGTATTGAATTCATGTTTTTATAAAATAAAAAATCCCTTTTAGCATTTGCCGAAAGGGATTAGTTGGTATGTTTAATTAAAATTAACTAATGTGTTTCGACTTATTTTTCTCAATTTAATGAGACGAATTCCCACCTTCTCATTAATAGTTTTTAGTTCTTATTGTTTAGTTTCAAATATCATTAAAAACTAAGCATCAAACATTTACAACTATTAATTAGGGTTGGTAAAGCATCGTAGGGCGTATCCCTCCGCTTTTCTTAATAAGTGTGTTAAAGAACGTGAGTCAAATTTAGTTATTAAAAATGAAATATAAAATGTTATTCATAAAATTATTAAAAGGTATTATTTTCCGTATTTTTAAGTAAAATTACCATGTTATGAAACCTATTATTTTTATATTTCTATTACTAAACTTAACTTGTAAAGGCCAAACACATAAACAAATTGAATTAGTATTAAGTCATCTTCAATCTCAGCAACAAGCATGGAATGATGGAAATATTGATGGCTTTATGACTTACTACTGGAACAATGATAGTTTAAAATTTATTGGTAGTAAAGGTATTACCTATGGCTGGCAAAAAACATTAGAGAATTATAAAAAATCGTATCCCAATAAAGAGGCTATGGGAAAATTACAATTCACGATTTTAGAACATACTCAAGTTGGAGAAAATTATATTTACATCATAGGAAAATGGAATCTACAAAAAGAAAAGCCTGCAAATGGTCATTTTACCTTACTTTGGAAAAAAATAAAAAACAAATGGGTTATTATTGCGGACCATACAAGTTAAGCCAATGAAACTAGGATTATACAAACATTACAAAGGTAATATGTACGAAGTTATTGGGATTGCTAAACATTCTGAAACATTAGAAGAGATGGTTGTTTATAAAGCAACGTATCAAGAAGAACCTTATAACATTTGGGTAAGACCAAAAGCTATGTTTCTAGAAAAAATTGAGATAAATGGAAACCTCATTGAGCGCTTTTCAAAAATCTCATAAGTCATGAAGCAATAAAAAATACTACAATTAATTTTGTAATACCAATCAAAAAAAAGACTTCTTTTTCAACTTAAAACATAAATCATGTTCTAAACATTATTTTGTACTCATTAGCATTATCTCTAATTTTGAAAAAAAATAGTATGAATTCTACAACTCAAATGCAAAAATCAAAAGTATCCAAAATAGCTGAAAACATTATTGGTTCAGAAATTATAAAACTTGCCGGAGAAGTAAATGAAAAAATAAAACAAGGTGAACATATCTACAATATGACTATTGGCGATTTTAATCCAAAAGAGTTTCCAATTCCAACAGAATTAAAACAATATATTGTAGATGCTTACTTTGATAATCAAACTAATTATCCTCCTGCAGATGGTATGTTGGAATTACGAAATGCCGTCTCTAATTTATTAAAAGAAAGAGGTGAGTTAGATTATAAAAACGATGAAATTTTAATTGCAGGTGGTGCACGACCACTCATTTATAGTATTTTCAAAGCATTAGTAGACGCTGGTGATAAAGTTATTTTCGCCGTTCCATCTTGGAACAATAATCATTATTCTTATTTAAATTTTGCTGAATCCATTGTGATTGAAGCTACGCCCGAACATAACTTTATGCCAAGAGCTTCTGACATTGAGCCCTTTATAAAAGAAGCTACTTTAGTCGCATTATGTTCGCCACAAAACCCAACTGGAACTATATTTACAAAAGAAGGTTTATCAGAAATTTGCGATGTGATTATTGCTGAGAATAAACGCAGAGGACCTGATGAAAAACCTGTGTACTTAATGTACGATCAAATATATTGGGCCTTAACATTTGGTGATAATAAGCATTACAATCCTGTTAGTTTAAATCCTGAAATGAAACCATACACGGTTTTTGTTGACGGTAGTTCAAAATCATTATCCGCAACGGGCGTTAGAGTTGGTTGGAGTATGGGACCCAAATTAATTATTGACAAAATGAAAGCTATTTTAACGCACGTTGGGGCTTGGGCTCCAAAAGCAGAGCAAGTAGCAACGGCAAAGTATTTAGCTGATTTAAAATTGTATGATGCTTTTATTGTTGAACAAAAAAAACAAATCATTGCACGTTTAGATGGCTTTTATAAAGGATTTCAACTATTAAAAAATGAGGGCTTTAGGGTAGATGCTATCACACCACAAGCCGCCATTTATCTCACCATTAAATTTGATTTACATGGTTTAAAAACAGCTGAAGGAATTGAATTAAAAACAACTAAGGACATTACTAAGTATATTTTAGATGAAGCTAAATTAGCTGTTGTTCCATTTTATTGTTTTGGCGCAGACGATAATTCACCTTGGTATCGCATGTCTGTAGGAACATGTAAAGTATCAGATGTAGAACATGTCATCAATGGTTTAAGAAACGCTTTAATAAAACTAAGCTAACAATTCCATTTTCTTACTTATAACGCCTTCTTTTAAAGAATAGGTTGAAACTCTAAGTTGTTTGATAGTTAATTGATTTAAAATAAAATCTATCAACAACATGGATATAATAATCATATCAACACGCATTTCAACGAGTCCTTTTAAATTTTGACGTTGCTCTGTTGTAGATTTTTTAATTAGTTCACTCACAACTTTATAATTTACTAAATCTACGTTGTATTCAGTTTGTATGTCATTTATTGGAGGTGTATCACATTGCTCAGCTATTAAATCGACAACAGAATCAAAGGCTCCTGATGAACCAATCAATTCAATGGGTTTATACTTTTCTACAGCTAATAATAAAGGTGCTAATTCTTTTTTTAAATAATTCTTAATGTCTAATTCCTCCAATTCAGTCATTGGATTTGAAATATTAAATTTTTGAAAAATCCTGGCAGCACCCAATAAAAAACTGTGTTTCCAAAAAATAGTTTGATTGTTGGCTAAAATAAATTCAGTACTTCCTCCGCCAATGTCCATGATTAATGAAATATCGGATGTCAAGTTAACAGCCATTTTACTGCCATGATAAATTAACTCAGCTTCTTCATCACCATCAATAACGGTGATGTTTATTTGGGTTTGTTTAAAGGCTTCACTTACAAATTCATAACCATTGCTTGAACTTCTGATAGCTGATGTTGCAAATGCAAAAACAGTTTCAATTTGATAATCTGTAAGATGATTCTTAAATGTAACGAGTGCTTGAATTCCTCTTTGAAAAGGAGCGTCGGCTATATAGCCTAAATTAATTGCATTTTCGCCAAGTTTAACTGAAATTTTAGTACTCAATAACGTATTAAATGTTTTGTGATTAGAACTAGTTTCTACAATTAATAAATTGAATGTATTGGTTCCTAAATCAATTACGGCAAACTTCACTATAAAAATTTAATTAAAGTAAATATTGGAATCGTTGTCTGAGGAATCGGTTATTAAATCCTCTTTTCTTTTTATCAAAACCTAAGTTTGTTGAATAAATTATTGAGATTTCATGCGTTCCCGATTGGTATTTTCTTAAAGCTGATGTCACAAAATCATAACTATATACTATTTGTAATTGATCTTTAAGCGTATAACCCATTTGAAGTGCGATAGCATCTCCAAATCTAATACTAGCTCCTGCAAGAAGTTGTTTCTTTATATGCAAACGTAAGGTGTAATCAAAAATAAAAGGAACTGCCGCGACATAAGCTGCATAAATAGTATTCTCAAATGTAAAATCTGGATCTTCAGCCCAATTATAACCAGCAGAAAAATTATAATGTGATACTAATCTGAATTTTCCAGTTTTTATGGAGTCGTTTTTATAATATTCTAACTTATTTCCCGCCACATTATTAGCCCCAATCCCAATATGAAATCGATCATTGTAATATAACAAACCAATACTCGCATCAAATTCTCCTGCTTTATCTTCTATATACTGATTAATTGATTTATCTTGCTGATTGCGAATTGTTATGGCATTACCAATAAATCGTTGTTTAAGATAATTACCTTGTATGCCTAATGAAAATTCCGAATCAGGAAATTTTAAATGATACGCTGCGTTTAGGCTTGCATTTAAAGTTTTGAAAGGACCTATTTCATCATTAAACATAAACGCCCCAACTCCCATTTTACCTTTCAATAATCTTGAATTAACAGATAATACATACGTTTTAGGTGCACCATCAAATCCGGTCCATTGATTTCTGTAATTTAACCTAACATCAAGAATTCGTTTGGTTCCTGAAAACGCAGGATTTGCAAGCATTTGATTGCTTTTATATTGTGTCCACCAAGGGTATTGCTGCGCCTGAGAAGCAAAAAAACTAATGATTGAAACAGTGCAGAATATTATTTTTTTCAAAGTGACCCTATTTCAATAATGAACTATTAATTAACGCGTTGACCATTTTTTAAAACTATAATAAAACCTGGAAATCCTTTGGCTTGTAATTCGTCTCTAAATAAAACAGCATCTTGACGTGCACTAAAATTGCCTGCTGTGACTTTATAAGCCCCATTAATTAAATCAATATATACTTTTCCTATTTTAGAAAACTTACTTTTACTTGGTTCAGCGGCAAAAGATCCTATTTGAACTCTATATGATAATCCTTGTTCGCTTGACATTGATGTGGATGATGAACTAGTATTACTTGTTCCTGAAACAGAAGAATTAGAAGTGGATGTATTTGTTGAAGGATTTGAAACAGAAACTACAGATGAATTAGCGGAAGTTCCAAAATTTGGCTGTGCAGATGTTCCATTAATAGTCGACATTTGAAATGAGCCAATAGTAACCGATACAGGTTTAGTTTCAACTTCTTTCTTTTCATTGTTTTCTAAATAATAGAACTTTTGAACTAGTATACCAGTATCTGCTGCGCTACTATTTACTTCGATTTGATAGCTAATTGAAAAGAAATCGTCAGCAGGAAGAGAAACCCATACTAATTTAGCACGTTGATTCTCAAATGTAAAATTACCTCCTTTAATATCTATTGGGGTGATAACATAACCTAAAGGAACATCAATTTGGTATTTTGCAAAATTAGAAAGATCTCCTTTAACTATTTTAACTTCGGTAGTAAATTTAGAATTTGCTACCATTTGTGTAGGAAGATTTGCGGTAATACTAACCTGTGCAAATAAAACAGGAAAATTGATTAATGTTAAAAATGTTATTATTTTCTTCATAAAAAATAGTTTATTAAAGACTTAATTATAAATTAAATGCGTCTACTGTTAACAAATATAAGTAATTTGTTTAAAACTAAAAAAAATGTTTTGACTTAAAATAAAAGGAAATTATTCCATGCTTTTTAGTGTAAATGCAATAGTTGTACCTTCACCTTTTACACTTGAAACGTCTATCGTTTCATTGTGCGCCTCAATGATGTGTTTCACAATTGCTAGTCCTAAACCAGTACCACCCTGCTCTCTACTTCTTCCTTTATCTACTCTATAAAATCGCTCAAATAAACGAGGTAAATGTTTTTCATCAATTCCAATACCATTATCTTTTACTTCAATAATTAGTTGTTCATTAAATTGATTGATATTGATACTTGTTTTTCCTTTTCCTTTACCATACTTAATACTATTAGTAATAAGGTTAACTAATACTTGACGAATTCTAAATTTATCAGCCAAAACAAAAACTGATTTTTCTAATTTTTTAGGAAATTGCAATTTTATCTTCTGTCTATTTGCTTGAAACTCAAGTTGCTCTATTACATCTTTTATTTGCTGACCAATATCATAACGCTCTAACTCCAGCTCCAACACACCAACTTCTAATTGTGAAATCGTTTCTAAATCATCAACTATATGAATCATTCGATCAATACTTTTATCGGCTCGTTTTAAATATTCTATATTGATGGACGGATCTTCCAAACCTCCGTCAATTAAAGTTGAAACGTATCCTTGAATATTAAAAATAGGAGTTTTCAATTCGTGAGAAACATTGCCTAAAAATTCTTTTCGATAACTGTCCATGTTAGTATTCTGCTCAATTTCCTTTTCTCTTTCATTAGCTAATCGCTTAACCTCTAATTCTAAATGAGTGAGTGCGTCAACTTCCTCTAAATCAAAAATCGTATTCGGTATTTCTTTTTGTAATTGAGCTTTTACAAGAGCGCTAAGTTTGTCAATCTTATTAAAGATAATTTGATTATAAATGAAATAGATGACTAAAAAACTGACTAAAAATGAAATGAAAAAAACTAAAAAGGGAATTGATAAATCTAACTTTTCATAAATTTCAAAAATGACAATAGAAAAAATAAATGTTTGAATAATCGCTGACAAAACACTTAAAAGTAAAGTAAGAGCAGATATTTTTAGTTTGTTAACCACGCTGTTATTTTCAAATTGATAGAAATCAAAAATAACCTATTATTTGATTTATACAAAGTTAAATGTTTGAAATAAAACATAACAAATTAAGTGATTCTTTTTAATTCCAGATTGCTTGAACCGATTTCCCCTATCTCAATTTTACAAACTCATAACAACGTATTATTCTAATTTATATATTTGTGAAATGCCAACAAAAGAAGAAGTAAAAAACTATTACGATAATACATTTAAAGATTATCAAAAAAAAGTAGGAATAAACATTCGACACAGAACTATTTTTAAAAATTTAAAAAAAGAAGGTTTAACACGTCAATCAAACGTTTTAGAGATTGGTTGTGGTATTGGATCTGTGAGTCATTTAATTTTAAAATACATCACTGAGGGAAGTTTTGTTGGCTTAGATATTAGTCCTGAAAGCATCAAAACTGCTCAAGCGCTTCATTCATTTCATAAAAAAGCAGAATTTTTAGTGAACGATATGAGTGACTTTTCACATACGACAAAATTTGACTTTGTTGTTTTTCCGGATGTTTTAGAGCACATACCTGTTGAACAACATGCTCATATATTTGAAACCATATCAAAGCTAACAACACCAAACGCAGTTGTATTAATAAACATTCCAGAACCTAATCATTTAAACTGGATGCGAATTCACGAGCCTGAAAAATTACAAATTATTGATCAAGCATTGTCGATGCAAGATTTAATAAATAATAGTTATCCATTCGGATTTAAAATAGCTTCCATGCATTCTTATCAATTACATTATACGGTTGCTGATTACACTAGTATTGTTTTAAAGAAAAATATGGAGGTAAAACAAGCTGGAATGATGCCTTATTTAAAAAGAGGAATTGAATCTTTCCTTGCTAAATTGTTAGGATAACAAACGCATTAAGGACGTTATTAAATTATTTGGTTAAACATATTATTTGTATTTTTATACATTGAACGTTATAACCAACAAACATGACTCCAAAAAAAATTGTTATAGAATCCTTAAAATGGATGTTTACAGACCCGATTCGTTTTTTCAAGAACTACAATCGTAATGTCTATTATAAAAAACAAATCATAAAAAATAATTTCCCAACACAATTACCAACAGTAGATTTATTAGATTTATTTGATGGAAAATTTAATGTTGAATTAAATAAATATACCTACCTAGAGAACACCTCTACTGTTATTGATTTAGCCATTTTAAAAGCTTTAGCCCAAAGCATTAAAGAGTGTAATTATTTTGAAATTGGAAGTCTTAGAGGAGAATCCTTGTTTAATGTGGCAGAAGTTTCAAAACATTGCACTTCCCTAACATTGTCTCATGCACAAATGAAGCAATTTAACTTTAAACCTTCCTTATTAAAAAGTGCCAACTTATTTAATTCTGAAATCAAAAATTTAACTGTAATCGAAGATAATTCATTAACCTATGATTTTTCTAAATTAGGCAAGTTTGATTTAATTTTTATTGATGGAGATCACACCTACGAAGGTGTGAAATCAGATACCCAAAATGTATTTAAACATTTAATTCATGATGAAACAATCATTGTATGGCATGATTACACGTATTATCCTGAAACTGTTAGACACGAAGTATTAGCAGGGATTTTAGACGGTATTCCTTCATCACATCATCAACATTTATACCACGTGTCGAATGCAATGGTTGCCATTTATAAACCTCATGCCAAGTTTAAAAGTAGCATGCTTGATTTTCCTACTGTACCCAATAAAGTTTTTAAAGTAAAAGTAGAAGCAACAACTTTGTAAATTTTGATATCAACTAAATTTATAAAATCATCTGTATTAATTACTGTTGGAAATGCATTGCCATTACTATCAGGAATCGTTTTATTACCATTTTATATCAATGTTTTAAGTCCTGAAACATTTGCGCAATTAGCCATTTATATAAGTATTACCTTGCTAGCACAAATTGTTTTTGGATTAGGTTTAGAGTCATATATTAATATAATTCCAATTACCTATAAAGATGAAACCTCAATTTTGCAAAAGGGCATTAGTTCGCTATTTACGGTAACCTGCATTATTGGGATTATTTTCATTTTACTCAGTTATTTTTCTGGTAGCTATTTATTCCAACATATTTTCGACACTGAATTCCATTTTTTTCCTTTTGGTTTTTTGTCAATTATCACAGCCTTTTTTAATAATTTTTTCAAGCTTCATAACAATTTATTACTCGGTCAACAAAAAATTAAAGACTATTTCACAGCTAATGTGATTAATTTTTTCGCAACCTTATTCATTTCCTTAGGAGGTCTGTTTTACTTCCACGATTCTTTATGGGGACCAATTTTAGGGCGGTTTTTATCAGGTGTTATTATATTTTCAATGAGTTTTTACGGATTTATTAAACATTATCCATTCAAATTAAATGCTGCATTCTTAAAAAAAGGATTTGAATTTTCAATTCCTATGTTTTTATTCTTCATGTTTAACTGGGCAATGAATTATTTTGATAGAATCATTATTGAAAATAACATGCCATTGAAAGATTTAGCTATTTATGATTTCGCTACCAAATGCAGTTTACCATTAGAATTTTTGCAAAATGGTTTGTTTGCTGCCATTGCACCACTTATTTATAAAATTTGGCGTGAAACCAATTTAAAGCAAAGTACATTAGAAGTAAATAGATATTTTAATGGCTATTCTGCTATTTTTTTAATTCTAACACCGTTATCTTGTTTGTTAATTCCATTAGTAGTTCCTTTTGTTGTTCATAAGGAAATCTACTTCGAATCTTTCCAATACATTGGTATTATGGCTGTTGGTTATTGTTTTAAGGCCTATTACTTTGTTTATTACATTGTGATACTTTATCAAAACAAAACAAAAGTAATGCCTTTCGTTTTTCTAATTTTAGCAAGTATTCAAATTAGTTTAATGCTAGTAACAACAAGCTATTTCGGTATTATGGGAATTATCTTAAGCTCCTTGTTCGTTAAAATTATTCAACCAATTGTTATTTCATTTTTCGCAAAAGACTTGTTTGACTATCATTTTAATAAATTAAAACTCATTTATTTACCCTTATTGTTTAGTGGATTGGTTTTAATTAGTCAATACTTCATTCATTCTTTTTCTATTTACTTGATTTACGGCAGTCAACTTTTATTCGCTTTAGTTGCAGTATACTTAGTATACAAAAACGAATTACTGTTTGTAATCAATAAATATTTAAAGAAAAGTAACGTTTAGCCTTACAATTTATTTTCTATCAGAGAATAAATTAATGTTCTTAACTTTTGTTCGCGAAAAGAAAAATGATAATCGTTGATTACTTTTTTTCTGACCTCATACGACAGTTTTATTTTATCTGTTTGAGCGGCACGATTAAATAAATTAATTAAATCCGTTGTATTCTTTTTTTCTAAAACAAAACCAGTGTTGCCAATAATGTCTGGAATAGCTGAAACACTGCTTCCTATAGGAATACAGCCACATAACATGGCTTCGCACAAAGCATTAGGAAAGCCTTCAAACATAGATAATTGAGCGTAAAACTCATGCTTTTGAAACTGAAGAATTAACTCATCTTGATTGATTTTTTGAATCAACTTCACATTGCTTGGCACTAATCTGTTCAATTGTGTGTGCTCGCAACCAATTACTGAAAATGTAAAATTTGGAAGCTTACTAGCAACTTCAAAAATTAGATCAATCCCTTTTCTCAAAAAAACAACTTCACTTTCGAAACCAGCTGCAATGATGGCCACAGAATTAATCATTCTTACTCCATTACCTATAGTGAATTTTTCTGGATCAAATCCATAATTAATTTCAGTAAAAGGCGTTTTTAAATTTTTACAAAAAAAACTTGCGCCTTGATGTGTATAGATTTCAGGATGATAATGATACTCTTGCAACATCAATGATTTGTGAACAGGAGCAATATGTGAAGCCCAACGAAATGAAAATGCTGTAAAGAATCCTAATGTTTTTTTATCAAAATTACCGTAATGTATCGAAGGAATACCAGCGCTTTCTGTACCCGCAGTTATTAATAAACAAGGCTTACGAGTTACTTTGGCCACAATACATGGCAAGAAGGATAAATAACCAGGAAACTTACAAATGTATATATCTGTTTTTAAAATATACTTCAAGATGAGCAAAGCTTGTTTCAAAAACAAAAAGGGTGTTTGCCATTTTTTATGAGGTTTAAAAACAAAAACGGTTATATCGAATTCCTTACTTAAAAAATCGATGTCTTTTTTTACAAACGTAAATAAGCCAGACGTTGTAAAAAAAATATGTTTTTTTGTTTGCATCATGAAAATAATTCTAAAAATACTATTTATTTTTAACCTAACATTTATCAATAATTAATACTACTTTTAATGCACTGAATATGTCAAGTAAAAAAGTGCTCATCATAACGTATTATTGGCCACCAACAGGAGGTGCGGGCGTGCAGCGTTGGTTAAAATTTAGTAAATACTTTCGACAGTTCAATTGGGAGCCTATCATTTATACTCCTTCCAATCCAGACTTTCCGATAAACGATGAAACACTTTTAAAGGATGTGCTTCCAAACCTTGAGATTTTAAAAACTCAAATTAATGAGCCATATGATGTGTACCGTAAAATCATGGGAAAGAAAAAAACAGATACTGTTAATCAGGGTTTTTTATCTGAAAGTAAAGAAAATAAAGTTTTACAAAAAATGATGATTTGGGTAAGAGGAAATTTTTTTATTCCTGACGCTCGTAAATTTTGGATTAAACCATCTGTCTCTTATTTATCAGACTATTTAAAAAAACATAAAATTGATGCAATCATAAGTACTGGTCCGCCGCATAGTATGCATTTAATTGCTTTGGGATTAAAGCAACAATTTAATATTCCTTGGATTGCTGATTTTAGAGATCCTTGGACACAAATTGATTTTTACAATCAATTACAATTAACAAAATGGGCTGATCGTACACATAAAAATTTAGAGAAATCAGTTTTAAAATCTGCTAATAAGGTGGTAACCGTTAGTGGCCATTGGGCTGAAGATTTAAAACTACTTTGTGATAGAAACATCGATGTGATAACCAATGGGTTTGATGCTGATGATTTTACTTCTACAGAAGACACAAACTTAATGCCTGGCTTTTTATTTCACCATATTGGAGCGCTCAATAAAGATAGGAATCCACATACGTTATGGAAAGTGCTTGGTGACCTTTGTAAAGAAAACAACGCGTTTAAAAGAGATTTAAAATTAAAGTTCACCGGTAAAACAGATGCTGCTGTTTTTGAAAGTTTAAAAGAGCATGGCATCTTTGAAAACGCTGAAAAAACTGATTATATGGCGCATTCAGAAGTGGTTAAATTATTATTAAAATCTCCGGTTTTATTATTACCACTCAATGATACTCCAAATATTTTAGGAATTGTTCCAGGAAAATTATTTGAATACTTAGCTGCTAAGCGCCCAATTTTTGCAATTGGAAATGTGGAAGGCGATACTGCGAAAATCATCGCAGATGCTCATGCTGGAACAATGGTTGGGTTTAAAGATGAGGAACATACAAAAAAACGTGTTTTAGAATTATACGAACAGTTTAACAAACAAACTTTACAGATTGATTCTACCTCTATCGAAAAATATTCTCGTAGAAGTTGTGCAGAAAGCTACACGACACTGTTAAATGAAATCGTTGGTTAAAATGATTTCGTTTTTAAAACCCTGTGTATTTTTTAAAAATTTTAATTGCAACAGCTAATAAAATAATTCCAAATACTTTTTTAAGGATAGCGATTCCACCAACTCCAAGAAATCGTTCTAATCTATCTAAGTTTTTAAGAACAACAAAAACAATGATAACGTTTAAGAAGATAGCGAAAATAATAGATAATAAATTATACTCAGCTCTAATTGAAAGCAAGGTTGTGAGTGTTCCTGTACCTGCAATCAGTGGAAATGCTAATGGGATTACTGAGGCTGTTGCAGGCATGGTATCTTTAGAAATTTGAATACCTAAAATCATTTCCATAGCAACAATAAAAATCAGAATAGAACCTGCAAGGGCAAAATCACCAATGGTAATTCCAATAATTTCTAAAATAGAATTTCCTACAAATAAAAAAACAAGCATGATGCCAAGCGAAACTAAGGAAGCTTTAGGAACATCGATTCCACCAGCCTTTTGCTTTAAATTAATTATGATTGGAATTGAGCCAATAACATCTATTACAGCAAACAAAACCATTGTCACTTTTAAAATCTCAATGATATCAAATTTTAAATCCATACGTTACTTTTTAATTTAGATGATTAATAATAAAGCGGTTTTTTTATTTCAAGGCCTCAATTAATTTTTCAGCTAATTCAACACCAATTCGTTCTTGAGCTTCATTGGTTGCTGCGCCGATGTGTGGCGTTAACGATATTTTAGCATGCTTTAAAATAGACTCGTTTGGAGTAGGTTCATTTTCAAAAACATCTAAACATGCATGTGCAATTTTTCCTGAATGTAATCCAGCTAACAAATCTGTTTCATCAATCACACCACCTCTAGAAGCATTGATTACTATGACACCATTTTTCATTTGATTAATTTCTTTTTCGGAGATCATTTTTCCTCCCGGCACATGCATCGTAATCACATCTGCACTTGAGATCAATTGATCTAACGGTACCGTGCTAATCTTTACATCAACTCCTTGCGTGCCATGAATATCGAGTGTTAAATTTGCTTCTTTAACAAATGGATCATACGCCATTACTTTCATACCACAACCTAATGCAATTTTTGCAGTATATTGACCAATACGACCGAAACCAATAATACCAATAGTCTTATCTCTTAATTCAACACCTTTAGAATAACTTTTTTTTAAATCTTCAAACTTTGTATTTCCAATAAGTGGCATGTTTCTATTACTTTCGTATAAAAAACGAACGGCATTAAATAAATGAGCAAACACTAATTCAGCAACAGAATTGCTTGATGCAGCTGGTGTATTAATCACTTGTAATCCTTTTGAACGCGCATAATCAACATCTATGTTATCCATTCCAACACCACCTCTGCCAATTACTTTTAAATGAGGACAAGCATCTATAACATCTTTCCTAACTTTGGTAGCACTACGAACAGTAAGTGCAATGTAATGTTTATCATTTATTTCTTGAGCTAAATTTTCTTGAGCTACCTTGTCTGTAACCACTGTGAATCCAGCTTTTTCTAACATGCTTTTACCTACCGCATCAATGCCATCATTGGCTAAAATTAATTTACTCATTGTAATTATTTAAAATTTTTATTCAATTTATTTTTTTAAAATTTGACAGTTAATCCGCCTTGAACTGATGGCCCACCAATTCCAGCCTCTATGTTTAAACCGATATTGTTATTGAAAAAATAACGTAAACCAACACCTAATCTAAAAGAAACAGGAAAAGCATTTAGTATACCTGCATTAAAAGTATCAACAAGTTCATTATCAAATGGATTATTAGTTTTTAAAACTGACTTTTTATAACCTGCACCAATACTAGCATAAGGATCAAAATGAGCCGTTGTAGCATAATGAAAATTAACTCTACCTAATATCCGCTGCTTCGTTAAACTTGCGTCGTAAAAACCTTTTACAATTAAGCCATTGGTAGTTGTGTTTTCGTTATAATAATTCATGTAAACAGCTGCAAATGTGTATTCAAGTCCAAGTCCAATATCTTCGGTTACCATGTATTCAAACTTTGCTCCAATGTGATTTAAGTTGGTAATTGAAATGATATTTGTATTATTTACCGCATTATTACTAGGTTTAAAAGCTTCCTTAATGGCATTACCTAAAACGTAAGGATAACCGTAAAAAGCATCAATGATAAAATCGCCTTGGTTTATGCAAAATTGTTTTTCAGTTGGCGCTGTTTGTGCCTTTGATTGAATATGCATTGCCAATATAGACATGCTTATTAATACGGTTTTTTTTATGCTCATGATTTTATGATTTGGTTAATTAATAATAAATGAAAATAGTTAATGTGTTAGTTACGATGTTTTTAGTTGTTCAATGATGGCTTCAATACTCATACCGTCAGCTTCGGCTTTATAATTGCGAATGATACGGTGTCTTAAAATTGAATTAGCCACTGCTTTAACATCATCGATGTCTGGACTGTATTTACCATTAATTGCTGCGTGGCATTTAGCGCCTAAAACCAAGAATTGAGAAGCTCTAGGGCCAGCACCCCAGGCCAAATACTTTTTAGAAATTTCAGAACTGAATTCTGAATTTAACCTTGTTTTATTAACAAGCTTTACGGCATATTCTAGAACATTATCAGCAACAGGAATTTTTCGAATTAAATTTTGAAAGAAAATAATTTCTTCAGCAGAAATGATTTTATTTAATTCCACTTTTTTATCCGTGGTAGTGTTTTTCACAACGCTAAGTTCCTCTTCAAAGCTTGGGTAATCCAACCAAATATTAAACATAAAACGGTCTAATTGTGCTTCAGGTAAAGGATAAGTACCTTCTTGTTCAATAGGATTTTGTGTTGCTAATACAAAAAAAGGATTCCCTAAATCATATTTTTTTCCTGCTGTTGTGACACAACGTTCTTGCATAGCCTCTAATAGAGCAGCTTGTGTTTTAGGAGGAGTTCTGTTAATTTCATCAGCTAAAACAATATTGGCAAATAAGGGACCTTTTATAAACTTAAAATTTCTGTTTTCATCTAAAATCTCAGATCCTACAATATCGCTTGGCATTAAATCAGGTGTAAACTGAATACGACTAAAAGACAATCCTAAAACATCAGAAATCGTATTTACTAGCAATGTTTTTGCTAAGCCTGGGACACCAACTAATAAACAATGACCTTTACAAAAGATAGAAATTAATACGTTTTTTATTGTATCGTGTTGTCCAACAATTACCTTTCCAATTTCAGTGTTAAGCTCTTTATATTTGCCAACAAAGGCATCGATAGCTTCAACGTCGTTTTTATAGTTCATTCTTTTTTTTGCTTAAAAATACAATTTTAGTTTTTAGTGTGACTGATATTTTACATTTATTTTTTAGTGAATCAAAATAATATGTTTTTGACGACACGTTTGTTTTAAAAATTTAATGGTACTTTATCAACGACGCATTCAATTAACCTAAAAATAGACATAGTTTGATTTTAAGAGGGTGTTGCTGTTCAGTTATGAGTTTTTACATTCTTAGCAAAAAGTGTTTGCAGAAGGCTTTAAAAACAAAAAAAGGTAACCAAAACTGATTACCTTTTTAATTATATTTTATATTAAACTAAAAACTAAGCTTCTGGAGCTGTTTGTTCAGTTGTATCAGTTGAAGCAACATCTTTCTTAGCAGATTTACCACGACGGGTTGATTTTGCTTTTTCAACCTTAGCTGCTTTACCATTAGAGTAAATATCATTAAAGTCAACTAATTCAATAAGTGCCATTTCAGCAGCATCACCTTGTCTGTTTCCAGTTTTAATGATACGAGTATAACCACCATTTCTTTCAGCAACTTTAACAGAAACTTCTTTAAAAAGTAACGCTACAATTTCTTTGCTTTTCAAAGAACTAAATACAGTTCTACGACTGTGAGTAGAATCATCTTTACTTCTGTTAATAATTGGCTCAACATAAGTTCTTAAAGCTTTAGCCTTAGCTAACGTTGTGAAAATACGTTTATGTTCAATTAAAGAACAAGCCATATTGCTCATTAATGCTTTACGGTGTGAAGCTGTTCTACCTAAATTGTTTATTTTATCTCCGTGTCTCATTTTATTTTTAATTTTAAAAGTTTGAAAGAATAAAGGTTTTTAAAGTTTCCGGCCTCTAACCTTCTAAACTTTCCAACCTCATTAACATTCTAAACTACCTATTAATCTTTATCTAATTTATATTTTACTACGTTCATTCCAAATTGTAATCCTTTTGTTGATACTAAATCTTCTAATTCAGTTAAAGATTTCTTACCAAAATTACGGAACTTCAATAGATCGTTTTTATTGAAAGAAACTAATTCGCCTAATGTTTCAACATCTGCAGCTTTTAAGCAATTTAAAGCACGAACAGATAAATCCATATCAACTAACTTAGTTTTTAATAATTGACGCATGTGAAGAGAAGTTTCATCAAATTCTTCTTCAGATTTTTTATCTTCAGAATCTAATGTTATTTTCTCATCAGAGAACAACATGAAGTGATAAATCAAAATCTTAGCGGCTTCTTTTAATGCTTCTTTAGGATGAATAGATCCGTCAGAAATAATGTCAATAATTAATTTCTCGTAATCTGTTTTTTGTTCAACACGATAGTTCTCTATTGTGTATTTTACATTCTTAATTGGTGTATAGATTGAATCAATAAAAATAGTGCCTTGAGGTGCTGAATTAGTTTTGTTTTCCTCTGCAGCAACGTATCCACGACCTTTGTCGATTGTTAATTCAATCTTTAATTTTACATTTGAATCGCAATTAAAAATCACTAAGTCTGGATTTAAAATCTGAAAACCATTCGCAAATTTTCCAATTTCGCCAGCAGTAAATGTTTCGTTACCTGCAAAATGAATAACTACTTTTTCAGCATCATGATTATCTAATTGTTTTTTAAAACGAACTTGTTTTAAATTCAAAATGATTTCAGTAACATCTTCAACAACACCCTTAATGGTAGAGAATTCATGATCAACACCTTCAATTTTAACGCTAGTAATTGCATGACCTTCTAATGAAGAAAGCATGATACGACGTAAAGAGTTACCTATAGTGATACCAAAACCTGGTTCAAGAGGACGGAATTCAAATTGTCCTTCGGTTTCAGTAGAGTTAATCATAACAACCTTATCGGGTTTTACGAAATTTAATATTGCCATTTTATTATTTTATATAGGTTAATTAAAAAACTAAATCTTATAATAACTAAGTTACTATTTAGAATAAAGTTCAACGATTAATTGTTCTTTTATGTTTTCTGGAATTTGAGAACGCTCAGGAACTGAAAGAAACTTCCCAGAAAAAGATGATTTATCAAAATCTAACCAAGAATATTTGTTAACGTGTCCTGAAAGAGCAAGTGTAACAACTTCTAAAGATTGAGATTTTTCACGTACTGCAACAACATCACCAGCTTTTAAAGTATAAGAAGGGATATTAACGCTATTACCATTTACTGTAATGTGAGCATGAGTAACTAATTGGCGTGAAGCACGACGAGATGGAGCAATACCTAAACGATAAACAACATTATCTAAACGTGATTCAATTAATTGTAATAATACTTCACCAGTAATACCATGTGCACGAACGGCTCTATCAAAAGTTAAAGAGAACTGTTTTTCAAGAATACCATAAGTATATTTTGCTTTTTGCTTTTCCATTAATTGGATAGCATATTCTGATTTTTTACCTTTTTTCTTTGTATTACCGTGTTGCCCTGGAGGGTAATTCTTTTTTTCTAATGCTTTATCTGGACCAAAAATTGGCTCTCTGAACTTTCTTGCAATTTTTGATTTTGGACCTGTATATCTTGCCATTTTATTTATTAATTTCTATTATTTACTAATTTTATTATTATGTCTTTTCTAACTTTTTATTTTAAAGATTAGCAACGACGGCGTTTTGGTGGACGACATCCGTTATGAGGCATAGGAGTAATATCAACAATTTCAGTCACTTCAATTCCTGAGGTTGATATTGTTCTAATTGCTGATTCACGACCTGCTCCTGGACCTTTTACATACACCTTTACTTTACGTAAACCTAAGTCTGCTGCCACTTTAGAGCAATCAGCTGCTGCTAATTGAGCCGCGTAAGGAGTGTTTTTCTTTGAACCACGAAAACCCATTTTACCAGCACTAGACCAAGAAATAACTTGACCTGCATTGTTTGTTAATGAGATGATGATGTTATTGAATGTAGCGTTTAAGTGAGCTTCTCCAACTGCTTCTACCTTTACTACTCTTTTTTTCGCTTTAGCTTTTGAAGCTGCTACTGCTGATGATTGTTTAGCCATTATAATTAAATACTTGTTTATTTATTACTTAGTAACTTTTTTCTTGTTTGCAACTGTCTTACGCTTACCTTTACGAGTACGTGCATTCGTTTTTGTTCTTTGTCCACGAACTGGTAAACCCATACGGTGGCGAATACCACGCTGAGATCCAATATCAGTTAAACGTTTGATGTGTAAAGCAACTTCTGAACGAAGTCCACCTTCTACCTTAAAATTGTCGTTAACAATTTTACGAATAGCATTTTGCTCATCATCATTCCATTCATTAACTTTTTTATTAAAGTCAATATTTGCTTCTGTTAAGATGCGTTGAGCTCTGCTACGTCCAATACCAAAAATGTAGGTTAATCCTATTTCTCCTCTTTTATTTTTTGGTAAATCAATTCCTGCAATACGTGCCATTATTTATATAGTTGGTTTTAAAGTTCGCGAAAATACGCAATTTATTTTTGTCTTTGTTTAAATTTTGGGTTTTTTTTGTTTATTATATACAATTTCCCTTTTCTACGTACAATTTTACAATCGACGCTACGTTTTTTGATGGATGCTCTAACTTTCATTTCAATTAGTTATTTGTCTTAAATTTATTATTGTTATTCTGAAATTCTTATTTATATCGGTATGTTATTCGTCCTTTTGATAGATCATAAGGACTCATTTCCAACTTCACTTTATCTCCAGTTAATATTTTTATATAGTGCATTCTCATTTTACCAGAAATATGTGCAATCAAAGTATGTCCATTCTCTAGTTCAACTCTAAACATGGCATTACTCAATGATTCGAGGATAACTCCATCTAATTCAATGTTTGCTTGTTTTGCCATATTACGCTTGTTGCATTGTCATTTGGTTACTACTTCTACCCTTCACTCTTCCGTTTTTCATTAAACCATCATAATGACGATTTAATAAATAAGTTTCAATTTGTTGTAATGTATCTAAAACTACCCCTACTAAAATTAATAAAGATGTTCCTCCAAAAAAGTCTGCGAAAGCACTATTAATACCTAACTTAAGAGCAAATGCTGGTAAAATGGCAACAAATGCTAAGAAAATAGATCCAGGTAAAGTGATACGAGACATCACTTGATCAATAAACTCTGCTGTGCTTTTTCCTGGTTTAACGCCTGGAACAAACCCACCATTTTTCTTCATATCATCGGCTAATTGATTAGGATTAATCATAATCGCTGTATAGAAATAAGTAAAAGCAATGATTAATGTTGCGAAAATAAAATTATACCAAAATCCATATCTATCAGCAAATACACCACCTGTACCACCAGACATACTTGAAACTGCCGAAGGAATAAACATAATAGCTTGTGCAAAAATAATTGGCATAACCCCAGCAGCATTCACTTTAAGAGGTAAATACTGACGAACACCTCCAACTTGTTTATCCCCAACAATTTTCTTAGCATATTGAACCGGAATCCGTCTAGTTCCTTGCACTAATAATATACAGCTTATAATAATAAACAATAAGAATACAATTTCAATTAGGAACATGATTAAACCTCCACCAGCACTTTCTAAACGAGCTCCAAACTCTGAAGTGATAGCAAAAGGTAAACGAGAAATAATACCAATCATAATCAAAATCGATATACCATTTCCTATTCCTTTGTCTGTAATTCTTTCTCCTAACCACATAATAAACATAGTTCCTGCAACTAAAATAATAGTTGATTGAATTCCAAACCATGTTGGGTCGATACCAACAACACCAGGCTTTGTGTACACTTGCGCTGCCAAATAACCAGGAGCTTGAACTGCAGTAACTGCAACAGTTAAGAAACGAGTGTATTGATTAATTTTTTTACGTCCGCTTTCACCTTCTTTTTGCATCTTTTGAAAGTAAGGAACAGCCATACCTAACAATTGAATGATAATAGAAGCCGTAATATAAGGCATAATACCTAAACCAAATATGGAAGCTCTGCTAAAAGCACCACCAGCAAAGGCGTTAATTAAGGCTATAATTCCTCCATCATTTGCTGAATTTGCGTTTGCCTCTGCTAATACTTGAGTATTAATTCCTGGCAAAACAACATAGGAACCTAAACGATAGATAAGAATCAAACCAAGGGTCGTTAAAATCCTTTGTTTTAATTCTTCTATCTTCCAAATGTTTTGGAGTGTTTCTAAAAAACGCTTCATATACTAATTTAAATTTCTACTAATTATAACTCTGTTGCAACTCCACCTTTAGCTTCAATAGCTGCTTTAGCTGTTGCAGTAAATGCGTGAACTGTAATATTAACTTTAGATTTTAACTCACCTCTTCCTAAGATTTTTATTAAATCAGTTTTTGAAGCTACACCATTTTGAATTAAAACTTCTCTTGTAATTTCAGTGATGTTTTTAGCATCAACAATACGTTGGATAGCATCTAAATTCACACCAGTGTGTTCAATACGGTTAATATTTTTAAATCCAAATTTAGGAACACGACGTTGTAATGGCATTTGACCACCTTCAAAACCACGTTTTTTAGAATGACCAGAACGAGATTGAGCACCTTTGTGTCCACGTGTAGCTGTTCCGCCACCGCCTGAACCTTGTCCACGACCTCTTCTGTAATTATTTTGAACTGAACCTTCTGCAGGTGATAATGTATTTAATTTCATTTTAATATCTTTTTAATATTTAAATATTCTCTACTGTAACTAAATGAGCGACAGCATTTATCATTCCTTGTATTTGAGGATTAACCTCTTTTACAACACTATGATTTAATTTTTTTAATCCTAAAGCTTGAACTGTAGCTCTTTGTCTAACGTTTCTTTTAATGAAACTCTTGGTTAGTGTTACTTTTACTTGTGCCATCTTTTCTTAATATTATCCGTTAAAAACTTGATCTAATGTAATTCCTCTTTGGCGCGAAATAGCTAAAGGGTCACGCATTTTTGCTAAAGCATCGATTGTTGCTTTAACCACATTGTGTGGATTTGATGAACCTTTTGATTTAGCTAATACATCTGTAATACCAACACTCTCTAATACTGCACGCATTGCACCACCTGCAATAACACCTGTACCATGAGCTGCCGGTTTTAAAAAAACACGAGATCCACCAAATTTACCGTTTTCAGCATGAGGAACAGTTCCTCTTAAAACTGCAACTTTAACTAGGTTTTTCTTTGCATCATCAATACCTTTAGTAATTGCATCTGTAACTTCGTTTGCTTTTCCTAAACCATGACCAACTACACTCTTCTCATCACCAACTACAACAATAGCAGCGAAACTAAAGTGACGTCCACCCTTTGTAACTTTTGTCACACGTTGAATCGCAACTAGCTTATCTTTTAGTTCAATATCTGTTGACTTAACTTTTTTTACAATTTCTTTTGACATGTTATGTATGTTCTTTTATTACTAATTAAAATTTTAAACCTGCTTCACGAGCACCATCGGCTAATGATTTAATACGACCATGGTATAAGTAACCATTTCTATCAAATACAATCGTGCTAATTCCAGCAGTAGTAGCTTTTTCAGCAACTAATTTTCCAACTGCTTTTGCTTTATCAACTTTATTAGCTTTTGTATCTTTTATTGTTTTATCATCAGACCCTGCAGATAAAATAGTTTTTCCTGTTTTATCGTCAATTAATTGAGCATAAATGCCAGAGTTACTTCTAAAAACGCTTAAGCGTGGTGTTGAAGCTGTTCCGTTAATAGTTTTACGGATCTTAAGTTTAATTCGTTCTCTTCTTTGTTTTTTATTGAGTGCCATCTTTCCAGTTTTTTGAAGATGATTAATACTAATTGAATTATGTTATTTTTTGCTTGCAGACTTACCAGCTTTACGACGTAAAATTTCGCCCATAAATTTGATACCTTTTCCTTTGTAAGGCTCTGGTTTACGTAATGAACGTATTTTAGCAGCAACCATACCAAGTAATTGTTTGTCTGAACTTTCTAAAGTTACTAGAGGGTTTTTTCCCTTCTCTGAAGCTGTAGTTATTTTAATTTCATCAGGTAATTCAAACAAAACGTTGTGAGAAAATCCTAATGATAATTCTAACAACTGACCTTTGTTAGATGCACGGTAACCTACCCCAACTAACTCTTGCTCTGTTTTATATCCTTCAGAAACACCTTTAACCATATTGGCTATTAAAGAACGATATAAACCGTGCAATGCTCTGTGTCTTTTATGCTCTGTTGGGCGAGAAACAGTAATTGTTCCATCTTCCATTTTAACAATAATATCTGGGTCAATAGCTTGCGATAATGATCCTAATTTTCCTTTTACTGTAACATTTGTTCCAGTAATATTTACATCTACTCCTGCGGGTACTGTAATTGGTAATTTTCCTATACGTGACATGTTTTTCTCTTTCTAAATTATGAAATGTAACATAAAACTTCGCCACCGATATTAAGCTTTTTAGCTTCTTTATCTGTCATTACACCTTTTGATGTAGAGATGATAGCAATACCTAATCCGTTCAAAACTCTTGGCATCGTGTCAACACCTGTATACTTACGTAAACCTGGCTTTGAAACTCTGTCTAAAGTACGAATAGCTGATAATTTGTTAGTTGAATTGTATTTCAAGGCTATTTTTATAGTTCCCTGTTTTTTTTCGTTTTCCTCAAACTTATAGTTTAAGATGTAACCTTTTTCAAAAAGAATCTTTGTGATATCTTTTTTCAAATTTGATGCTGGAATCTCAACGATTCTGTGATTTGCACTAATTGCGTTTCTTACGCGAGTTAGGTAATCTGATACTGTATCTGTCATTTTATTTGTTTTTATATGTTACCCCGACCTTCAGGATAATTATATGTTAATACTCTTTTTTTAGAAGCTTGATTTAGTAACACCTGGTATTAAACCAAATAAAACCATCTCACGGAAAGTAACACGACTAATTCCAAAATCTCTCATGTATCCACGTGGGCGTCCAGTTAATTTACAACGGTTACGCATACGTACCTTACAAGAATTTTTTGGTAATTTTTGTAATCCCATTGAATCTCCTGCTTTTTTTAATTCAGCTCTTTTTGCTGCGTGCAAATCTACTAATTTTTTTCGTTTAGTATCACGAGCGATCATGTTAATTTTTGCCATTCTTTTATCTCTTTAAATATTATTTCTTTTTGAAAGGAATACCGAATTCTGTTAATAATGCGTGAGCTTCTTTATCAGTTGGGGCAGATGTTACAAACGTAATATCCATACCTGAAATTTTGCTTACTTTATCAATATCAATTTCCGGGAAAATGATTTGTTCTGTGATGCCTAATGTGTAGTTTCCACGACCATCAAATCCTTTATCATTTACACCTTTAAAATCACGAATACGTGGAAGAGAAGATGCAATTAAACGATCTAAAAATTCGTACATTTTATCACCACGTAATGTAACACGCACACCAATCGCAACACCTTTACGTAATTTAAAGTTTGATATATCTTTTGTAGAATATGTAGGAACAGCTTTTTGTCCAGTAATGGTAGTCATTTCCTTAACTGCTGATTCAATCATTTTCTTATCTGAAACTGCATCACCAATACCTTGATTAATACAGATTTTATGCAATTTAGGTACTTGCATCACAGATGAATATTGAAATTGCTTTTTTAAATTATCTGCAATTTCACTTTTATATTTGTCCTTCAAACGAGGAGAATAAGTTGTAGCCATTATTTAATTACTGCTTTAGATTTTTTAGAAATACGTTCAATTTTATTAGTGGTAGTATTCACTACTCTACCAATTCTAACTGTTTTTCCTCCTTCAACAAACATTAAGTTTGAAATATGGATCGTGCCTTCTTGTTTAACAATACCACCGTCAGCGTTTTTCGCGCTTGGTTTAGTGTGTTTGCTAATCATGTTAACACCTTCAACAGTTACTCTTTCTTTTTTTGTATCAATTAATACAATTTTACCTTCTTGGCCTCTGGATTCGCCAGATATTACTCTTACAGTATCGCCTTTTTTTAGTTTTAACTTTGACATTTCTTTTTTATCTTATGTATTAAAGCACTTCTGGTGCCAATGAAATGATTTTCATGAATGATTTATCGCGTAATTCACGAGCCACAGGTCCGAAAATACGAGTTCCACGTATTTCATCTCCTTGGTTTAATATAACACAAGCATTATCATCAAAGCGAATATAAGAACCATCAGCACGACGGATTTCTTTTCTAACTCTAACAACAACTGCTTTATGAACAGTTCCTTTTTTTACGTTACCTGAAGGTAATGCGTGTTTTACAGTAACAACAATTTTGTCTCCAACTGATGCGTAGCGTTTTTTAGTTCCGCCTAACACACGAATAACTAGAACTTCTTTTGCTCCGCTATTATCTGCTACTGCTAATCTTGATTCGTTTTGTACCATTATTTCTTATTAACTTTTTATAAGTATTATTTCACTTTTTCTAAAACCTCAACTAAACGCCAGTTTTTTGTTTTGCTTAACGGACGAGTTT
>JBILCJ010000075.1:0-9614 GCA_044353195.1 Bacteroidia bacterium | reverse complement strand
CCCACGATGTTAATTACGATTGCTTTCGGACCAGACGCTCTAAGCAATATTGCGACTGATACCTATTTAAATATATTTTTCTTTTTATTATTTATTGTATTCGCTTTATCTTTTTTTGGATTATTCGAAATTACATTACCAAGCTCTTGGGGAAATAAACTTGATCAAAAAGCTGATAAAGGTGGTGTATTAGGAATATTTTTTATGGCAGCCACATTAGTTGTAATTTCCTTTTCATGTACAGCAGGATTTTTAGGTACTTTATTAGCTAATCTTGCTGAAGGAAATAGTTATATGTGTCCACTAGCAGGATTTACAGGATTTGGTACTGGTATTGCGCTTCCATTTATGATATTTGCATTTTTTCCATCTATGTTAAATTCTTTACCAAAATCTGGTGGATGGATGAATACATTTAAAGTTACAGTTGCATTTATTGAATTAGCATTAGCTGTTAAGTTTTTGGCAAATGCTGACAATGTAAACGACTGGGGATTTATTACTCGTGAAGTTTTTATAACTCTTTGGGTAGCCATTTTTGGTATGATGACCTTGTATTTACTTGGTGTTTTTAAGACATCACATGACGACGAAACAAAACATATTTCAGTTGGACGTATAATGTTTGCGACAATTAGTTTAGCTTTTACTATTTATTTAATACCTGGATTATGGGGAGCACCGTTAAAAATAATCTCATCTTTTCCTCCACCTCATCATTATTCTGAATCTCCTAATGGTTTTGGTGGTCATGCTGGAAACACATCTTCTGAAAGCACTTCTCCTAATGCTGAAATTGCAGCCCTTGAAAATAAAAGAGTAGTCGGTCCCGAAGGTTTAATGCTATTTAAAAATGATTATGAAAGTGCTTTAAAATATGCCAAACTGGTAAATAAACCTTTATTTGTAGACTTTACTGGTAATGCATGTGTTAATTGTCGCTTAATGGAATCAACCGTTTGGGTGACACCAGAAGTATTACCAAAAGAAGAGCAAAAAGAAGTTTTTTGGTTTGGCAAGCAACGTACACTTGAAACAATTGGTAATAAATATGCTTATTTTCAGTCAACTAAATATGGCTCCAGCTCTCAACCACAATATGTTTTGATTAACCACGACGAAACTAATGCAACACCAGGAACAATGGGTACGGAAACTAATGCAACAACCTTTGCATACTGGTTGCAAACTGGTATAAATAATTTTAAGAACAAATAAATTAAATGCGATTTGTTATTCAACGGGTTTCTGAAGCATCAGTGACCATTGATCATGTATTACATTCAAACATTGAAACTGGATTATTGGTTTTAATAGGCGTTGAAGAATTAGATACAATAGAAGACGCTGATTGGCTATGTCAAAAATTAATTGGCTTACGCATTTTTTCAGATACAGAACATAAAATGAATCTTTCCTTGAAAGATATGAATGGCGATATATTATTGATATCACAATTCACTTTATTTGCCTCAACTAAAAAAGGCAATCGCCCATCGTTTATCAAATCTGCAAAACCAGACACAGCAATTCCCTTATATGAATATTGCATTCAACAACTTTCTTTATTGCTTGAAAAACCAATAAAAACAGGCGTATTTGGAGCTGACATGAAAGTTTCATTGATAAATGATGGACCTGTTACCATTATCATGGACAGTAAAAATAAAGAGTAATGATGTTCTCTCTATTTTACTATTTGCTGAACTAATTTTTAATACCTAAATTAGATAAACTTTAAACACATCTATATGAAAAAAACTTTACTACTTGCTGCTGTTTTATTAAGCAGTTTATCTCAATTATCTGCACAATGCACAATTGTTCCAGGTTGTTCCACTGCAGCTACAGGTTATTGTTCAACTCCAAGTAACGGAGCAAACTTACCAAATGCAATGGTTTCATCTGCTTATAGCACGACTATACAAGTCAGTATTGCTTCAGCATTTGGCGGTGTAACTGTATCTTCTGCTAATATTACTTCTGTTACTGGCTTACCTACAGGATTAAGCTATTCAGTAAATCCAACATCAGGAGTTATCGCAGGTGGATCTAATGGATGCATTCGCATAGCAGGAACTCCCGTAGTAGGAACAACTGGCACTTATACTGTTGTAGCAAATGCTACTATTGCTTCGCCACTTGGGCCTGTTTTACCTCCTGTATCAATGAATTGGATTTTAACTGTAAATCCGCCATTATCGACAGGTATAACGGCTTCTAACTTAGCGTCTAACTTTTACATAGCACCAAATCCAGTAAGTTCGGAATTATTTATTTCAAATGATACTCATTTAGGAAAGGTTGCTGTCATTGATGCTCTTGGTAAAATAGTATTATCATTAGATGCTAATTATTCTAATCAAACAACCATCAATGTCAATTCATTAATCAAAGGTGTCTATTTCATTCAAGCAAATGATGGAGAAAGAATCATCACAAAGAAATTCATCAAAGATTAAATCATTTTCTTTGTAAATAAAAAAGCCCCTTTTAGGGGCTTTTTTTATGTCTTGAATTAAATATGAATTATCAAATTCACTTGAATTATTAAAATAATAATTATTAGATTGAGCGATTCAAACTTTGTTTAAGTTGATCCGTCAATTCGCCAAAAACCTCATGATCTAAAACATCATACTCATTTGGCAAATACGTTTTAAAAATTGTTTTATGGTTAAGGTGATGAATTTTTTGACAAATGGTATATAAAGGCTCTATGATATGT
This sequence comes from Bacteroidia bacterium, assembly GCA_044353195.1. Classification (GTDB taxonomy): domain Bacteria; phylum Bacteroidota; class Bacteroidia; order B-17B0; family Aurantibacillaceae; genus UBA4416. The sequence goes on along the minus strand of JBILCJ010000075.1, from coordinate 6,886 downwards.
GAAGCGATGAAAATTGTTTTTTGTTTTTTATTTAAAATTTCAATGATAATTTGTAATGCCTTATTTGATTCCATATCCAACCCATTAAAAGGCTCATCAAATATATATATGTGTTTATCTTGTTTTAATTGCGACAAAATGAGCAATTTCTTTTTCATTCCTGTTGAATAATTTTCAATAAACTCATCTAACGGCAAGTTAAATAATGTGGAAAGTTCTCCTTCATTATAATTTATATTACTCATTGGAAAAACGGATAAAAATTCTTGAGCGGTTATTTTAGGATAAAAAAAAGATTCAGCATCAATATAGGCTATATCTTGCTTCTTAATTGGCTTTTCATTTTTGGTAATAGAACCTTTATCAGGCTCTAAAAACCCTGTCAACACATTAAAAAAAGTTGTTTTTCCACTCCCATTCAATCCAACAATGCCATGCACTACATTTTCTTCAAAATCAATATTCATGTTTTCTAGAACATGCTTAGTGTTGTATGAAAATGTTAAATCCTTAATTGAAATCATCTAAATATATTTTTAAATTTTTGACAGCGTCTGTTTTTGATTGGTAATAAAACAAAATGGCAATTGGTAACAAATAAGGCATCATTAAGCCTAAACTCATAATAATTAATTTAACTTGAAATTTAGTTGATCCCGAATGATATGTATAAGAAGCATACTTTAATGAAATAACAGTTGATAGTAATAATAGTGAATACCCCAGAAAAAATACATTAAAAAAAAGTAGGTCGAAATGAAACAACGTATTAATACATAAAACCGGCACATTTATAGCAATTAACTTAATGGCGCCAGACCAAAACACTTGATTTAAAAGTTGTTTAGGCGTTGCTTTAGAACTTTGTAAAAGCTGAACACTTTCATTAGTATCGTAAAAACTATACATGATAGAATTAACTAAAAACAAAGTGACTAAAGGAAACAGTTTTACAAAACTTAGTATAAATGATAGTATGATTAAAATGAGTAATGAGAAAAAATGTTTTCGAATCCCAGAAATAAAAACGAAATCTGTTTTTAACCATTTTGAAATGAGCATAAACTTAGCTGGTTTCAGGGCTTTAATGGTTATGAATGGAATACCGAATAATACTAAATGAATCAAAAAGAAGCTATACCAATAACTAGAAAACAAACAGGCTGATGTAATAGGTAAAGCCGCTAATTGGTATTCGAAAATAAATTGTTGCTTAGGATGAACGAAATGTTTTTCGGCAAAAGGAATATCTGTTCTTGTTTTATGAAAATGATAAAACAAATAAACAATAACCATCGCCACATAATGACCAATTTGCTTTTCGTGATTGAATGCAAAAAAAGATAACCCAAATAGACCAACAATGATTGGAAAAACTAAAATCCCAAGATCTCTTTTAATCTGATACCACCTGATTTTTAAAATCTGCATGTAGTTTAACAAATAATACTATTTCTTTTTTTGCTGTTGCATTGGATTTCCACCAACACTTTGCCCACGACCAACAGATTTAGATTTATAAACATCAAATCGACTTGGTGTTTCCTTTATATTCCATGTATTATTTTTTTCATCAATGTCGGCTGTTTCTTTATAAGGATCTATTTGAATCGATGCCACCTCTTTATTTTTTGAGAATGTTTTAATAACATTCTTTTCATTTTTACGCCATATATAAGCGTTAATTCTATCAATGTCAGATGTTCCATCTTTATAATTCCATTGAATAATTAATGGACTCACACAGCCTCCTTTGTTTGCGAAAAATAATTCGTATACAAATTTGTCTTTGATGCTTACAAAAGAAGAATCGCTCACTGCTTCTAAATTTTGGAAACGGTTGATTGGTTTCTTTTCAAGAGCTGTTCTTACTTCAGGCTTGTAGTGAAAATAAAAATCACGTAAGGTTGTATCCACATCAACCAAAAACTTCATACCCTCTTCTTTATTTCTTAATCTTGAAATGTATTCTATGTCTTTAGGTTTAGGATACATGCGTATCGTATCCAACTTTGTTGGCACTTTCTGATTATTAATAAATGTATACGCCTTAACAGAATCTAAGGCAATATCCACTGGCTCCGTATCAAAAAACCATGCTCTCCAAAACCAATCTAAATCAACCGCACTTGCATCTTCCATCGATCTAAAAAAATCGGCAGGCTCAGGATGTTTAAATGCCCAACGATTACAATATTGTTTAAATGCAAAATCAAACAACTCTCTTCCCATAACAGTTTCTCGTAATATGTTTAATGCTGTGCAAGGTTTACCATAAGCATTAGGTCCAAATTGAATGATGTTTTCACTATTGGTCATGATTGGCTCTAATTGATCTTTTGGCAATTTCAAATAATCAACCATTTTATAAGCTGGTCCACGATTGGAAGGGTAATTGTTATCAAATTCTTGCTCTGTTAAAAACTGTACAAATGTATTTAATCCTTCATCCATCCAACTCCACTGACGTTCGTCACTATTAATAATCATTGGAAAGAAATTATGTCCAACTTCATGAATAATTACACCAATCATACCATATTTAGTTGCCTCAGTATAAGTGCCGTCTTTTTCGGTTCTTCCGAAATTAAAACAAATCATTGGGTATTCCATTCCTTGAGCGGCTTCAATACTTTGTGCAACAGGATAAGTATAAGCAGTTGTGTATTTCGAATACGTTTTAATAGTGTGCGCCACTGTTTTTGTGGAATACTTTCTATATAAACCATATGCTTCTTTACCATAGAAACTCATACACAACACTTTCTTACCTTCTACTTTAACTGGCATCACGTCCCACATAAATTTACGTGATGATCCCCAAGCAAAATCTCTTACGCTATCCGCTTTAAATACATAGGTTTTAGTGGTTGCTGATTTATTTTTTTCTGCTGCTGTGCATTCTTCACGTGTAATAATTTCAGTAACATCAGAATAGTTTGAAATAGCTTTTGTGTAACGTTGCATTTGCGTAGGCGTTAAAATCTGCGCATAGTTTTGACATTCACCTGTTGCACACACAACATGATCAGAAGGAACTGTCATTTTCACATTGTAATTCCCGAATACCAAAGCAAATTCTCCTCGCCCAGTAAATTGTTTATTTTGCCATCCTTGAAAATCACTATACACACACATGCGCGGATACCATTGCGACATTGTAAATAAATAGTTGTCATCTTCTGGAAAATATTCGTAACCTCCTCTTCCACCAATGGTATTTCTATTTGGAATTTTATATTGCCACTTCACAACAAACTTCATTTTTGAATTACCATTTAAAACCTTTGGTAAATCAATACGCATCATTGTTTGATTGATCGTATATTTCATTGGATTTCCGAGCTCATCTGTGACAGCCAAAATTTGAATACCAAAACCTTTCAGTTTTTCTTTTACATCTAAACTTTTGATTTGATCCTCATCAAAAGGCTGACCCATTTTATTTTCATCAAAATAATTATTATCGGCAGTTGGCTGATGAATATTTTCATCTAATTGCATCCACAGATAATTTAATTTATCCTGAGAATTATTGATATACGTTACTGTTTCCTTTCCAACCAACATCAAGTCTTTTTCATTTAAGGTAGCATCAATTGAATAATCAGCACGCTGTTGCCAATACTTATTTCCAGGTGCACCAGAAGCAGCACGGTATTCATTTGGTGTAGGCAAAATACCACCTAATTGTTCAAACTTGTTGCCATGATTTGACAAAGGATTATTTTTAGAATTTTGAGCCGTTGCAAACACAGATAGACATGAAAGAAAGACAATAGAATTAAATTTAAAACTCATGATATAAAGAAATTAAACGTTGTATAAAAATGAATAAAGCCACAAAAAAAACAAATAAGGATATGATGAATACCCAATATTTATTTTTGAATTGAGTAAATGTAAATAAAAAAACAGACACTAATACCATTCCCAAAACAATTACTAACTGACCTATTTCGAGTCCGAGGTTAAAAGAAATTAATGGTAAAAAAACACTTTCTTGTCTTGCTAAAATAGACTTTAATAGATATGAAAAACCCATGCCGTGAACAAATCCAAAACCTAAAGCCAATATGTACTGAAGGGATTGACTAGTTAATCGATTGTTGTATACACGCAATACATTTAAAACACACGTTGTAAGAATGGTAAAAGGGATGAGCACTTCAATCAAACTTTGTTTAATAACAATACATTCAAAAACGCTCGCTGCTAGAGTTAATGAATGCCCTACTGTAAAAGCCGTAATGAGAGTTAGTAATTTTTTCCACTCTTTGTATGAAAACATAACACACAAGGCCATGATATAAAGGATGTGATCGTATCCATTCCAATCTAATATATGTGTAAAGCCCGTGCTCAACCAAATATAAAATTCATCCATAAAAAAATGTTATTTTTGTGTGTGTTAAATTTAAAATTCTTTGGTCATAAAATCACAAAAAATACACAAGTGGTAAAATCCGTCTTGTTCGCTATTGTTTTGATCCTGACGAGCTCTTTTCATAAGCCGAAACATCCTTTTTATGTGAGTGTTGTTGATCTGAATTACAAACAAAAAGAGCGGAATTTACAAGTAAGTGTTAAATTATTTAGCAACGATTTGGAAGATGCTTTACAACGAACCTCTAAAAAAAACATTGACCTATTAAACCCAAAGAATCAGGCTGAAACAGATTCGGTGTTATTAAATTATATCAGTAAGCGTTTAGCGATACTAGTCAATTCTAAAAAACAACTATTGAATTATATAGGATATGAAAAAGAAGAAGAAGCTATTTGGACTTACTTTGAAATAAAAAATTGCATACTTCCTAAAAATATAACGATTGATACAAAATTATTGTATGATTATTTACCTCAACAAATCAATATTGTGCATGTCAATGTAAACGGTCATAAAAAAAGCAGTAAAGTCACCAATCCAGAACACCACATAGAATTTATTTTTTAATTACAACATTGAACCGTCATTTAATCATACTTGCAGGACCTACAGCCATTGGAAAAACAACACTTTCCATCCAACTTGCCAAGCATTACGGATGCCCCATTATTTCTGCTGATTCGCGTCAATTTTATAAAGAAATGAGTATCGGTACAGCAAAACCAAGCATAGAAGAAATGGAAGGTGTTACACATTATTTTATTAATAATAAAAGCATTGATGATGTATACAATATTGGCGAATATGAAAAAGAAGCTATTGCTTTGATTGAGACCTTATTTTTAAAACACGACATACTCATTTTAGTTGGTGGTTCAGGATTATACATCAACGCTATTTTAAATGGCTTAGATGAGTTTGAAGAAATCCCTGCTGACATTAGAGAATCATTAACAAAACAATATGCTGAAAAAGGGATTTCATTTTTACAAGAAGAACTCAAGCAGAGAGATTTAAATTATTACCAAGAAGTAGACATTCATAATCCACAGCGCATGATGCGTGCCTTAGAAGTATGTATTTATAAAGGAAAGCCTTTTTCTGAATACAGAACAAAACATAAAAAAATAAGAAATTTTCATGCCATTCCAATTTTACTTAACACCTCCCGAACCGCACTCTACGAGCGCATCAACCTTCGGGTGGATAAAATGATAGCTAATGGTTTAGTGGAAGAGGTTAAAACTTTGCATAGCAAAAAAGATTTAAATGCTCTAAATACAGTTGGTTACAAAGAACTATTCAGTTATTTCGAAAACAATTTATCCTTAGAAGAAGCCATTCAATTGATTAAACAAAATTCAAGAAGATATGCCAAACGGCAATTAACATGGTTTAATCACCAGGGTGATTTTGAAACATTTGAACCAACTGACATAGAAAAAATTAAATCATACATCTCTATCATAACCGAACATAACTAATTATGTTTTCATTTTTAAAGGAATATCAGCATCTCAATAAAGCAATTATAAACGTCATTATTGCTGAGTTTTTTATACAATTGGTAAATTGCACATTCATGCTTATTTTGCCTCTATACCTTGATAGAAAAGGGTATTCGAACGAAGAAATTGCATTGTTCTTAACAGTGCGTTTTTTAGGTGTATTTTTATTAGCGATTCCCGTTGGCAATATTATCAAAGGAAAAGCGCTCAAACCTTTTTTTAATTTATCTGCTATATTAGTTCCACTATTCGGATTAACCGCTGTGCTATGTATTTCTTTAAAATTAACCTATTGTATTTATGCATCCTTGTTGCTTTGGGGTGCTTCATTCACACTCATGCAAATTCCAATCACCCCATACATTTTAAGAAACTCTGAACTAAAAGAACATACAGCAGGAATTTCATTAAGTTATAGCACTTGGAGCTTTGCGGGTATTTTAAGTGGTGTGTTAATTGCCGTGCTAGATAAAATCAATCCGCTTTTTTTTAACGAAGAACGCATCCTTATTATATTTTCCATTTTGGGATTTGGAGGCATTTACTTTATGTCTAAAGTAAATATCATTGAAGTGATAGATGATGGAACAAAACAGAAAAAATCAAATTCAGTTGTAAAACATGATTGGTTTTTGATTATTAAAGGATTAATTCCTACACTCATCATAGCAACTGGAGCTGGTTTAACAATTCCTTTCATCAGTTTATTTTTTGATAAAGTGCATCACTTTGATAAAGGCAGTTTTTCCTTTGTGAGTGCCATAGCAGCTGTATTAGTTGTATGGGGAGCATTATTAGTGCCAAAAATAAAACAAAATATTGGTTATAAAATTGCCATACCAACTACTCAGGCCTTAGCCATCATATCTTTGGTTGCATTGGCTACTACTCAATTATACAGTCAATACGCGGTAGCGTTATACATTGCGATTGCTTGCTATTTACTTCGTCAACCACTTATGAATATGGCTGGGCCAATGACTTCCGA
>JBILCJ010000226.1:0-3281 GCA_044353195.1 Bacteroidia bacterium | reverse complement strand
ATTGGAGAAGAAGCAAGTCCACTGCGGTATTTGGGTTGTATGGTGATATTAGGTATTTGTCCTTTAGCAGCACTACAAGATGCTCATCAAGAACTACTCGATTCGGCTACTGTGTTTCAAACAGCCAATGGCATTGATCGCATTTACGTGATGCCTTATTCTTCAGATAATGTGATGTGGCAATTGAGTTTTCCTATCTCCGAACAAGAGGCAAAAACACTCAGTACAAAAGGCCCCGAAGCATTGAAAGAAGAAGCTTGCCGACGAACACAATGGCACAATCCAGTTCCGCAGATTGTATCAGCTACCCTTTCAAGCGATGTTACAGGCTATCCTGCTTACGACCGAGAATTATTACCATCACACCTCACAGAAACATGGGGTTCAATCACTTTAATTGGAGACGCGGCGCATCCTATGAGTCCATTCAAAGGCCAAGGAGCCAATCAAGCTTTATTAGATGCGCTTGTCTTAGCACGCAGCATTTCAAAAGGCTGTAAACCGTTTTCTGAATGGCGAACAGAAGGCATCCGAAAAACTGTTTTAACAATCTTTGAAACAAAAATGTTGGAACGCACGGCTTCCAAAGTAAAAGATTCGGCAGAAGCTGCTAAGTTTCTGCATTCCGACATTGTGCTCATGGAGGGCAATAAAACGAGAGGAAGTTTTATTAAAAGCAAAGAAGCCTAATAAAAGGCTGTGGTACATTATTTGTTAGGTATTTGTATTCATTCAGAACGTTAACTTACTGTTAAACTTCTCATGAAATAGGAAAGTAATACAAATAAGCTTACATTTAATATTACACTAATCAGTCTATTTATTTGTTAATGGAATCTATCATTACCTTGCTCATTTATATCCATGCTTTTTTTGGAGGAATTGGTTTAATAAGCGGCATCATCAGTGTATCGGTCAAAAAAGGTGCTACCAATCACAAGCGCGCTGGAAAGGTTTTCTCCTATGCTATGTTTACTAGTTCGGTGATTGCTTTAGTGATTAGCAATATGCCACAACACCACAATGTATTTTTATTCTTGATTGGTTTATTTACCATCTATTTAGTTTTAGCTGGTAACAGAGCCTTAACCTTACATCATAAAATAAAACGCAAAGCCGATTGGAAAGATCAAGCTATATCGGGTAGCATGTTTTTAATTTCCTTATTCATGCTCATGCTTGGTTTACTTGGCAGGCAATACCATTTTGAAAATAGCATCCTGTATATTTTCTTTGGTGGCTTTGGCGTATTTTTAACACTCAAAGATTTTCAAACATTTAAACGCTTTACAAAAAAGAAAAATGCTGGATTAATGAATCACATTGGTCGAATGGTAGGAGCCTTAATTGCATCCATCACAGCGTTTTTAGTTGCAGGTCTTCACATCGGCACTATCGTGGTGTGGATAACGCCAACTCTTATTGGGACAGCCTACATTATTTACGCAAACAAAAAATACAACAAACTAAAAATACAGACTGAGCTATCTTAATTCGTTCAGATTAAATCACCCATTTCTTTCAACTTAAAAAATAAATTAATCAGAACTGATTTCTGAAACTTTTTATTATTTTTAAAATAAGAACAACTCTGTAAAACTCATAGATAGAAACATGAAAAAACACTGGTTTATTTTATTATCAATTCAGATTTCTATTGCATCTGCGCAAACCAATTTCGTTAACTATGTAAAGCCAATTATTGGAACAGAAAAAATGGGTCACACCTACCCTGGCGCAACGGTTCCTTTTGGTGCGGTGCAGTTAAGTCCAGAAACAGATACCGTTTCGTATGAACTAAATGGAAAATACAATGGCGATGTTTATAAATACTGTGCAGGTTATAAATACGAAGACAAAACAATTGTTGGTTTTAGTCACACACATTTAAGCGGAACAGGACATTCGGATCTTGGTGATTTTTTGATTATGCCCACACAAGGTAAATTACAATTACATCCAGGCATCGCTTCTGATTCTAAAAGCGGTTATCGGTCCGCATTTTCACACACTAATGAAATAAGTGAGGCTGGTTATTATAAAGTAAAATTAGATGACCATCAAATTCTTGCTGAAATGACAAGCACTTCACGAGTAGGTATGCATCAATATACATTTTCAAAATCAAATGAAAGTCATATCATTTTTGATTTAACATCGGGAATATACAATTATGACAAAAAAAATGTTTGGACATTTATACGCGTTATCAATGATAGTTTAGTGACTGGTTACAGACAAACAAGTGGATGGGCAAGAACCAGAACCGTTTATTTTGCGATGTCATTTTCGAAAGGATTTAAAAATTATGGACAACAAAACGAAGATGATAAAACAGCTTATAGAGGGTTTTGGGGCAAATTTGATCAATCAAAAAATTTCCCAGAAATAGCAGGAAAAAAAATTAGAATGTATTTTGATTTTGATACTGAAGAAGGTGAAAAAATAAAAATAAAATTTGCTCTATCCTCCGTAAGCCAAGCCAATGCGTTAGAAAATATGCAAGCTGAAATATCACATTGGGATTTTGAAACAGTGAAAAATAATGCTCAACAACAATGGAATACAGAATTAAGTAAAATTAAAATTGATGCGTCTGATGAAATAAAAACAAATTTTTACACCGCATTATATCACACATTCATAAATCCAACTGAATATGTAGATGTCAATCATGAATACAAAGGATTAGATCAAAACACACACAAAGCAGATGGATTTATGAATTACAGTACATTTTCATTGTGGGATACTTATCGTTCCTTACATCCTTTATTCAATTTAATTCAACCAACTCGTAATAGCGACATGATAAAATCAATGATGGCTCATTACAATCAAAGTACATTACAAATGCTACCTATTTGGTCACATCACGCCAATGATAATTGGTGCATGAGTGGTTATCATAGTGTATCCGTTATAGCTGATGCTATATTAAAAAATGTATATAAGGGCGATGAACATGAAGCGCTGCAAGCATGCATTAACACTGCTAATCACAAAACCTATGAAGGTATTGGTGAATATATGAATTTAGGTTTTATACCTTCCGAAAAAAGTGGTATTTCTGTTTCAAACACTTTAGAGTATGCTTATGATGATTGGTGTATTGCTCAAATAGCAAAGAAATTAAATAAAACAGATGTTTATGAGACGTTTATCAAACGATCGTCAAATTGGCAAAATAATTATAATCCAATAACTGGATTTATGCAACCAAAATTATCCAATGGTTTATTTAAATCCGCGTTTGATCCATTATCGACGAGTAACCAAGG
>JBILCJ010000001.1:0-87887 GCA_044353195.1 Bacteroidia bacterium | reverse complement strand
CATGAATAGTATAAGCGCCTTTCATTGTAATGGTATCAGCGGTATAAGTTTGTAATTTTATAGCGTGTGCTCCAGCCAATGCTGCTGCATCAACAATTTCCAATGCTCTTTCAAGCGACTGATTATGATTGCCACTCATTTCTGCAATAATAAACGGGCTATGGTTTAGACCAATAGTATGATGAGCTATTTTAATGTCTTTCATTTTGTCATTTTTAATTTAACACATTCAATGTTGTTTACTAAAACAAATTGTTCTTGTAAAAATCCTGCTTTTTTAAACGTTGAAATTGATGCTTTATTCTCTATTTTGATATAAGCAAAAATTTCATTATCAGAATAATTTTTAAAATAATGTTGGCACGCAAGCCTCAACATTTTAAAACTATATCCAAAACCTCTATGATTTTTGTCAACTGATATGCCAATAATAACTTCCTCTTCATTTTTATTAATTCTAACTTGACCTATTGGTGACTGAACTTGATTAAAAAATAAGAGAAATGAAAAATGAGGATTTTCTATTTTAGAGGTAAACCAATTGACATGATTGACGTATTGAATTTCATCTTGTTGAAATGAATTGTGACGAACCATTTCATCATTAGCCCATGTAAAATACAAATCAACATCGTTGCTGTTTGCAACTCTCATTGAAATTGGACTTAAATCTAATGAGTGGATAACCACATCAACTTCTTTTTCATTTATTTTAATATGCTCCTTATATCTATTTACTTCCGCAAAACCAGCTTCTTGAAGGGCGATATATAAATGTGGTCTTAAATCGTATGCATAGGTGAACATACTTTTAAAATTGAGATAATCATTCGCTACTTTTTTTAGAATAGTTAAATAATTTACCCAATCCGAAATAAACACATCAACATTTTTATTTCGCGAAGTTTCAGTTAAAAAAGAAATTTCAGCCGTTTTAGATTCCCAATCAATATGAACTAGTCCGCCATAGCCAATTAATTTATTATTTTCTAAAAAACTAAACAATAATTGTTTGGGTTCTTCTTCATCAAATAATTTATCTACAACCGTTTTAAAATAATGCTCTTGCTGCTCAATTGATAGCATAGTTTCTTGACGCAATATATCTAATTGGTTGTTTCTCCAATTCATGATATCATACTTATCGTCATCACGAATGGGAACTATTGAAAATTCATTATTAAAAAAATTAGTTTTATTTATATTTTTATACTTTCGCATATAAATTAAAGGATTTTACGAAATACTGCCTTTACAGGTTTACCATTAAGATGCTTTTCAAAACCATCTTCAAGTGCTTTTTGGTAAACCTCTAAGGACTCACTCAACGCATGGCTGAGAAAATCAACATCATCTTTGGTATGCGTATAGCAAGGCGCAAAAATTCCTTGGAATAAAACACCACGTTTTATCATTTCTTGCATAAGTAAAGTACGCATGCCAGAAGAAGATTCCATTTTTAAATCTAAAAAAGTAAAAACAGGCATCCAATTTTGTCCAATAATTTTCACATATTCATTGAGCTGATGTGAATTAATAACATCATTACATTTTTGAATCAATTGATTGCCTATTTCATGGTTGTGTTGAATCACATTTTTTTTTTCAAACTCTGCAATGGTTGCTAAACATGCAGCTATGGAGTGAGTTTCACCACCGTGCGTAGTAGAGGTCAAAAAAACTTTCTCTTCACCTTCATTCTTAATACCGCCAAGTCCCATAATTTCTTTAGTCCCAGTCATTGCAGAAAAAGAAAAACCATTAGCAATACCTTTTCCCCACGTTGCAATATCAGGACGTACATTAAACTTTTTAATGGACCCAGGAAAATCAGTTTTAAATCCTGTTATCATTTCATCTAGAATGTAAATCGCGCCGTTTCTGTGGGCTAAATCAATTGCATCCTTTAAAAAATTTTCTGGGATAGTTGTCCACTTTTCAGGTTCAGATATTACACCAGCTATTTGATTCGGATATTTTTCAAAAAGTACTTTCAGTGATTGTAAATCATCTGATTTATATGTCACGGATAATGCCGATATTTCTTCGGGTACACCTTTATTACATTCTGTTTTTCCTATAAACCAATCATCATAAGAATAAAAAGGATGATCATGCGGAAATGCGATTAATTTTCTCCCCGTGTAAGCCCTTGCTAACTTAACAGCTGCTGTTGTAACAATGGAGCCATTCTTAGCAAATTTAATCATATCATGGCCAGGAACAAGCGACAAAAATTTCTCAGCCATTTCCAATTCAATGTATGATGGGCGTTGAAAATTAACACCCTTTTCTATTTCTCTTCTTACAGCGTCTAATATAGGCTCATAAGCATGACCAAGGCTTACCGAAGTGAGACCCATGGAACAATCTAAAAATTTATTGCCATCTATATCCCATAAATACGCATGTTTGCCATGACTAATAGCAGAAGGAGATATTTCGGGGAACTGGTCATCACCTTTGCTGTAGGTATGAGCACCACCGGGAATGAGCCTGTGAATTTTAGCTCTGTATTCATTTGACTTTTTGTAATTGCTTATCATATCAGTCTTTTTTTAATGATTTATTATAGCCTTCATTTCTCGAAAACTTATTATTTATCTCAATTTTATTTTCCACAATACAATTAACATAATGCAGCCAAGAACATTTAGTGCCTAATCTTTTTATTAGATTCTCCACCAAGACAAAATCTTCCTTTTCATCAACTGTCAATCTGTATTTAGAAAAATCTTTTTTTGATAAAAGGTTCTTGGAAGAAAACATTTGTATCCCCATGTAGTCTGAATTTTTCCAAATATAGGGTGTAACGTGTTCTCTTTCCGAATTTAGTGAAGCAAACCGCCAAGCTTTTTCCAAAGCCTCAATCGAAAAAACTTCAACATCTAAACCATCTGGAAAACTCAAAATCATTGTATTGCTAACATAATCAACTCCTTCAGAGATAAACAAACATATTGCCTTATCAATCAATTCAGCATCTATCAATGGGCAATCTGCAGTAAGTCTCACCAATATCTTTGGTTTAAATATTTGAGCTACTTTGTAAAATCTGTCTAATACGTCATCTTCACTACCTCTGTAACATTCAATATTGTTATCCTGACAATGCTCATATAATATATTATCTGATAGACTATCAGATGTTGCCACAACATGCTTATCTATATACTTTGATTGAGAAACACGTTTTACATGAATGTCCAATAATGTATCGTTGTTAACCATCATTAAAACTTTAGACGGTAATCTTGTCGAAGACATTCTGGCTTGGGTTATGGCAAGTATCATTTATTTCCAGTTATAAGGATAAAGCAGATTAGATTCGTTTACATCAATCTCATCGATTAATTTTTTAGTAGCTCTAGATAATTTTTTTTCTAAAAGTTGGATATTATTTTCAAGCTGAAAAAGATTATCAACACCAATTATTATATTGTTTATCTTTTTTTGTGCAACAACATAAGCAAGAGCCAATTGCTCTATGGTTAAGCCTTCGTTATTTGCAATATCTTTTAATTTCTGAATATAAATCAAGAGAGGTTTTAATACATTGGGTATTTTTGACTCTTCCTTTAAAAACAATCCTTGCAAAAAAATAGATCGGACATGAATTTCTTTATGATGATTTTCTAAATTATTAAATACAGATTTTCGTTGAAAATTGTTATCTAATAAATTAAATGGGGCCTGAATAATTGAAACAATAGATTCATCAAGAGTTCTCAAAATATCCTCATTTGTGTATAATGAAATGCCAATGTTATTTATTTTTCCAGAATTTTTAATTTCATTAAGTGATTCGATTATTTTTGAATTAGCATCAAAATACCCGGAAGGTGAATGAAACATAAATGTATTAATTACGTCAACGTTCAAATCTAATAAAAGTTGATCTATCTGTTTCTTAATATTACTATTAACGATTTTTAATTTTGTGTTAATTAAAAATTTAGTTTGCCTTTTATTATACTCACCTATTAAGGCATGAGCATTTCCATATACCTCAGCCGTATCTAAAATACTTACCCCATATTCAAAGGCCTTATCAAACAATTTAAAAACATCTTTCTTATCCAACTTTCCTGAAGAATTACTGATGCCATAATTTAAACCAAATTGAGCAGTTCCTAATATAATTCTATTAATTTGATTCATTAAAATTAAATTTCTCTTTCATTATACATTGCAAAATATATTAAATCGACCCATTCACCACTTACCGACAAAAAATGACTTCTAAAGAGACCTTCTCTTTGAAAACCTGCATTTTGAAAAGCTTTTTCTGAACCAAAATTATTACTATAACAACCAGCATTAACTTTCTTAAGTCCCAATATATCAAAAGCGTATTCAGTGATTAGCTTAATTGCTTCTGCCCCATATCCTTTACCCCAACAGGATTTTTCACCTATTAATATACCTATATCAGCACGTTTGTGATATTTGTTTATTGGCCCTAATTTGATATTTCCAATATGTCTATTATTTTGCATCTCACAAATAGCAAAAAAAACATTACTATCGGAACTAATTGTTGTTTCAATAAAATTTTTAACATTCTCCTTTGTAGCAAAAACAAATCGACTTTCAAGAAATTGATTTACTTCTTTATCATTTAGCCATGACACGTATATATCATTTGCATCTTCTATGGTTATTGGTCTTAAACAAATTTTTTTTCCTATCAACATATTTTATTATTTAACGATGAAGTCTAATTGTAATTCCTGCATTTGCTATGCGTGAACGCGTTTGAATTGGGTTCTGATCTTTAAAACAAAAAAATGTCCCTGCGCATACAGCATCAGCCCCTGCGTTAAAGCCATCAATGAAATGGCTGGCTAAACCACAGCCTCCAGATACAATAACAGGTATTCTCACTTCTTTACAAAGTTGTTCAAATAATTCAATATCTAAACCCTTTTTTGTCCCATCATTATCAATAGAGCTAATTAAAATTTCACCAGCTCCCAGTTCTTCGCATTTGATAGCCCATGCTAATGGATCTAAATCAGTTGCTGTTTTACCGCTATTAATAAATACTTTACGAATGCCATTAATTTTCATATAATCAATACTTACCACCACGCACTGCGCACCAAATTTTTTCGAAGCTAAAGAAATAAATGCTGGATTAGTGACCGCAGAGGTATTAATGGAAACTTTATCTGCACCATTAGAAAGCAAATTTCTGATATCATCTAAAGTACTAACACCGCCACCAACAGTTATTGGCATAAATATCTCTTCACTTAACTTTCTAATAATATTAAGTGCTAGTAACTTATTTTCTATTGATGGTTGAATATTTAAAAAAACAAGTTCGTCGGCCGATTGTGCTTCATAAATTTTAGCTTGTGATACAGGATCACCAGCATTAATTACTTTATCATAATTAACTGTGGTTACTAAAACCATTCGTTTTGTATCACCAAAATTTATAGACTTTAATAATAATTTAGGAATTATTCTATGTTTTACCATTAATTAAACGATTGATTGATAAAATTGCTTAAAACTTTTAAACCATGTTCCTGACTTTTTTCAGGATGAAACTGGCAACCAACAATATTTTGTTTAGCTACTGCTGCAGTAAAAACGCCTCCATGATTAAATGTTGCAATCACATCGTTTTTGCTCTTACATTTCATGTGATAAGAATGCACAAAATAAAACTCCGGTGTGCCATTTATATCTTTAAATAAAGGATGATTTGAATAAGATGTTTCACTCCATCCAACGTGTGGAATTTTGCACTTTGAATTTTCAGATACAATTAATTCAACCTCTGCGTCAAACCAAGATAAACCCATTTTTTTTCCGCCTTCATTGCCAATGGATGCCATAACTTGCATTCCAAGACATATTCCAAGTATTGGTTTTTTCTTTTCTAGTACAGCCAAATTCAATTCATTTACAAAACCTTTCTCTGTTATGTTTTTTATACAATCGTGAAATGCACCAACACCAGGAAGAATTAATTTATCATACGCAGAAATATTTGTAGGATGGGTAACTAATTCAGCGTCAAAACCTAAATATTCAACCGCATTTTTAACTGATAACAAATTTCCCATCCCGTAATCAATAATACCTATCATTCTATTTTGAGGAGTTATATCGGTTTAATAAAATCTCAGCTTCTGCCCTATTTAATCCGTCACCTTTGTACCATTCGTCAAAGTCTTTCATTTTCTTACTTTCCTCCATAGTGCTTTCCATATCAAACTCCCATGGAGATACAGCATGACTAATTGCAATTTCAAAAAATTCCTTTTCTGTTAGACCAATAAAATCTAAAAAAATCTGAAGACTCTTTGGTTTTTTTCCTTCGTATTTCTGAATCAAATCTAAAGCATCATTTCGATCCATACGATCATTCCTAATATCTATTGAAGCCAAATGCGTTGGTCGTGTATAACCCCTTTTTATGTATTTAATGTAATCCCTTACTCCTTGCATATAACATTCTATCTTCTCATAACTATATTGCGAAGGAACATTTTCTACTTCATCACCCTGCCAATCTAATTCTTTTTGTAAAATTTCAACTTGTTTCTTTACATCCCATGGTATGTATGAACCTAAACAAACAGAACGGTAATTTATTCTTCTTAAATCTTTAAGTGATGGATATGAATAAGGCTTTATGTCCCGAGAATCTAGATCACCACCAAATCTAACCAACATATCTTCTGCATTAATGCCAAGGTTAATAAACCTATTAAATTTTTTTTCATCCACTTCTTCTGGTTGGTCGTATGAATAATAAGCAGTGTATTCTGATGAAGGCTCTCCCCAAAAAATTAATGGTACATTATAATTAATAGCAACACGCATTGGGTAAGAAAAAATTCCGGTATGACAATGCCAGCAAAAATCTCCTTTTTCTAAAAATGATTGCAACATTAGTTTTTTTACCACATTCCAATTAGGTGTGAAATGATGGAAATCTACACCCAATTTTTTTAAAACACGTTTAGTATTCTCTTCAATATTTGGGCGTAAAAACCCATGATCGAAACGCACAACCAATGGTTTTACTTTACAAATATTTACAAGATAATACAATGTCCAGGCACTATCTTTTCCACCACTAAAAGGTACAATGCAATCATAGTCGTATTTACCACGATATTGATCAATCAATAAATCTAATTCATTTTTTTTTAAACTCCAATCCATTGACTCTTTCAATTTAATGTTTATACAAACATTACAAACTCCCTTGTCGTCAAACACAATTGTCTCATGTGTTTCTGGAGTTATACACTTTGAACACCTTTTTAATTCCATAGTTTTATTTTATGTTTTTATTAATTTAATTTTTTATCCTATTTAGGTAAAAAAACCTTAAAATAAAGAATCATTATTTTCCAACTTTAAATATCGTGATTTTAACTGTTAAATTTCTCAAACAACAAAATTCTCGTCCACATGTTTTTTAATTAAAAACCTAATTTCATCAACACCAACCCATTCTGTATTTTCGGCAGAATTATATTGAAACCCAACTGGAACTTTTGCTGCATTAAAATGATCTATATAATCATTCATGTTCCAATTAGTAACTTGTGGTAAAATAGCATAATATTTTCCGAGGTCGTAAGTTGAAAATGAATCGGAAGAGGTAATCATTTCTTCATGAATTTTTTCACCTGGACGTATTCCTATAATTTCATGCTTACATTCTGGCCCAATGGCTTCAGCCACATCTGTAATTTTATAAGAAGGTATTTTTGGAACAAAAATTTCTCCGCCCCAAGCTGTTTCCATTGCGTGTAAAACCATATCAGCACCTTCTTGCAAAGAAATATTAAATCGTGTCATCGTAACGTCAGTAATTGGTAACACACCTGTTTTTTTTCGGTTTAAAAAAAATGGGATGACTGAGCCATTAGAACCCATTACATTTCCATAACGAACCACTGAAAATTTAATATCGCGTGTACCTTTAATATTATTAGCTGCAACAAATAATTTATCTGAACATAACTTTGTAGCACCATATAAATTAATTGGGGCCGCTGCTTTATCAGTAGAAAGAGCAACCACATGTTTTACACCAGTAGCCATCGCGGCATTGATCACATTTTCTGCACCCAATACATTTGTTTTAACACATTCAATCGGATTGTATTCTGCAATATGAACATGCTTCATCGCCGCAGCATGAATCACGTATTCAATACCTTCAAACGCTCTTACAAGCCGATCGTAATCTCTTATATCACCTATAAAATAACGCATTGCTGCATATTTAGTTTCAGGAAATTCTTGATTCATTTGAAACTGTTTTTGTTCATCTCGCGATAAAATAACTAAACGTTTAACTAATGGCCAACGTTCTAAAATAGTTTTGGTTAACTGCTGACCAAGAGAACCTGTTCCGCCAGTAATTAAAATTGATTTATGATTTAAGTCTAACATAGTTTTTAATTTATTTATAAAATAAAGTGAGTTTATTTAATTTTTAATTAATCTTTAGATTGATAGTATACTGTTATTTCATTGCATATTAATTTCAAGTCACTTGATGTTAACTCATAATACATAGGCAATCGAAGCAAACAATCAGAATAAAAATCTGAGTTTGGCAATTCTCTTTGATCGTGAGTTACTCATTAAAAATATAAGAAGATAGATAAATTCGTAAAATAAAAAGTGCTCCGATTAAAAAATAATTCTCAGATAAAAAGTCAATCAATTTTATTTTAACTGTGTTTAAAGTCATGTATTTATGCAAGAATTAAATGATTGATAGAAGATGTAAATTCCTTGTAATTAACATCTGCATTAAAATGCATTTCCCAATATAGTCTGCATTTTTGGTGAAACTCATGTGTGTTTTTATTTGAATAACTAAACTCCATGATTCTATCAGAAACATTTTTTGCAACAAAATTAGGTTCAATTAAAAATCCGGTTTTATCATTACAAATTTCATTGCAACCACCTACATTTGTGCTCATTATTGGTATTCCATAACTTTGTGCTTCCATCATAGATACTGGCAAACCTTCGGAAGAACTCAAACTTATAAATAAATTAATAGCGGTTGTTTTATAAAATAAATCAATTTCTTGTTTTGATAACAATCCATAAAAAACAACTTCAATATGATTTGGGAGAGTTGTTACTAGTTTTTGTATATTTTCAAAATCAGGTCCATTGCCAATAACATGCCACGTGACAGGTATTTCAATGTGTTTTAAAATATCTACCATTAAATGCAAGCGCTTAACGTCACGAATGATAGAACAACTTGCTATTTGAAATTTCTCTGAAATAGGATTTATTTGATTTGTGTCATTTAAGGTTCCCAAATAACTCGATTTTATTTTTTTTTCATAAGTTGGGTTATTTTTTTTCAAGTGATTAGCTCCGGCTTTTGAAACAGAAAAAACAGAATCTATATACTTAAATTGTAGTTTACGAAATGGGATAAAATTATACTCTGTTTGATTTTCAAATACGTCGAAACCATGTGCTCTGCTGATTGCAACAGATTGAGGTAACATCTGCTTGACCAATGCAGCGATAGTTGCATAATCACTAAACCAATACGCATATAAATAAACATTTTCTGAATGGGAATTTTTTATAATGGATGAGTAATAATTTGCTTTTACTAATAATTGCTTGAGTAACGAATAATTATATACAATTAATTTAGAAACTAACTTTTTTTTTACTAATAAATTAAAATCACTAAATACCCATTTAATAGCTTTAAGCAAAATAGAGATACTTAATTTTTGCTTATTAATTATTGGCGGTGGGATTACAAAACAATTTTCAGGTAAAGACTTAATGGAAACAGTTCCATTTTGAGGTAAAAAGTAAACAGCATCAAATGCTTTAGCTAAATATAATAATTCATCCCATAAATACGTTTCTCCACTTGCATCAAAAGGAAAACTAGAAGTAAAAACATATATCGTTTTTTTTAAACTCATTTAATTCAACAAATTTAATAATGCATTCATTTTAACTTTTGTATCCATATATTTAAACGCTAATCCCCTAATTTTTTCAGGATGATTCGTATCGATATAAACAGATTCAACAAACTGAAACAAACTATTCATATTTATTACACTATCATTATTTGGCACTTGATAACAATACATCTGAAATTCAGAATGATTCACCATATCGGTATCAGTGTAGCCTATAATAATAGGGAAACCACGCGCAATATATTCACGTGTTTTTAATGGTGTTGCTTCTTCTAAACCAATTTTACAAACTGATAATGAACCTATACCAATATGATATTTATTCAATAGATTAGTTAAATCAACTGCATTAACTGAATTGATGATTCTAATTTGATTTTTTATGCGAGACTTGCTAATCAATTTTAAATCAAACTCACTTAAATTTCCAATAAAATCAAGTGTGATTTTTTTGTCACCTTTATAATTTTCAAGACTATTTATTATTCTATCTATTCCATGCCAGGCAGATCCTGCACCTAACAGCATAAACATATTCAATTCATTACCATTAAATCGGTGTAAGTTTCTTAGCTGACAACCTTCTGTTTCTATTCCGTTTGTTATCACACTTACATGATACGAATTACAACGACCCATTTCATAATTAGCAATTTCATTAGTTACAGCAATTCCGCTATGAGCATATTGAAATATTTTTTTTGCATAATATTTTTCTTGCCATGTTTGAAAATATCCTCTTTCTAACAGATATACAAAATAACCAGGCTTAAATGAAAATAATAGTGAGTTTCTAAAATTCTTTGATTGTAATTCTATTTCTTCTATTTCTTTTGTGTTATGTTCAAATACTATTTTATTTTTATGTTTTTTTACTAATTTAAATAAAGAATATGACGCTAGGGGATAACGAAAAATAATATGCGTATACTTATGAATATGTTTGTCTAAAAACAAATTCAATGCTTGATACACTAGCCTGTTTTGATAAGTACTATTAAAAAATCTTCTTTGTTTTTTTTGAAATGGTATAATCGTAAAATAGTTTTCTACTTTATTTGGTTCTGAAATTTCATTTGAAAATGAAATTCCTTGGCATACCGTATCAATCGTATTTAAGTTTTCAATTTTTGAAATCACTTTTTTTCTAACTCCAGAAGCGTGATTTAATAAATCGTTACCATTAAAAATATATAGAATGTTTTTTTTCAATGCTTAAATATATTTTGAAGCCATAAGTAATCGCCAATCTTGATTAAAAACAGATTCATTATTTGCATCATTACTTCGATGAATATTGAGCATTTTTGAAGCTTGTTGTATCTCGTGATTAAATTTATCTGATTTAATCCAAAGATGCTGTGGTGGTTCGTATCCAATTTTATCAACTCTCCAACAAATAGATGGCGGAAGGATTTTATCCATCGATTTTCTTAAAACAAATTTAGTCCAACCATTATTTAATTTAAATTCATCGGGTAAAGAAAAAACAAATTCAACTAATTTATGGCTCAAAAATGGTAATCGTACTTCTCTTGAATGCGCCATTGAATTTCTGTCGGCATATCTTAATAATTCTTTTAATCCATTTACAGTCGTATTTTCCTTTAAAACTGATTGTAAAGTATTTTTGTAAGGTAAATTTTGCTGCAAAATTTTACGACGCATACTACCTATCTTCATGCGTGTAGTTTCTGTTTTTGAAATATCTATATAAGGACTTGAAAATTGATGAAATGAATTGTATGCTGAAACTTCAGACTTATACAACTTTGAATTTAAATAAAACAACTGACTTAAATACGTATGGTAATATGGCAAATAACCCGCTAAATACTCATCAGCTCCCTGACCATCAAGTAATACTGTAACGTTATTTTTTTTTGCCAACTCCATGACTGAATATTGCGCAACAATACTTGCCGATCCAAATGGTTCATCTTGATGATAAGTTACTTTTTCAAATGACTCTTCAAAATAATCTTTGTCAGGCCATGTATATTGCACATTAACATTTTTACAAGCTTTAACAACTTCTTCTATATGCTCACCCTCATCTTTACTAAAATTTTTAAAACGCGCCGAAAATGTATTTTGTTTAATTTCATTACCCTTTAAAGCATCAATTAACATAACGATACTTGATGAATCCAAACCTCCGGATAAACTAGAACCAACTGCAACATCAGACCGTAAACGTAATCGAATAGAATTGGTAAATAATTGTAAAAACAGTTCGGCAGCTTGTTCAATTGTTCCTTCAAATGGTTTAACATGTGTATGTATGTCCCAGTACTTTTGAATTGATATCTTTTTGTTTGCATTTATCATTAAATAATGCGCTGCATCTAATTTTTCAATTGATTGATAAAAGGTTTCAGTAATTTGATTTGAATTTTCTAAAGCACCTGTTTTTGCATACGTTAAAAGCTTTTCTTGATTAATTTTTTTATCTATCCCCAGTTCCCAAAATTGTTTTATTTCAGAAGCGAATACAAACTCGTTGTCATTTTTAAAATAATGAAATGGTTTTTCTCCGAAACGATCTCTCGCACAAAACAATGTTTGCAGCTTTTCATCCCAAATAGCAAATGAAAACATTCCATCTAAATCTTGTAAACAAGCTTCTTTTTTTAAATCATATAGAGCTAGTAATACTTCAGTATCAGTATCTGAAACAAATTGATAACCTTTTAATTTTAATTCATTTTTGAGTTCAATGTAATTATAAATTTCTCCATTAAACGTGATGGTGTATCTGCCATCAGCATAATGCATGGGCTGTTTTCCGTTTTCGGTTAAATCAATGATGGACAATCTGCGATGACCAAATCCTACATTACCATTAGAATTCAACCAATGTCCCTCGCCATTAGGTCCACGATGGGTAATGACATCCGTCATTTTTTTCAAATTAGTTAAACTAACTTGTGATTGATTAAGATTATATATTCCTGCAATACCGCACATAATTAAAACAACAAATCTGATCTTTCTCCTCCTTGAATATTTTTTTTATACCAATCACAATCAGAAACATATTGATTCCATCTATTATACTCAGCGATTGATTCTTTCGATTCAGGAATAAAAAAGTGTCTAAAAAAAGTTGGTTGAAATTCAGATTGACTATTACTTACATTTCCATTTAGCATTTTCAAAACATCATTCACAATATTTTTTGGATCATGATATTTTTCAACATACGCTCTTCCTTCTGCCGCAATTTGAGTCCTTAATTCTATATTAGGAATTAATTTAACTAACTCATTATATAAGTTTTCCGCCGTTACATCAATCAATGGTGAATCAATTGGTTTTTTTTGATTATAACTTTTATAAGCCATGTGAGTAAGAACAACCTTTCCCATCGCTAAGCACTCTTGAGCTAATTTGCCACCGCCAGGTAATTGAATTTGATCAATAATTATATCTCCATTGTTATACATCGAGAGTGCTTTTTCTCTCGGTACATTTTGAACTCGCTGATATTCAAAATAAAAACCTTCGTTTCTCAGTTTTTCTATCACCAATTCAATTTCTTTCGTGCCTTTACCAATACTGGTTGGAGCATGAATAATAATTGGCTTAAGACGTTGTGCTTTATACTCCATATAATCTTTTACAACAATAGGAATATGTAAATTCTGATAATTTCTTAAAGCTAATTGCATGATGTTAGGCTGGCTTAAAATAATATCAGAATATTTTTCTGCTGTTCTTAATAAGTTTAATCTAGAGCGTAAACTGTTTATGGAATAATCGTAATCTTTGTATTCAAAAACAGGCAATTTGGCACTTATAAATTCTTGTTTCATGGCCGGTTCCCATCTTACTTCATCACCAACAAAGATTGTAATAATTTTTTTACCATGTTTTTTTAAAATTTCGTAGTCAGAAAAATCAGCATGAAAACTACTCCAAATGAAAACAAAAATGTCGCACTGCGCCATCATTTTTCTTAAATAAGAGTCTCTTACTTTTTTGTCCCACCAAGGCTTAAACTTTTCGCTAATTCGTCCGGGTTTAAAATAACCAACTTTATCTAACTTTTTTTGAATGATATAATCAAGTTTACTATTTTGAATTGGAGTCTGGTAATACAAAGACCCTTTTATAGTTTCAAATCCATTTTCTTTAAAACCATAATCCCAATCATCAATAAAACTAGCAATGTCAGAAAGCCCAATAAAAACTTTAGTCATTTCGTTTTAATCTGGTTTTAAGTAATTTAGCAGGAGTTCCAACAACGATGGACATACTCGGAAATTCGTTTCCATTGATAAGAGAATTAGTTCCAACTATGGTGCCTTTTCTAATTATTGAGCCTCCTAGTACTTTAACATCAAATCCTAACCAAACATCCTCTTCAATTAAAACTTTTTCAAATGAAATACCTTGTTCCGCAATCGGCAGTTCTGTGTTCTCAAAGTTATGATTCGATGTAATTATTTTAGACCCTGCTCCTATTAAAACATTATCGCCAATACTTAAACCACCTTTACCAACAAAAAAACAATGCTGTCCAATTTTTACATTACTACCAACTTCAAATTCTGATGGATACTTTATGGTGACACCATCAGAAATTTGAACATGTTTTCCGAATTTTTTAAAAAATGGTTTATAAAAAATAGCTCTCAGTTTAACTCCACTATTAAATGCGTTATACTTCAGAAAACCTTGTACAACAAAGAAAATTTTATCTCTCATTTTACTATTCATATCATTTCCTTTAAACAATCTAATAATTTCACATCGCACCCTATAGGATTGTCGGAAATTGGCTCAAAATGCGTTTCAGATTTATTAATTATATAATTTGGTTTAATGCTTAATAATTCGCCTATAGTTTCTATAAAATCTTGCAATGAAATATAAACATTGTTTGAAAAAAAAGTTGTTTTGTTTTCTTCAAACTGAGTTAGTTGAAAAATATTTTCAGCAAGACATTTTATAGGAGTTAAATTAATTTTGATATCTGAAATTGTAATATGTTCTTTATTTTTAATATCCTTTATTAATCTACTTGTTAATCTCAATTTATTTTCACCCTTGCCAATAGGATAAGTAAGTCTAATAATATGATTCAGTATACCTGATTCTTTTAAATAGTCTTCAGCTAACAATTTAGACTTTACATATTTATTCTGACTCACTATTTCATCAGAAATAACTGATATAGTAGAAATATATATATATTTAGTTTGTTTATGATGTTGAATAATATTATCTAAAAATAATCTGAATCCATTCAAATTACAATTTTCTATATCATAAACATTACCATTATTTACATTTATGCAATCCACAATAATTGATTTAGAAAAATCAATCGTTGAGTATGTTTTTGGATCTAAAAAATCAAAATAAGGTCTTGATAATTCTATTACCTCGTAGTGTTTTTTTAATTCTCCTACAATATTTTTACCAACAAAACTGGTAGATCCTAACAAAAAAAGTTTTTGCAATTACTTTAATTTAAATGATTCGGCCGTAATCAAAATACCTTCTTCTAAATCAATTTTAGCTTTAAAATTTAGTAGTTTTTTTGCTTTTTCAACACTAGGAATTCTTAACTCTACATCAGCCGATAATGAATCTTTGAAAACTATTTTCGAATCAGATTTTAAAACTCTTAAAACTGTTTCAGCTAAACCTAAAATAGTTGTTACTGCCCGAGCGTTACCAATATTAAAACTTTCTCCAACAGCTCTTTTATCTGAAAGTGCTAACATGATGCATTCAACAAAATCATCAACATAACACCAAGCTCTTATTTGATTTCCATCACCGTTAATAAATATATCTTCGTTTTTCAATGCTTTTTTTATAAATATCTGAATAGCTCCTTCTCCTGTTTGCCCCGGACCATAAACGTTAAACGGCCTAACTGTTACTGTAGGCAAATTATATTTTTTAAAATAAGCGTGTGCCAAATGTTCTCCTGCTAGTTTACTAACCGCGTAAGTCCATCTCGCTTCACCAGCACTTCCTGATACAGTGTTATCTTCTTCAGTAGACTTAAAAGCATAAGAACCAAAAATTTCGGAAGTTGAAAAGTCAATAAATCTATCTTTAACATTATTAACGTATGCTGCTTCCAATGCATTAGCCGTGCCTATCATATTTACACGCATCGTTTTCACAGGATCTTTTATCACTGTATCAATTCCTGCAATTCCTGCAGCATGAATAACAATATCAGCTCCCTTCATTGCTTTTGTTAAAGACTCTAAATCTAAAACATCGCCTTTTACTATCGAGATATTTTTGTGATTAGCATAAACAGATGAACTTAAAGTATCTCGATGAAAATTATCATAAACTATAATCTGATTGTTTTCTACTAATCTTGAAATAATTGTATTAGCTATAAAACCAGCTCCTCCTGTAATAAATACTTTTTTATTTTCTATCATTTTTTTAATTATTTTTTTTCCATGTTGACGGCAAATTAATATATCCAAATTGCCAATTTAATAAGTAATCGTCTTCGTTTCCTTTTCCAATGTTTAAAACATCAAAAGGATATATATGTTCCAAATAATCTATTGTTACACCTTTTGCAAAATGTACTCCCACAGTTAAATCATAACTACCGGGCTGAAATTGATTCTGCATAGTTACTTCAAACACTGAAATACCTTTCTCTAAATTATAAAGATCTTTTAAATTTGATGAATTAATTGAATATGAAATAATGATCCCATCTTTTGAAACCACTTTAACATCAATAATTACATCATTAATTTTTTGTACTACTTCTATTTTAATTTTTAATTTAATAAGTGAATTAAAAAAAAGTTCATTTGTGATCTGTTCTTTTTCGTCTAATAAGAATACCTCTCTAATTTTAGCCTCGCCTGTTGAATATCTAGGATGATTATCAGGAATAATCCCTATCTGATTTAATGCTGTGATTCCTGAATTGAAATAACTTGAAATAGTTTGATCTATATTTCCGTCAAATTTCACATTGCCATTTTCAAGAAACAAACCTTTAGTGCAGAGTGATTTAATAGATGGCATATTATGACTTACAAATAAAACTGTTCTTCCTTCTCCACTCACTTGCTTCATTTTTCCTAAACATTTTTTTTGAAATTCAGCGTCGCCAACAGCTAATACTTCATCAACAATTAAAATTTCAGGTTCTAAATGGGCGGCGACTGCAAACCCTAGTCGAACCATCATGCCAGATGAATAACGCTTTACAGGAGTATCTAAATATTTTGCCACACCACTAAATTCAACAATTTCATCAAACTTACTTTTTATTTCACTCTTAGTCATTCCTAAAATAGCACCATTCAAAAAAATATTTTCTCTTCCAGTTAGTTCAGGATGAAAGCCTGTTCCAACTTCTAACAATGCTGCAATACGGCCTTTTACTTTTATTTTCCCAGTTGTGGGGGCAGTAACTTGTGATAATATTTTTAATAAAGTTGATTTTCCTGCGCCATTCTTTCCAATAATACCTAGTACTTCGCCTTGCTTCACTTCAAAATTAATATCTTTCAATGACCACACATAATCGCTACCATCAGCAACACTTTTATCATTAATAGCTCCTAACTTCAAATAAGGATCTTCCTTGCCTCTTACTTTATGAAACCATCTGTTTAAATCATGGCTAATAGTGCCAGTACCAAGTTGACCAAGACGATACTGTTTTGATATATTTTCTACTTTTAAAACAACGTTGCTCATAAATTATACTGTATCCATAAATGATTTTTCAACACGATGAAAAATAACCAAACCTATCATAAATAAAACGATTGTAAATAACGTGCTATAACCCAAATAAAACCAATTAAACTCTCCAACTCCTAAAAAGGCATATTTAAATGATTCAATAATACTTGTAACGGGATTTGCAACAATGATCCATTTGTATTTTTCGGGAACAATGGAAAGAGGATATACAATGGGAGATGCATACATCATCAATTGGATTCCGAATGTAACTAGAAACTTCAAGTCACGGTATTTAGTAGTTAAACTTGAAATAATAATACCGAAGCTCAACGCCATAAATCCAATTAAAATAATTAAATAAGGAATTAATACTAACATTTTATTAGGATGAATTAAATCGGTTTGGATTAAATAATAAATCCAAATACATAAAAATAAAAGAAACTGAATGCCTAATTTAATAAGATTAGAAACTACCACAGAAAGTGGCACAATCATTCGAGGAAAATATACCTTCCCAAAAATATTAACATTAGATGAAAACGTATCAGCCGTTTTAGTTAATGTATCAGCAAAATAATTCCATAAAGTAATACCACACATATAAAATAAAATTTGTGGTAAACCATCAGTTGAAATTTTTGCCAAATTTCCAAATATCACAGTAAAGGTTATTGCTGTAATTATTGGCTGAATAAAAAACCATAGCGGCCCTAAAATTGTTTGTTTATAGATTGAAATAAAATCTCTTTTTACAAACAAGAATAACAAATCTTTATACTTAAAAATTTCTTTTATTCGTAAATCATACCAATGTGTTTGTGGCTTAATGGTTAAATCCCAGTGCTCTTCTTTCTGCATACTATTCAATAATTATGTCTTCTCTATTTGGAAAATTAATTAATACACCCATTCCTTTTTTACTGTATACAGCCATACTACCTATGGCAGCAGCATTTGCATCAGTTTCGTATAGTACTTTTTTTAAATCATTTATGCTTCCACAACCTCCGCAAGCAATAACAGGCACATCAACATGATTTAATATCTGAGATATAATTTCGTTATCGTAACCTTCCCAAGTTCCATCTTTATCAACACTATTTATCATCAACTCTCCTACTCCTAGTGTGTTTGTTAAATATTTTGCATAATGTAATATTGAATCATTTATTTTATTTCCAATATAAGAATAGGGAAGCTTTCCTTTAAAAATTGATTTTTTTACATCAACAGAAGCTACAATTGCTTGAGAGCCATATTGCTCAACTACTTTCTTTATCAATTCAGGTTTTTCCTGTATCAATGAGTTCACTACTATTTTTTCAATACCTAATTTATATAAAGTTGAAAAATCTTCAAACGTTTTTACACCACCGCCATAGGCAAAAGGCATAAATGCTTCGCTTGCCATATGTGCAATTTGTTCAAAATTTGGTTTTCTTTTTTGCTTTGAAGCATTAATATCTAACACTATTAATTCGTCAATTTCTTTATCGTTAAATATCTTAATGGCGTTAATAGGATCGCCGATGTAGTTTGGATTTTTAAACTTAATCGTTTTTACTAATCCACTCCCGTCATAAAGCAAACAAGGTATAATTCGTTTGAGTGCCATTACAGTTTCGAAAAATTTTCTAAAAGTCTCATTCCAAATTTCAAGCTTTTTTCAGGATGGAATTGTGCGCCGTAAATATTATTTTTCATTACCATGCATGTAAAATCATTTCCAAAATGGCTCGTTGCAAGAGATTGAATTTGATCGAAACATTTTACATAATAAGAATGGACGAAATAAAATCTGTTTTTACTATTACTATCAATTAATGGATTTGGTTTTTGCACTGTAATATAATTCCAACCCATGTGAGGTATTTTTAGTTTTAGTGATGGATCTAATTTAAACTTAACTGTTTCCCCATCAATCCAACCTAAGCCACTTTTCTCACCCTCATCACTTCGTTTTGTAAGAAGTTGCATGCCTAAACAAATTCCTAAAATTGGAACTTTTTCTTCAAGCACTTTCTTGTTCAGTATCGGTATTAAATTTGAAGCTTCTAAATTCTTCATACCTGCATCAAACGAACCAACTCCTGGCAAAACCAATTTTGAAGCTTTTGCAATAACCTTTTCATCACTAGAAATACAAACATTTTTTATTCCAGCCTTTTTAAACATATTTGCAACAGAAGCTAAATTTCCTAAACCGTAATCAACAATAACAATCATCCTAAATATTATTTCTTAAAAGTTTAATTAAGTTTCAAGATGTTTTTCGGAACCTTAACTTTAACATTTTGTTTTAAGCTTAACAATTCAATTTGCACATAATCTTCAGAACCAAATTGAATTAAGATACCCTTATGTCCTTTTAAAAATCCTTGTAAAATTTCAACTTCATCGTTTAGTTTTAAACCTTTTACTTCAGATGTAACATCGTACCCAGTTTTTTCAATCGATTTCAAAATATCAATTTCTTCGTCTCTAATTTTAGCTTCTTCGTTATTAAATTTTACAAAAGAAAATACACTCTGATTAAACAATACTTTTTCTTTTTCAATTAAATTTATTTTAACAAAAACATACCCTGTTAACATTGGAAACTCCACCCACTTTTTTCTATCGCTCCATTGCTGCTGTTTTTTTATGGTAGGCGAATAAGCTTCCACATTTTGTTGAAGTAATTTTTCGACCACTTTTTTTTCGTGTCTAACATTAACATATACAGCATACCAGTATTTCATTTTTCTCAAAAGCTTCGCAGCCTCACTCACATGAAGTTGCAATAGTTTAAATAGAATATAATTTATAATTAAGACTTATCTTTATTATATCCGTAACCATATCCGTAGCCGTAACCATAGCCGTAACCATAGCCATAACCGTATCTCGAATAATAATATTTATTTTTCCGGCGTTTTACACCATTCAAAACCAAGTAAACATGTTTAATTGAATTATCTGCAACTGTTTTATGAAACAAGTTTAAAACGTGTTTATTAGCATGTTTTGCATTTAACACAAATAGATTAATATCAGAATACTGCATTAAATAAGCGGCATCTGATAATAATCCTAATGGCGGCGTATCAATTAAGACATAGTCAAAGTTTTGTTTTGCATAGTCCATCAATTCTTTCAATTTATCAGATAGAACTAAGTCAGAAGGATTTGGAGGTATTGGTCCAGATAAAATGGCATAAAGGTTTTTAATCTGAGTGTTTTTTACAATTTCATCCAAGGTGTTAGCACCAACCATAAATGTACTAATTCCAATATCCGCATTAAGTTCAAGTGCTTTTTGAATTCGAGGTTTATGCAAATCTAACTCTAACAGTACAACTCGCTTTCCTCCTTTAGCTAATATGGCGGCAATATTAATGGTTGTAAATGTCTTACCTTCGCCTGGCCCATTAGAAGTTACTAAAATGGTGCTTTTTGGGGCGTTAAGAAATACATATTGCAGATTAGTTCGTAGTGTTCGAAATGCTTCAGAAACGAATGAGTTAGGATTCGTTTCAACAGCAAAACCAAAATTATGTAAATTTTTCTGAAAAGGTAAATCACCTATTATTGGCAAATGTGTTTTTTCTGCCAATTCTTCCACTGTTTGAATAGTCGTAAAGAAAAAGACTCTTAGTAAAATAATAATAATAGAAATAATCAATCCCGTTGTGATAAATTTGGAAATAATTGATTTTCTATCTGGACTAACAACACCTATATTTCTTGGGCTATCAATCACATTAATTTCTGGAACAATAGATGCTTTGGCTATTTTTGTATTAGCTTTCTTTTGCAATAAAAAGTTAAACATTTCTTCATTTACGTTTACTTTTCTTTGTATGTTTAAAATTTCCCGCTGCTTTTTTGGAATTGTTTTTATCTCGCCAACATAACTTCCAATTTCGCTATTTAAATTTTCAATGATTTTATAACTGGCGTTTCTCGTATTATTGACATAAACCAACATGCTTTGTTTTAACTGCTTGATTTTTTGTTTAATTTCTATCACATTTGGGTTAATGTCTTTTGATGAACTTAAAACTTTACCTAACTCTATTTGAGAAGAATATAATTCTTTAACCGAAGAGATTAAAAAATTATCATTATCAACTAAAAAAACATTTGGTGGTAAAAACTGAGGATCTTTATCTTCAATTATGTATTTCTCCAAATCATTGATTGCGTCTATCTTTAATTTCAATTTAGATTTTTGATCATCATAAGAAGAAAGTTTTGCAAAAAAATCAGTTTTCTCCCATTCTAAATCTAAAATAGAGTTGTCTTTTTTGTAATTCTGCATAGTATCTTCCACGTCTTTTAACGAAGAACGAACTTCCTCTAATTGCTTATCAATGTAAGTTACTGTGCGCTCATTAATATCAAAACGTGCATTGAGCGATCTGTTTATGTATGACCTTGATAATGTGTCTAAAATCAAAACCGCTCTCTCGGGTAGAATATCATTTAATGATAATACTAAAACATTTGTGTAATCAGGATTCAATACCTGAAGCCCTTGTTGATAATTATAAACCAAATTATTTAAATCGTGCACACTAAATTGGTATTCTATTTGCGACAATTGCGACAATGAGTTACGATTAAAATTCCCGTCTCTTTCAATAAAAAAATTAAAATCTAAATCGATACAATCTTCTCCAAACTTTCCAACTTTTAATTTATCCTCACCATTTAAATTATACTTTAACTGAAATTTATCATAATCAAGAATCCTGAAATTAATACGCATTTCATTTAAGCGTGGATTAATATTTTTGACATTAATCTTAAATGGATTGCCCGAAAATTGCTCTGTTGTTCTAACCCTTCCAATAATAAAATAAGAGACATGTAATTTATCTTTTAATTTATCAATAGTTTCTTTCATCAAATCATAAGACTTAATGATTCGCATTTCATTAGAGTTATCAATGAAACTCTGAGTACCGCCATAAAAACTAGTATTATTGTCAGTAATTAAATTTTCCTTATAATACGTGTCATTTGATTTTAGAAGTTCTACTGAAGCTTGATAAACATTTGTTAACTTATAAATATAAAAATAGCCTACCACATACAACACCGCAACAATTATAACTGGAATATACCAATTTTTTGCAAAAATCCTCCAAATTACTTTAAGGTCATTTACATTTAAATTTGAAATATTGTTCTTTTCGCTCAAAATTGTGGGTCTACTTAAGTGTCAAATATAATAAATTGCACTCGTTTTAACAATACAATTGTTAGTGCAAATAAAAATTATTACATTTATGGCATCGCACTAATTTTTTATCATAATGAAATTAACATCAAAACTTTTAGGCTTTTTTATCTTAACGGCCTCTGCCTCTTGTTTTGCAGGGCCACCCCCTCCTCCAGGTGGTGGTGGGCCAATCTGTTGGCCACCACCTTGTATTCCTATTGATGGAGGGATTTCTCTCCTTATTGCAGCAGGTATTATATATGGAGGTTCAAAACTCTACTCTAAAAAGAACACAAAGATATAATACCCTGGTTAACTATTATAAATTCGAATTTATATCAATACTCGATGAAAATCTATAATAAACATAAACACATAGAATATCACGTAACTTGGTAAAATTCATAACACTAAATACATTTCATAAATTCTTATTAAAAGCAGGTTTGCTTTATGTGTTTTTTTATTTTATTTATGAGTTAATTTTAAAAAAATATACGGGTTTTGATCAATATTTCATTCGTATAATTATAAATGCTTGTGAACTGATTTTATCTTTTTTAAACTATAAAACCTTCTCTAGTAGAGAAATTAATGATTTTCAAGTGTTTGGAATTGACGGGTCTAGTGGAGTTTGGATAGGCGGACCGTGTAATGGAATTACACTCATGTTTTTATTTGCCATCTTTATTATTGCTTATCCTGGATATTTTAAACATAAATTATGGTATCTACCGATAGGAATAATTTTAGTGTATAGCTTAAATCTTTGTAGAATAGTTTCTTTATCCCTTATTGCTTATTACAAACCATCTTATCTCGAATTTAATCACACCTATACATTTACATTTATCGCCTACAGTTTTGTGTTTTTCTTATGGATGGTATGGGTAAATAAATTCTCAAAAGCAAAAGGAAAAATATGAAAATGGCCTTGAAATATTTAAGCATTTTAAGTGTTTTCGCTTTTCTTGGTTTTAGCAGAGAATTTGTATTTGTAAATATAAACAATCAATTATACAAAACATATTACAAAAATAACGATATATTCATTTCAAAAAGCTTAACGTTTCTGTCTAATTATAATTATGAAACTTTGTATTACGCTAAATATCCATTAACAGTTCTTTATGTTGTCATGTATTTTACGGTTTCATTTTACTCCGTTAAAATTATTTGCGACAATAAAAAAATAACAAGGTGGATTGTTTATATTTATAGCTTATTATTTACATTATCGAGTTTTATTATGCTTTATAATTACATTATTAATAATCAATTATCAGGTGAAGAATATACATTTAGTAGATGGTTAATGGGAATTGCAGAATCTCCATTAGTTGCATTTTTCATCATAGCAACCTCAACACTTTACACTAAATTTAATATTGAAAAAAAATAAATACTATGAAAAAAGACACAACTATTTTTAAATTGATTAAAGAAGAAAAAGAACGCCAAACTCGAGGTATTGAACTTATTGCCAGCGAAAATTATGTGAGCGAGCAAGTCATGAAAGCAATGGGTAGCGTATTAACAAATAAATATGCAGAGGGGTTGCCAAACAAGCGTTATTATGGTGGTTGCGAAGTGGTTGATAAAGTAGAGCAATTGGCAATTGATAGAGCTAAAGAATTATTTGGAGCAGCATGGGTAAATGTACAACCACATTCAGGCGCGCAAGCTAATGCAGCTGTAATGTTGGCTTGTCTTAAACCTGGCGATACTATTCTAGGGTTTGATTTATCACATGGTGGACATTTAACACACGGCTCGCCGGTAAATTTTTCCGGAAAATTATACCGCGCTACATTTTATGGTGTGGATGAAAAAACGGGTAAAGTAAATTACAATAAAGTTGAGGAGATAGCTAAAAAAGAAAAGCCAAAAATGATAATTTGTGGAGCTTCAGCATATTCTAGAGATTGGGATTATGCTAGGTTAAGAAAAATTGCCGATTCAGTAGGTGCTTTATTATTAGCAGATATTTCCCATCCATCTGGTTTAATTGCAAAAGGTATTTTAAATGATCCTTTACCGCATTGTCATATCGTAACAACCACTACTCATAAAACGTTAAGAGGACCAAGAGGTGGAATGATTATGATGGGGAAAGATTTTGAAAATCCTATGGGTGAAAAAACGCTGAAGGGAGAATTAAAAATGATGAGTGCCTGTTTGGATATGGGTGTTTTTCCTGGAACGCAAGGTGGACCTTTAGAACACGTTATAGCAGCCAAAGCAGTAGCATACGGAGAATGTTTAAGTGATGAATACATGCATTATTGTGTTCAAGTAATTAAAAATGCTCAAGTGATGGCAAAAGCACTAACAGAAAAGGGTTATAAAATTATATCAGGAGGCACAGATAATCATTGTATGTTAATTGATTTAAGAAATAAAAAACTTACTGGTAAAGAAGCTGAAAAAGCATTAGGGGAAGTTGATATTACAGTAAATAAAAACATGGTTCCTTTTGATGACAAATCTCCTTTTGTTACCTCTGGGATTCGTATCGGCACACCAGCTATTACAAGCAGAGGATTGAATGAAAAAGATTGCTTAAAAGTGGTAGATTATATTGACTCTGCATTAAAACATAAAGACAATCCTAAAGAAATTGCAAAACTAAAGTTGAAAATAAATACCATGATGAGTAAATTTCCTTTATTCAAAGACTAAACATTACAATCCTAATTTTTTTCAGTGTAAATTATATGAATAAAAACAAAAAATCCCCTTTCATAATGAAAGGGGATTTTTTAATGCATCAATTTATGATTTAAAAATGCCATTGATCATGCTCCCACGTAAAAATATCATTTTTAATACGGTCAGATTCTAGCAATGCATCAATACCTTTTGAGTACTCAGAAATTTGTCTATCAAACACATTCGTTTCTTTCGTAATTACACTAGCAAATTGGCGCTTCCAAAATATATCTTCAAATGTTCTTCGTTCTGAATCATTTTTAGGATTATACACTTCGTGCTTAGCGAAAAATTTACGACATGATGGGAAATAAACCCAAAACTGTTCTTTTGGAGCCTCTTTTTCTTCATCATAAGTGTAAATCCCCATACCTATAATACGAACCTCTAAAACCGACTTTTGTTTATCAAAAAACCAATCTTCTTTTAATCTAATTTTTCGGAATTGTCTGTACATCCAAGTAGAATCAGAAGTGCCAACACGAGTTGCAACTTCGGTTCCATCTTCGAGATAAGACATTTGCTCTACAGTATCAATTTTAACAATTTTATTACGAATAACAGAAGGCTCCAATTGAACTTGAAATTCTTCATCGCTAAAAGC
This sequence comes from Bacteroidia bacterium, assembly GCA_044353195.1. Lineage (GTDB taxonomy): Bacteria > Bacteroidota > Bacteroidia > B-17B0 > Aurantibacillaceae > UBA4416. Next base: position 61,687 of record JBILCJ010000001.1, on the reverse strand, counting down.
AATCAACTCATTCTTCAAAATATACTTAAACAATACTTGTAGTAATGAGATTCGACTTACGCCAATCTCTAAAGGGAAATATAATTGTTGATTTTGTTTTTCACGCATATCTATTTCTCTCCATACGCGTTTCTCCCATGTTACATCAGCTTCACGCAAATGCGTATAAGGTATAACACGTCGGTTAGTTGAATTTTCCTTATCATATACACCATCTTTGTAATCTCCTGGTTGGAAAATACTAGGTTGCGCATCAATATTCGTTGTAACCAAAATGGCAGCAGCGCACAATAGAATATGTTTAAACTTTTTCATCATTATTTATTTTACTTTTATTGTTACTCCAGGAATATTTCTGATAGTACCATCAGGGCCTTTAGCTTTAACATTATCTACAAATATTTTACTTCCAACTCCGGCTGAAGCTAAAACAGCCTTTGCCCCAGAAGATAAATTATTGCCTGTACAAGCCTCGCTTTTTAAGTTACCTTTAACAACCGCACTTAATTCAAATGACACTACAATGAATTTGGCATCAAAGTCGAATCCAGCTAACTCAGCTCCAACACCAGCAATAGAGGCTAATTCAGATTTTTTCATGTCTACATTACCTGTTTTACCACCAACTTTAGCTACTGGATCAGGAATTTTCTTTACACGAAACTTTTTTGCCGGACCTTGAGGTTTTGTTCCATCTTTCGTTTTTGCAGAAACAGAAATTTCGCATTCTCCAACTGTTGTAAATTTTAAAACAAACTTACCACCAGCACCACCAGTTTTGGTACATCCACCACCTGTTGCATTAACAATTAAATCAGTGGGCGATACGCCAGCAGCAGAAACTGCAATTGGATTATCAACACCGATATAAAATACATTCATTTTTTCAGCCTCAACAGCTACAGCCGGAGCAGCAACCATATACGTAGCGGAAAAAGGATAACGATCAAAAGAACCATCTGGCTTTTTGAACTTGATTACACCTTTAAATGTTTGCTCACCTTGCCCACCTGTTCCAGCAGAATATTTACCGATACCATTTTCAACTGTTTCTAATAAAGTTCCACCTGAACCAGAAGCAGAATCTGCTCCAATCAAAAACTCTAAATCGCCTTTAGCTGCTTTTGAAGAAGATGCAACTAATAAAATATCAGCTTTATAAGGTTGTCCAGCTTGGATGTATGAAGAAGGTGCAATTACCTTTGCTTCTAAATGGTCAAATTTAATAGCTAATTTCCCACTAGCACCTGAAAATACTTGTAAAATTTCAGCCTCAACGTTTTTTAAATCGTTTTGAATTTTATTGAAACTTGTATAAACTGCGGCTAATGGTAAATGATAGAAATTATCCATTTCCCAATTAAATTCAATACCATCTTCTAAACGTTTACTATCAACTGGCTTAATTGAACCTATTTTCTTTTTAATACCTTGGTAATCGTCATCTAACAACTTAGTTTTTGGATCTTTTTGCATGGTTTCAACCATAGAAATCAACTTGTCATGTAGACTCGTTAATTTACCTCTCAATTCATATGCTGTTAAAGGTCCCTTTTCTGGAGCTTTGGGTTCTCCTAAACCTAATACATGACTTGGAATATCATAGTCGTCAATTTTTTCCATACGACGCAAATTTAAAGTATCAGCTACTTTTTCATTGCCTCCAGTGGTTGCAGGCTCAGTGTGAACAACTACATTAGTTCTAACTTTTCCAATATATTTAAAAACCTCTTCGATTTCTTTTTGAGCTTCAACAGCTTTTTCGTAATAAGGTCTTGCTCCGGCATTACCATTAATAGATGCCTCAAAAGATTTAGCTGTCCGAATGTTGTTTTCGTTTAAGTTTTCTTTAGATTTAGCCAAACTTTCATTTACTGCCAAATATCCTTGTAAAACTTGTTTTGATGTATTCATTGCCAAGAGTGCTGTTAGTACGAGATACATCATACCAATCATCTTTTGTCTTGGGGTTTCTTTACCGCCTCCCATATTATTTTATAATTACTTTTAGATTAATATTTTAATGAATTTTAAATCGTCATTTCAAAAAATGAACGTGACATTACTATTTATTTACAATTATTTGTTATAATTCATTGCACCTAACATGTTTCCGTAGATACCGTTTAATGCAGTTAAATTAGAAGATAATGTAGACATTTCTTGACGATATTTTTTAGTATCATCAACAGAATCATGTAAATTTTTCATTAAATCAGCTAAACCACCATAAAATTTCTCAGTTGCTTCTAAATGATTTTTTGAACCTTGCAATTGTAACTCATAAGTAGCATTCAATGCGTTTAAGTTACTAGAAACCTTGCCTAAAGAATCACCAATAGAACTACTAACATCGTTTGAAGCTGCTAAACTAACCATAGATTCTGCCGCTTTTGAATAGCTATCAGCTAAACTAGATACGTTTTTAGACGCCGATCTAACGCTATCAACGTATTCATTAGTTGCTAAATGAGCATTTGATAAATCTCCCATTTTAGATGCATTATCACTTAATGAACGCATACCCATTCCTAAACTTTCGATTAATTCTGGTCCTATTTTTGCTTCAGCAAGCATATTATCCAATTGATTTGTTAAAGGTAAATTACTATGTTCAGAAGATTCTTCGTCTTCATGTCCGCCCATGCCACCTAATTCAGGGTAAGCTAAAGACCAATCGTATTCCTCATGAGGTATATCTAAACCGAATAAAATAAATAGTACAGCTTCAGTACCAAGACCTGCAATTAATGCTGCAGAAGCACCTGGCCAGTGCATAATTTTAAATAAGGCTCCAACAATTACAACTGCTGCACCAAAACATGATGCTAAGTGTAAATACTTTTTAAAACCGGTTACTTTAGGAAGTTTGCTCATAGTTGTTTAGTTTTTAATTAGTTGAGTTTTTGTGTTTGTTTATTTGTGTTTATGTGTGTTTATTAAATTTCATCTCCCTTAGCACGACCTAAATAAGTCATCACATTACGGAATCCTATATAACATTTTGCAGTATCTTGGTATTCGTAAGTACGAGTACTTACTTGTAAATAATAGCCTACATCTTTCCAAGAACCACCACGAATTACTTTACGCTTCAAAACATTAGCATCCTTATCTTGTGCTTCATAAGTATAATCGGGATTTAAATCGTGAGAAAAGTCATACGATGATTCGTCGAATGCATTATTTGTCCACTCTGAAACATTTCCTGCCATACAATATAAACCGTAATCATTAGGATTATATGAATAAATATAAACTGATTGAAATCCACCATCATCAATATATGAACCTCTCATTGGCTTAAAGTTGCCTAAGAAACAACCTTTAGCGTTACGAATATATGGTCCGCCCCAAGGGTATGGAGATAAATCATTTCCTCCACGAGCAGCATATTCCCACTCAGATTCAGTTGGTAAACGGAAATCATTCACAATTGATTGCTCTGTGCCAATTAAATAATTATTCAATAAGTTAGATCTCCATATACTAAATGCTCTCGCTTGTTTCCAAGTAACTCCAACAACAGGATAATCATCATAAGATGGATGCCAAAAATACATATTAGTCATTGGTTCATTAAATGAGTAAGTGAAATCGTGAACCCAAGCTAATGTATCAGGATACACATTAATTACATCTTTTAATACAAATACAGAACGGTCAACACTCTTACGAACATTTGAAGTATAATTACCATTACCAACAGATTTTTGGTCTGTAACATCATACGTACCTAATGTCTTAGGATCCTTACTTGGATCTCCAACTGCATTAGATAATCCACCCGGAACTCCATTTTGACCTTCATTGGTGTGAACACCATTCATGTAATCAGATTGCTTGTATGCATGCGAAGCGTCTTGCACGTCTGGTGATTTTTGTGGCACAAAACGATTGTATTTAGATGCTGCCAATTTAATATCAATTCTATAATACTCGTAATTTAATTTACGTGTATCAATTTCTTTTCTATTATAAAAACGTTCACCTTCAGGTAAATATAAAGGTTGTAAATCTAAACGGTAATCTTCATCATCGCTATCCCATTTGATTTTAGTCGCCCAATTGATATATGGATCTTGCAGATTATTATCTCCTTTATAAACAGGAAACATAGACAAGAAATCCTCTTGAGAAATTTGAAAATCTTCAGCGTCTGGACCTGATCCATTTGCTAATAATTTACGCGCAATTGAATCTCTCACCCAATATACAAATTGACGATATTCATTATTAGAAATTTCAGAATCATCAATATAAAATGCTTGTACAGAAACCATTTTTGACTTAGCTGTATGAGCCATTGTAATCTCTTGATCGCTTGGCCCCATGTGGTAACTACCCATTGGAATATAAAGTGTGCCGAATGGATCTGGCTGGAACCATTTTTCTCTTCCTTCTACGCCAACTAACTCACCTACCTTTTTGTTACAACCTGTAACAACGGCAACAAATGAAGCTAATACAATTAATTTTTTCATAGTACTTTGTTTAGTTTTTTGCTTTAAAAGATTTTAAACTGTAGTTATCTTTTATTCTGCGCTTTTATTTTATAATTCAATTTTTTACTTTAGTTACAATTTTGGCTATTAACAACTTATTAACAATTAAATTTAACTTTTAAGGTGCTTTAACGGTATTTTATTTAAAAGGTTACAAATTAATCTAAAAATCTTGCATTTTGGTAAGATGTAATTTTAGGCGTTCTTTTAACGTTAAAACAATATCCTAACATAATTTCATGCGAACCAGAGCTATGACCTCTCATTTTTGATGTTGTAATATCATAAGAATAACCAACCTTCAGGCTTTTATTTGGTAAAAACTTTGCACCAAGCATAGGAGCAATGGCATCTTGCATACGATAAGAAAGTCCAAACCAATACGTTTTATCAAACATATAAGTAACATTTAAATCTAACTGAGTAGATGTTCCGTCTGATTTAATATTGATATTAGGAGTTACAGCATGTTCAGGTGTTAAATCAAATGTATAACCACTCATGATATAGTAGTGGCGTGCTAAAGCATATTTTACATTACTATTTGCCGCAACATCTTGAGCTGTAAGATGGGTTGACGATAAACCAACATAAAATTTATTTGCAATGGTATAATAAGCTCCAAAACCTAAATCATAAGTCATTTTATTAAGTCCAGAATTTGTAGCAACTGTGGTTCCAGTACCTGAAGTGTAACCCGGAATAGAGTTATCTTGGACACCGTTACCGTCTGGAGTTACCCAAGCACCATTGAATGATTTTTGAAGAATACCTGCATCAATTCCTAAACCTAATGTTCCAGCGCCGATAACTTTTCTATAAGAAACAGCTAAACGAGCATATAAAGATTTATCAAAACCAAGTTGATCAGACATCACATTTAAACCAACACCAATTGGCAAACTTCCTATAGGCATATCAAAACTTACTAAGGCAGTTTTTGGCGCTCCTGGAAAATTGACCCACTGCTGACGATAAAGTACATTCGAACAAATCGCATCAGACGTTCCTGCATAACCTGGATTATAAATTAATTTATTATGCATAAACTGAGTGAACTGCGGATCTTGTTGAGCAAATGAATTATTCATTATTGCTGATAAAGCAAGTGCTAGTGTGGTAAAAAAAATTTTCATATTACACCAAAATTAGTTTAATTAATTAAATAAAAAGGCAACTACCTCGGGCACCAAGATATAACATTTTTATATAAACTCAAACTATTTGAACTTTTTTTTGTTAAAAAGTAATGAATTTTAAGTTATAAGAACAAAAATCCAAAAAAAATCCAAAAAAAAGGATTTTAAAGATGATGTTAATTAAAAATTTACAAATTATGAGATTGAATGAAAATAGAAAAAAATTCTACCATACATTTAGAAAATAAAAATTCACCTAAAAAAATGATTGGAACTATTTTTCATAAAGGAAAAAACTATAATATGGATTTTTACCAACCCATTGATATTTCGATACCATTGAGTAATGATAAAAATTGCACTAGCGCTTGGTACGTCAACCCCATGAAATTAGAGCCTGTAGAAAATGGTGATTGGATAGGTGATGTAAACAAAGGAGGTTCGGTTAATTTTAGAAATATAACTTTTAATCCGCACGGAAATGGCACACACACCGAATGTGTTGGGCATATTAGTAAAGAATTTATCACGATTAATAAATGCTTAAATCAATTCATGTTTTTAGCAGAAGTCATAACTATTCTTCCAACCGAACTTGATAACGGAGATTTTGTAATCACAAAAAAACAATTAGAAAATTCATTAGATGGAAATAAACCAGAGGCAATTGTAATAAGAACTTTGGGTAACGGATTAAATAAATTAACAACTCAATATTCAAACACAAATCCACCTTATATTTTAGAAGAGGGTATTCTATTTTTAAATGAAATAGGAGTCGAACATTTACTAATTGATTTGCCATCTATAGATAGAGAAAATGACGAAGGTAAATTATTAGCACATCACGCATTTTGGCAATATCCATTCAACACGCAACTTCAAAAAACAATTACCGAGTTTATTTATGTCCCTAATGAAGTTATAGACGGAACCTATATTTTAAATATTCAAATAGCAAGTTTTGAAAACGATGCTAGTCCAAGTAAACCAATCCTTTATAAAGTAATTAGTTAATTAGAAATAAAAAATAAAGATTTTAATAATGAATTTATATTTACCATACAGTCATAGCTTAACAGAATATAAACGTTTTTTGACCCGTGAAGTAACGTGCGGAAGTGTTGGTATTGGAGGGAATAATCCAATTCGTATACAAAGTATGACAACAACTGATACGATGGATACAAAAGCGACGGTTGCTCAAAGTATTAGAATGATTGAAGCTGGCTGTGAATTGGTCAGAATTACAGCACCTAGCATCAATGAAGCAAAAAACTTAGAATTCATAAAAAAAGAATTAGTTGCCGCAGGATTTCAAACACCACTTGTAGCAGATATACATTTCACACCAAACGCCGCTGAATATGCTGCCCGTGTTATCGAAAAAGTGCGAGTTAATCCCGGAAATTATGCTGATAAGAAAAAATTTGAAGAAATTGATTACACTGATTCAGCCTATGAAAAAGAATTAGAACGGATTAGAAATAGATTTACGCCATTAGTAAAAATTTGCAAAGAATACGGAACAGCTATGCGTATTGGAACAAATCATGGATCTTTAAGCGATAGGATATTAAGCAGATATGGAGACACGCCATTAGGAATGGTAGAATCAGCATTTGAATTTTTAAGAATTTGTGAAGATTCAAATTACCATAATATTGTGATTTCCATGAAGGCGAGTAACACACAAGTAATGGTGCAAGCATACAGACTGTTAGTTCAAAAGATGATTGAAACAAACCGTAATTATCCTTTGCATTTAGGTGTTACAGAAGCTGGTGATGGCGAAGACGGAAGGATTAAATCAGCAGTTGGAATTGGCACATTATTAGAAGATGGATTAGGAGATACTATCAGAGTTTCTCTCACTGAAGAGCCTGAATTTGAAATGCCTGTAGCGAAATTACTTGCTGATCGCTACTCAGAACAAAAAATAAAACTTCATCAGTCTATCACACCTCTAGAAACTGAAAAAGAAAAAATAATTTTATCTTACAATCCATACGATTATAAAAAGCGAGATAGCATAGAAGTTATAAATATTGGAGGGCATAACGTTCCGCGCGTTATTGCAGATTTTAGTTCGAAAGAACAAATTACACCAGCGTCACTTTTTGCAGTTGGATACAATTATTCTGTTCCTTTAGATAAATGGAATATTAGTGATACGGCATGTGATTATATTTATGCTGGAGATAATCCTATCGATTTTGAAATACCAGGAACATTAGGAATTATAAACAATAGCGAAGCGTGGAAAAAATTAGAAAATCCATTAAGACAATTTCCTCTTTTTTGTGGAGACGAATTTTTTAGCTCTGAAAAACATCACGATACATTAAATTTTATTGCTGTTACTAAAGAAATTTTAACTCCTAATTTTATTTTAAAAATTAAGAATTTGAAAAACATTGTTTTAGTTTTAGACACGTTTAATCCTCATGCAATGCCTGAATTAAGACGTTTGTTTGTAACATTGGCAGAGCATCAAATTACAATACCTGTAATCTTAAAAAGAAATTATGTAGACTTAACGGAAGAAGCGTTTCAATTAGGTGCATCAACTGAAATTGGCGCTTTGCTTTTAGACGGCTTAGGGGAAGGGATTTGGTTAAAACAAATAAATTGTACCTCGCCGAAAAATACAAACTCAACAGCTTTTGGAATTTTGCAAGCAACTCGAACTCGAATTAGTAAGGCGGAATATATTTCTTGTCCAAGTTGCGGAAGAACACTATTTGATTTACAAGAAACAACGCAAAGTATACGTGAACGAACTGACCATTTAAAAGGAATTAAAATTGGTATTATGGGCTGTATCGTAAACGGACCAGGCGAAATGGCAGATGCTGATTACGGTTATGTAGGTGTTGGTGTTGGTAAAATTTCCCTATACAAAGGTAAAGAAGTTGTTAAAAAAAATGTGCCAAGTGAAAATGCAGTGAATGAATTAGTTGAATTGATTAAAGAACACGGAGATTGGATTGAAAAAAAATAATGAAAATAAGCATTCATTTCATCAACAATTCATCATTTAAACCAAAAAAAATTGAACTATACAAATAATAATTTTACGTCAATTTTTTTTAGCTGTTTACCATTTGTACCTAATAGCGATCAATCAAATTTAATTGCGTTGTTGTCTGATTTTATTAGCAATAAAAATGAACGCGAAATTTTTGTTTTAAAAGGTTATGCAGGAACTGGAAAAACAAACATGATTGGAGCGCTATCAAAAACGCTACCGAGTTTTAAATGGAAAAGTGTTTTACTAGCACCAACCGGAAGGGCCGCAAAAGTTTTATCAAACTATTCGCAAAAACCTGCTCAAACAATTCATAAAAAAATATTTATAAAAATTCCCACACATGATGGTGGAGTAGCCTTTGCTTTAGCGGAAAACAAACACACAAATACTATTTTTATAGTAGATGAAGCCTCTATGATTGGATTAGATAATCCAACTTCAGACTCTGTGTATCATAGCCTATTAGAAAGCTTACTAGAATATGTATTTAGCGGCACAAACTGCAAATTAATTATGGTTGGTGATACTGCTCAATTACCTCCGATTGGCAGTAATGAAAGTCCCGCATTAGATTTAAATTATTTAAAAGCTAGTTATCATTTACAAATAAAACATGTAGAATTAAAGCAAGTTGCAAGGCAACAAGATGCTAGTGGTATACTAAAAAATGCAACTCATTTAAGAGAGTGTATTGACAATTTTGATGGTGACTTTCCTAAAATAAGTTTGCACAAAGATGTGATAAGATTAAGTGGCGAAGATTTAGAAGACGCACTCAATAACGCTTACAGTAATTATGGTTATAATGACGTGTTACTGGTAACAAGAAGTAATAAGCGTGCGAATTTATTTAACCAAGCAGTGAGAGCTCGTGTACGTTATATGGAAGAAGATTTGTGTAGTGGAGATTTGATGATGGTTGTGAAAAATAATTACTATTGGTTAGATGAAAAATCTGAAGCTGGATTTATAGCGAATGGTGATAGTTTAGAAATAAAAAAAATCATTCGTCGAAAAGAAATGTATGGTTTTAATTTTGCTGAATGTGTGGTTAAATTATGCGACTATGAAAACACTCCAGAACTAAATTTAACTTTGCTTTTAGACTCTATTTATACAGAAGTTCCATCGCTTACAAAAGAACAACAACAGCAATTATTCTCCAATATTATGGAAGATGTAAATGACGAACCAATAAAAAGCCTTCGTATGAATTATTTACGCAAAAGTCCTTATTTTAATGCATTGCAAATTAAATTTAATTATTCAGTAACGTGTCACAAAGCACAAGGTGGTCAATGGCCTTGCGTTTTTATAGATCAAGGTTATTTAACAAAAGAAATGTTGAATAAAGAATACATTCGTTGGTTATACACTGCTTTTACGCGAGCTACAGAAAAAGTTTATTTAATGAATTTTTCTGATGATTTTTTTGATGTTTAACAACAAAGGTCGCTGAGAATTTCATTTATAGAACCTGAAAAAGAAAGACTCATCCAAATTAGAGCAAAAACTAGCCCTGATAGAAGCGGCATCCTTTTTTACATTTTTTCATGCAAAAAAGATAGAGCGGAAAGTAGGAAATAGCTCCAAATTATTTTAAACATAAAGCCAACTTAGTTGTGGCAAATTCGTTATATTCGCATACTAAAATTTGAAATTAAAGAATGGCAACTTTAGAAAAAAAAATACAAATGGTTGACTTAAAAAGTCAATACCTAAAAATAAAGGCTGAAGTTGATGCAGGCATTGAAGAAGTCATTTCAAATACAGCATTTATTAACGGACCAGCGGTAAAAGAATTTCAAGCAGATTTAGAAAATTACTTACACGTAAAACACGTTATTCCATGCGCAAATGGGACAGACGCACTACAAATTGCCATGATGGCTCTGGATTTGAAGCCAGGTGATGAGGTGATTACAGCTAGTTTTACCTACGTTGCAACTGCTGAAGTGATAGGATTACTTGGTTTAACACCAGTTCTGGTTGATGTTTATGAAGATACGTTCGATATCAATATTGAAGCCATAGAAAAAGCCATCACACCAAAAACTAAAGCAATTGTACCTGTTCATTTATTTGGACAATGTGCGGATATGGAACGCATCATGGCTTTAGCGCAAAAGCATAATTTATTTGTAATTGAAGATGTAGCACAAGCTATTGGTGCTGATTATACTTTTAATGATGGCACGATTAGGAAAGCTGGAACCATTGGTACAATCGGTTGCACTTCATTTTTTCCGAGTAAAAATTTAGGTTGTTACGGTGATGGTGGAGCTATTTATACCAACGATGATGACCTTGCGAAAAAATTAAGAATGATTGCTCACCATGGTCAAAGCGTGCAATATGTGCACGATGTGCTAGGCGTAAATTCGCGATTAGATACTATACAAGCTGCTATTTTAAAAGTAAAGTTAAAACATCTTGATGAATACGCTGCGGCAAGAAATAAAGCTGCCGATTTTTATGATGGTGCTTTTGCAAATCACCCAAAATTAAAAACACCAGTTAGAGTAAAAAATTCTACGCATGTGTTTCATCAATACACATTACAATTGATTGGCGTTGATAGAAAATTATTACGCGAGCAATTAGCTGAACGTGGTATACCCGCAATGATTTACTACCCTATTCCATTGCATGAACAAAATGCATATAAAAGCGACCGATTTAAAAAAGAAGATTTTCCGATTACAGAAAAACTTTGCGCAACGGTTTTATCGTTACCAATGCATACTGAGATGGAGGAAGAAATGTTGAAGTATATTTGTACTAACCTTTTAGAATTAATTAATTAGTCAATATGACTATTTGACAATGGAACAAAAAGATAACCCTATATTAAAATTGACTATAGAATTTTCTATTGAGGTGATATCTTTTGTTGAACTTCTAGAAAGTAAAAGGAAATTTGTTGTAGCTAATCAATTATTAAAATCAGGGACATCAATTGGTGCCAATGTGCATGAAGCACAAAATGCAGAAAGTAAATCTGATTTTATTCATAAATTAAAAATTGCACATAAAGAGGCGGATGAAACTATGTATTGGCTAACCATTTGTGAGCAATCTAAATCATACCCGACAAGTGAGTTAAAAGAGAAATTACAAATTATTATAAAGATATTATCAAAGATTATATCATCAACTAAAAACAATTTAAAAAATAAAACGGCAATTATTGTCTCGTGAGCATAGTCACATAAACTCATTGTCAAATTAACTAATTGAATATATGAAAATAGCTATTGTAGGAACAGGATACGTAGGATTAGTAACAGGTACATGCTTTGCAGAAGTTGGGATGAATGTAACATGTATTGATATTGATCAAAATAAAATAGATAATTTACATAAAGGTATTTTACCAATTTACGAGCCAGGTTTAGATGAAATGGTAAGTCGTAATGTGGAAAAAAAACGTTTACATTTTTCAACCAACTTAGCTGAAGCAATACAAGGTGCTGAAGTTGTTTTTATCGCCGTTGGAACTCCACCAGATGAAGATGGTTCGGCTGATTTAAAATATGTATTAGCTGTTGCTTCTAGTATCGGGAAACATGCTCAACATCCAATGGTGGTTGTAACTAAAAGTACAGTGCCTGTTGGAACAGCAGAAAAAGTGAGAGGTGCGTTAAAAGAAGAATTACTAAAAAGAAAATCAGATTTAGAAATATATGTTGCATCAAATCCAGAATTTTTAAAAGAAGGTGCTGCTATCGAAGATTTTATGAAGCCTGACAGAATTGTTGTTGGTGTTGATAATCCAAAAGCTGAAGAACTAATCAGAAAGCTGTATAAACCTTTTTTAATGAATGGTCATCCCATTTATTTTATGGATATTCCATCAGCCGAAATGACTAAGTATGCAGCAAATGCAATGCTTGCAACTAAAATTAGTTTCATGAATGACATTGCAAATCTTTGCGAAATCATGGGTGCTGATGTCAACATGGTTCGTAAAGGAATTGGAAGTGATACACGCATCGGAACTAAATTTATTTATCCAGGTGTTGGTTATGGAGGAAGTTGTTTTCCAAAAGATGTAAAAGCTTTAATTAAAACGGCTAACGAAAATAAATACAACATGCGTGTTTTAACAGCTGTGGAAGAAGTCAATGAAAATCAAAAAGAAGTTCTTTTCAATAAAGTAAAAAATCATTTTAAGGGAGATTTAAAAGGAAAGAAATTTGCACTATGGGGATTATCATTTAAACCAAAAACAGATGACATGCGCGAAGCACCATCTTTAGTCATCATTGAAAAATTATTAAAAGAAGGAGCCACTGTTGTTGCATATGATCCAGTTGCTATGCACGAAGCACAGCGTATGATTGGTGATACAATTTCGTATTCGTTAGATATGTATGATAGCTTAAATAATGCAGATGCGTTACTAATTGTAACTGAGTGGCCAGAATTTAGAGTTCCTGATTTTGAAGAAATAGGAAAACGTTTAAATGAAAAAACATTATTTGACGGTAGAAATATTTTCGATTTTCAAGACATGAAAAAACTTGGTTACAATTATTACTGTGTTGGAATCAATACGAATTAATAAATTAGAAATAACAATTAAACAAATTAGGTTGATACACTTATGCAAAAAAGAATTTTAATAACAGGAGCAGCAGGATTTTTAGGTTCACATTTATGTGATCGATTTATCAAAGAAGGAATGAGCGTTGTGGCTATGGATAACCTGGTTACAGGTGATTTGAAAAATATTGAGCATCTTTTTAAACTTCCTCAATTTGAATTTTACCATCATGATGTTTCTAAATTTATTCACGTACCTGGAAACATCGATTACATTTTACATTTTGCATCACCTGCAAGTCCAATTGATTATTTAAAAATTCCAATTCAAACGTTAAAAGTTTCATCCTTGGGAACACACAACGTACTAGGTTTTGCTAGAGTTAAAAAAGCACGAGTATTAGTTGCCTCAACAAGTGAAGTATATGGAGATCCTGCGGTACATCCTCAAACAGAAGAATATTGGGGAAATGTAAATCCTGTAGGACCACGTGGTTGTTACGATGAAGCAAAACGTTTCATGGAAGCCTTAACAATGGCTTATCACGAAACGCATGGGTTAGAAACTCGTATCATTCGTATCTTTAATACATACGGACCAAAAATGAGATTAAATGATGGGCGCGTATTACCAGCATTTATAGGTCAAGCGCTTCGTGGAGAAGATTTAACTATGTTTGGAGACGGAAGTCAAACTCGTAGCTTTTGTTTTGTAGATGATTTGGTAGAAGGTATTTATCGTTTACTAATGAGTGATTATCATTTGCCAGTAAACATCGGAAACCCTGATGAAATTTCTATAAAAGATTTTGCTGATGAAATTTTAAAACTAACAGGTTCTAATCAAAAATTAATTTCATTGGACCTGCCAAAAGATGATCCTAAACAAAGAAAACCTGATATTACAAAGGCGCAACAATTATTAGGTTGGAATCCTAAGGTAAACAGAGCTGAAGGTTTGAAAATAACTTACGATTATTTTAAATCATTAAGTAAAGAAGAACTGAATAAAACAGAACATCGCAATTTAGAAACGCTTAATAAATAAGCATCATTGCGTAAATGAAAAAAATAAAAACACTTAGACATTATACTATTCTTGTAAAAGGAAAAGTTCAACGTGTCAATTACCGCGTGTTTGCGCAATCTAAAGCAATGAAATTAAATCTTACTGGTTTAGTCAAAAATTTACACAACGGTGATGTGTATATTGAAGTGGAAGGCGAAGAAGAAAATGTCAATACATTTATCGACTGGTGTTATGTTGGTTCTCCTTTATCAAAAGTAACTGAAGTCATTTCTGAAGAACAACCACTGAAAGATTTACAAACGTTTGAACTCAAGCGATAAATCTTTCGTTCAAACGTTTTTTTATTCCATTAAGAAGTTACAGACTCTTTCATTTTATTGGCATTTAAAATAGCCACTTGCTGCGCAATGTTTTGCGCCATTTCTCTAAACGCCAAGGCTTGCGGAGTTGTTTCTTGTAAAACGGCTGGTCGCCCAATATCTCCTGATTCTCTGATGCTTTGTACTAAAGGAATTTGACCAAGTAAAGGTAAATTCATTTCTTCTGCTAAATTTTTTGCACCATCTTTTCCAAAAATATAATATTTATTTTCAGGCAATTCTTCAGGCGTAAAATAAGCCATGTTCTCAACAATACCTAAAACAGGGACATTAAGAGCTGGCAATTTAAATAATGCAATTCCTTTTCGAGCATCCGCTAATGCTACAGCTTGCGGAGTACTTACAACAACTGCACCTGTAATTGGAATGGTGCTACACAATGTAATTTGTATATCGCCTGTACCAGGAGGTAAATCAATAATTAAATAATCTAATTCTCCCCAATTCGTATCCATAAACAATTGTGTTAATGCTTTAGATGCCATTGGGCCACGCAATGCAATAACCTGATCTGGGCCTGCTAAAAATCCAACTGAATTTAATTTAACCCCATAACTTTCAACTGGAGCCATTTTTGGTTTACCATCAAATTCTGATTTGGCTGGCATATCATTCTGTACATCAAACATAATGGTTTGCGACGGACCATAAATATCTGCATCAACCAAACCAACTTTTGCACCTTGCTTTGCTAATGCTACTGCTAAGTTTGCTGAAACTGTTGACTTCCCTACTCCACCTTTACCAGAGGCAACGGCGATAATATTTTTAATTTTAGATAATGTTGAATTATCTGTACTACGCGTTGATGTAACGTTAGATGTCATAGTTACATTAACAATGGCCTCTTTATCAACATAAAATTTTATTGCATTCACACAAGCGTTGTGAATCATGTCTTTCATTGGACATGCAGGGGTTGTTAATACAACAGTAAATAAAACATTCTTACCATCTACCGCAACATCTTTTATCATTCCAAGAGTCACTAAATCTTTTTTAAGATCTGGATCGTCTACATATTTTAGAGCGTCAATAACGCTATCAATTGTAATTTCCATGTTTGTTTTTTTTATTACCTAACATCTAAAAAAAATTAATATTAGGAGGGTGAATCGTTTAAACTAAAAACACATTAATGCATCATTTGTTTTGCGATGTTAAATAAATCTGCTTCTTCAAAATCTCTTCCCATTATTTGTATACCTATTGGTAAGCCATTACTATGAAGTCCGTTTGGCACTGAAATAGCAGGACAACCAACAATATTTGCTTGCACAGTAAATATATCTTCTAAATACATTTTGATTGGATCGGCACTGTTTTTGCCAAACTCAAAAGCTGTTCCGGGAGTTGAAGGTGTTACAATGAAATCGTACTCAGATAAAATTTCTCGTGTTTTTTGACGAATTTTATTTCTTACTTTTTGTGCTTTACTATAATACGCATCATAATAACCAGCGCTTAATACAAAAGTACCTAACATGATACGGCGCTTTACTTCTTTACCGAAACCTTCACTGCGTGATTTTTTATAAGTGCTTTCTAAATCAGTCGCATTTGGACTTCTATAACCAAAATGAACGCCGTCAAAACGTGATAAATTAGATGATGCTTCAGCCGTTGTAATAACATAATAAGTTGGTACTAAAAATTCTAAATACGGAAAATCAACTGATGCAATTGTGTGGCCATCATTTTTTAATTTTTCTAAAGTATCTAATGTTTTTTGTTTAACCTCAGCATCTAAACCATTTGCCTCAACACATTCTTTTAAATAAGCGATTTTATATTTTTTAGTTTGGCCTAATCCTTCTGAATAATTTTCAACCTCTTTTTGAGAAGCTGTTGTATCAAATTCATCAGCACCTGCTGTTACTTGCAATAATAAAGCGGCATCATCTACGGTTTTTGTTATTGGCCCAATTTGATCAAATGAAGAACCGTATGCAATTAAGCCCCAACGCGATACTCTACCGTATGTAGGTTTTAATCCAACTGTTCCTGTAAACGAAGCTGGCTGACGAATAGAGCCACCTGTATCTGAACCCAAGGCAACGTGACATAAATTTGCTGCAACTGCTGCTGCTGTTCCTCCTGATGAACCACCTGGAACTGTTTTTTCATTTAATGGATTTAATACTTTTCCGTAAGCCGAATTTTCATTACTGCTGCCCATTGCAAATTCATCGCAATTTAAACGACCAATGATAATAGCATCTTCATTTAATAAACGCTCTACAACTGTTGAAGAATAAAGTGATTCAAAACCTTCTAAAATTTTTGAAGAAGCTGAAACCTTATGACCTTTATAACAAATGTTATCTTTTAAACCAACAATTACTCCTGCTAATTTTCCTTGTGTTTTTAATTTTATTTTTTCGTCTACACGCTTCGCTTGCTCCATTGCTGAAATATGAAACACTTCTAAAAATGCATTTAAATGTTTTTTGGATTCAATGGTTTTAATAGAATCTTCAACTAATTGAACGCAGGTGATGTTACCAGCGATTAAATCTGTTTGAAGATTTTGTATGGTTGAAAATGTATACACTGTTATTTATATTAAATAATAAAAGCGTCAATCAGTTTGAAAGACGCTTATTTTTTTGTGATTTTTTTTAATTATTTATTCTCGCCTTCTGAAGTGCTTTCGCCTTTAGAAGCATCTTTAAATTCTTTCATTCCTTTTCCTAAACCTTTCATTAATTCTGGAATTTTCTTTCCTCCAAACATTAATAAAACTATAACTAAAATAATTATAATTTCTTGGGTACCCATGCCTAATATTAAGTGTGTCATGATTTTAAATTTTATGAAACAAATATACGTTTTATTTAGTTTTTTACAAAATTAAGAAAAACTGAAAACTACCTTTATTTCCCTTTCGATTTCTTAGCGTAGACTTCATAAACGGCCTCTAACTCGGTAAACCAATCGTCGCCATATTTTCTAATTAAAGGTTCTTTTAAAAATTTAAACACAGGCACATTTAATGCACTTCCACATTCACAAGCTGGTTTACAGATATGCCAATTATGGTAATTTACCGCATCGTACTCTTTATACTCTGTTATACGAATTGGATATAAATGACAAGAAATTGGTTTTTTCCAATCTGTTTTGCCATCCAAATAAGCCTGTTCAATCGAACACTTAGCAATATTATTTGAATCAAAAAATACAAAAGCACACTCTTCGCCATCACTCACTAAAGTGGTTGTATAATCTCCATCCGAATCTAAAACATACGTTCCTTGCTTTTCAACTGCCGCTATACCTTTTTCATTCATGTATGGCTTTGCAATTGGATACACTTTATCCAACAGCTTCAATTCTTTCTTACTTAATGGTGCTCCACTATCTCCTGCAACACAACAAGCGCCCTTACAAGCAGTTAAGTCGCACACAAATTTTTTGTCAAAAATATCTTCAGAAATTAATGTATGATTAATTGCTATCATGCTATAGTAAATTTATTTTTTTGGAATTCGAACTAATGTTTCTAATAAAAAACCCCAATATTTTTGTACTGAACTTATTTGAGCTCTTTCATCAGGTGAATGAGCGCCTTTAATATTTGGCCCAAAAGAAATCATTTGCATGTCGGGATAATTTGTTCCTAAAATTCCACATTCTAAACCTGCATGGCAAGCACTTACTTTTGCTTCAGAATGATAACGTTCTTTATACAAATCGCTCATTAATTTCACAATGGGTGCAGATGGTTTAGGAGTCCAGCCTGGATAAGATCCTGCCGCAATAATATTAGCTCCCATCAATTCAAATGCAGAGGTAATTGCATGTTGTAAATCTAACTTCTCACTATCCACTGAACTACGTGTTAAACATTGAATTTGATAGGCTCCATCTTTTACAATCACACGTGCCACATTGTTTGAAGTTTGGACTAAGCCTGCAATATCAGAACTCATGCGATATATACCAAAAGGACATGCGTAAATACTGCGTAATAATTTATACTGAAAATCTGCAGACACTACTTGTGTTGGAACTTCAGTTTCATCAATGGTAATAATTACATTAGGATCCGTTGTTTTGTATTCAGCTTGAATAATACTCTCAAATTCTTGAATACTTTTTTTCAAATTATTTGCATCGCCTACAGTTATAACTGAAACAGATTCGCGAGGGATTGCGTTTCTTAAACTGCCACCATCAATAGAGGCAATCTCAATAGTTAAATCACGTGTTAAGTTTAATAATAAACGATTCATGATTTTATTTGCATTTCCTCTTCCGCGATGAATATCCATTCCTGAATGTCCACCCGTTAAACCTTTTACCGAAATTTTATAAGCCATGTTATGTTTGGTAGCCTCACTAGTATACGTTCCAGTAGCAGTAATATCAACACCTCCAGCACAACCAATGGTTAATTCATCATCGTCTTCTGTATCCAAATTCAACATGATACTACCGTCTAACAATCCACCTTTCAATGCCAAAGCGCCTGTCATTCCTGTTTCTTCGTCAATTGTAAATAGAGCTTCTAACGCAGGATGTGGAATAGTTGTTGATTCTAACAACGCCATGATGGATGCAACACCAATTCCATTATCAGCGCCAAGCGTGGTACCGTTAGCTTTTACCCAATCTCCTTCAACAAACATTTCAATACCTTGTGTATTAAAATCAAAGTTAGTTGCTGCATTTTTTTGATGCACCATATCTAAATGACTTTGCAACACAATGGTTACTCTATCTTCCATTCCTTTAGTAGCTGGTTTTTTAATAATTACATTCCCTACTTCGTCAACATACGTGGGTAAGTTTAATGTTTCGCCAAATGACTTTATAAATTGAATAACGCGTTCTTCTTTTTTTGAAGGACGTGGCACAGCATTTAAATCTGCAAATTTATTCCACATCACAGTGGGTTCTAGTTTTCTAATGGCTTCGTTCATGGCGTGTTTATTTTAAAGTATAAATGTAAGCTTATAATTTATTTTTTGAGAACTTTTCATCATAATCTTTATTACTTTCGTTCTCAAAAACCTACTGTTTGAATAGCAAAATAAATAAACAAAAAGATGAAAATAGTGGATTGCATCCACTAAACAAACATCACGCCAGTTACAATTTTACTGAATTAGTAGAAGTTTGTCCTGAGCTAAAATCATTTGTAATAATTAATAAATTTAAAATTGAAACCATTGATTTTACAAATGCTGATGCTGTAAAAATGCTCAATAAAGCTTTGTTGCAAAGATTTTACGGCATCACACATTGGGATATTCCAAAAAATTATTTATGCCCTCCCATTCCTGGAAGAGCTGATTATATTCATAATATAGCAGACTTACTCAGTTCTAGTAACGGAGGAATTATTCCAAAAGGAAAATCCATTCGAGTTTTAGATATTGGTGTTGGAGCTAATTGTATATATCCATTAATTGGACATAAAGAATATGGTTGGTATTTTGTTGGTTCTGATAGCGATGCTTTTTCTGTAAAAGTAGCGTCACAAATTGTAAGCGCAAATGATTTATCAAACGTTATTGATATCAGGCATCAAGCAAATGCATTGACTATTTTTAAAGGAATCATTAAGCCAACAGAAATAATTGATATCACACTATGTAACCCTCCATTTCATTCATCTGCAGAAGAAGCTCAATTTGGTTCATCTAAGAAATGGAAAAATTTAGGTTATAAAAAAACAGTAAAACCTGTCCTGAATTTTGGAGGTCAAACTAACGAACTATGGTGTAAAGGTGGTGAGGTTGGATTTATTACAAGAATGATTTTTGAAAGTATTGAATTCAAAGAACGTAGTTTATGGTTTACGTCTTTAGTTTCTAAAAGCGAACATTTAATTGCCATTTATGTGGCCTTAAAAAAAGCAGGTGTTGTATCTGTAAAAACAATTCAGATGACCCAAGGGAATAAAGTAAGTAGACTGGTTGCATGGACTTTTTTGAATGAAATGCAACACATACAATGGAGCTTGAAACGTTGGAAATAATTATTTAATAAAAAAATTAGCATCCATTTTTAATGTACTTTTACATACATCATTAACTCACTTATTTTCAATAAAAAAATATAATACTATGTCATTAACTAAAGGATATGCCGCTAAAAATGCCGGAGAAGCATTGAGTGATTTTGAATTCAACCGCAGAGACGTCGGTCCACACGATGTACAATTTGATATTTTATTTTGTGGCGTGTGTCACTCTGATTTACATCAAGTACGCAATGAGTGGGGATCAACTAATTTTCCTGTTGTACCAGGACATGAAATCGTGGGCCGTGTCACAAAAGTAGGTGCGCATGTTAAAAAGTTTAAAGTAGGAGATTTAGCTGGTGTAGGTTGTTTAGTAAACTCTTGCAGAGATTGCGACAACTGCCAAAGGGGATTAGAACAATTTTGCAGAAATGGCTCAACAAGCACCTATAATAGTAAAGACAAGCAATTAGGTGGATTTACCTATGGAGGTTTCTCAAAACTAATTGTTGTTGATGAAGCATTTGTTTTACGAATTTCAGATAAATTACCGTTGCAAGCCGTTGCACCATTATTGTGTGCTGGGATTACTACCTACTCACCATTGCGTCATTGGAAAGTTGGAAAAGGACATAGAGTAGCTGTAGTTGGTTTAGGCGGCTTAGGACATATGGCGGTAAAATTTGCCTCTTCATTTGGTGCAGAGGTAACGATGTTGAGTACATCTGCAAATAAAGAACAAGATGCACTTAAGCTTGGTGCCCATCATTTTGCAAATACTAAAAACACAGAAGATTTAATTCACTTAAAGGGAAAATTTGATTTTATTATTGATACTGTTTCTGCACAACATAACTACAACGATTATTTAGCTATGCTTGATACCAATGGCGTTATGATTTGTGTTGGTGCACCACCAACACCGTCACAAATAATGGCATTTAGTTTAATTGGCGGACGAAAAAGTTTAGCAGGCTCTTTGATTGGTGGTTTACCAGAAACTCAAGAAATGCTTGACTACTGCGCAGAACATAACATTGTGTCAGATGTAGAGGTAATTAAAATGAATTATATCAATACAGCGTTTGAACGCATGTTAGCAGGAGATGTAAAATACCGTTTTGTAATAGACTTGGCAACCTTGTAATTGATGTATTTTTAAAAACGGAAAACGCCAAAATTTTTTGGAATACATTAATTTTAAAAAAGAGAATTTGTAATTACTTTGATATTTCCTTATCGAAATTCTTTTCTAAAATTGAAAAAGATAAAAAAAAAACCTCTCTAAATAATTAGAGAGGTTTTTTTTAGGGTTAAACTTTATTTTCTTAGGTTATTAAGATCCGCAAGCTTCGCAAGCATCTGGATTATCTAAACTACAAGCTAATTGCGCTTGTTGTTCTTCTAAGCTAATAACATGCTCTTGGCCGCGTTCAAATAATAAAGCATCTTCGTTACCTAACACAGGTATAGATAATGCAGCTTGATCAACTGTAAACTTAATCGCATCAGCTGCCGCTTTTGTACGTAAATAATACATACCTGTTTTCAAACCTTTTTTCCAAGCATAAAAATGTGCTGAAGATAACTTTGCAAAGTTTGCATCTTGGATAAATAAATTCAATGATTGAGATTGGCAAATGTATGCACCACGATCGGCAGCCATATCAATAATAGTACGTTGTTTAATTTCCCAAACAGTTTTGTAAATATCTTTTATGTTTTGAGGAATTTCAGGAATGTTTTGTACTGAACCATTTGCTCCAATGATTTTATTTTTTAGAGCGTCGTTCCACATACCTAATTTTACTAAGTCGCGCAATAAATGTTTGTTTACAACAGCAAACTCACCACTTAAAACTCTACGGCTATAAATGTTAGATGTATATGGTTCAAAACATTCGTTGTTACCTAAAATTTGAGAAGTAGATGCTGTTGGCATTGGTGCTAATAACAATGAGTTACGCACTCCGTATTTTGCAACTTCTTCTTTTAATATGTTCCATTCCCAACGTGGGCTTGGTGTTACACCCCACATATCAAATTGCATAATGCCTTTTGATAATGGTGAACCTGGATACGATTCGTAAGCGCCATCAACCATTGCTAAATCTTTACTAGCTGTCATTGAAGCATAATAAATTGTTTCAAAAATTTCAGCATTTAATTTTTTAGCTTCTTCACTTTCAAAAGGGTAACGCATTAAAATAAATGCATCAGCTAAACCTTGAACTCCTAATCCAATTGGACGGTGGCGCATATTAGAATTACGTGCCTCAGGAATTGGGTAGTAGTTACGGTCAATTACTTTATTTAAATTTTTAGTGATGATATACGTTACATCAAATAAACGTTGGTGATCAAATGTTCCTGTTTTTTCATCAACAAAACGAGGTAAGGCGATAGATGCTAAATTACAAACCGCTACTTCATCAGGACTTGTGTATTCAACAATTTCAGTACATAAGTTAGAAGATTGGATTGTACCTAAATGAGATTGATTTGATTTTAAATTACACGCATCTTTAAATAACATGTAAGGATTTCCTGTCTCGATTTGCGAATCGATAATAGCTGCCCATAATTCGCGTGCTGGAACTTGTTTACGGAATTTACCTTCTGCTTCGTATTTAGTATACAATGCTTCAAACTCTGCACCATGTGTTGTGAATAAATTAGGACATTCGTTAGGACACATTAAACTCCACATTCCTTCTGCTTCTACACGCTTCATAAATAAATCAGGAATCCATAACGCTGTAAATAAATCACGAGCACGCATTTCTTCTTTACCATGATTTTTACGAATATCTAAAAACTGATAAATATCCGCATGCCAAGGTTCTAAATAAACGGCAATTGAACCTTTACGTTTTCCGCCACCTTGATCAACGTAACGAGCTGTTTCGTTAAATACTTTAAGCATTGGCAAAATACCATTTGAGGTTCCGTTCGTTCCCTTAATATAAGAACCTGTTGCGCGCACTTTATGAATTGCTAAACCAATACCTCCAGCTGATTGAGATATACGAGCACATTGTTTTAATGTGTCGTAAATTCCATCAATACTATCTTCTTTTGCTTGTAATAAAAAGCAAGAGCTCATTTGTGGTTTTGGAGTACCTGCATTAAATAATGTTGGTGTTGCATGTGTAAACCAACGCTCACTCATTAAATTATATGTTTCAATTGCTGCTGCAATATCTTCTTTATGTATACCAATTGACACGCGCATTAACATGTGTTGCGGACGCTCAGTAACTTTACCATGTGTTCTTAATAAATAAGAACGCTCTAAGGTTTTAAAACCAAAATAATCATAACCAAAATCTCTATCATAAATAATAGATGAATCTAATAACTGTGCGTTCTTCATAACAATTTCATAAACATCTTCGGCAATTAAAGATGCTTTTTGATTTGTTTTTGGATCAACATAATTAAATAAAATCTCAATTGTTTTTGAGAATGATTTGATTGTATTTTTATGCAAATTACTTACAGCAATACGTGATGCTAATTGAGCATAATCAGGATGCTTTGTAGTTAATGATGCGGCAGTTTCTGCGGCAAGATTATCTAAATCAACTGTGCTTACACCATCGTAAACACCATCAATTACTTTTTTAGCTACTTGAATAGGATCAACAAAAGCTGGATCTAAGCCGTAGCTAAGCTTTTGAACACGCGCTGTGATTTTATCAAATTTCACAGATTCTTGAGTACCATCTCTTTTAATTACAAACATCGCCTTTAGTTTTTAGTAGTTTTAGTTTAGTTTTTCAGTATCATTTTCGCTATAACAAGTTATAACTATATTCTTCTTTTTTTTTGTTTGCCACATTTGGTTTTCAACAAAGTGGTGGTTAATTATTTTTTCTCTTTGTTTTCAATGCTTCAAGCGAAGCAACAAAAATTTAACATTTAATGAACGTATTTCTGGAGGCTAGTTTTCCCATACAAGTTTTTTAACTCGTTGCACTGATATTTTACAGTTCAATTTAGGGATTTTGCCGATGAACGATTTTATCTAAAAATCTTCATCCAGATTAAATACGTTATTTTCTTCCTTATTATTCATAACGCCTGATTTTTGGTATTCAGCTACACGCTTTTCAAAGAAATTTGTTTTGCCTTGTAGAGAAATAATTTCCATAAAATCAAACGGATTAGACGCGTTATAAAATTTGTCGCATCCTAATGCCAATAATAAACGATCTGCGCAAAACTCAATGTATTGACACATTAAATCAGCATTCATTCCAATTAAACGAACAGGAATAGCGTCAGATACAAATTCTTTTTCAATCACAACAGCGTCAGTGATAATTTTAATAACCTGTTCTTTTGGTAATTTATACTTAATGTGATCTGCATATAGCATACATGCGAAATCACAATGTAGGCCTTCATCACGAGAGATTAATTCATTACTAAAACTCAAACCTGGCATTAAACCACGTTTCTTCAACCAAAAAATAGAACAAAACGAACCTGAGAAAAATATCCCTTCTACGGCTGCAAAAGCAATTAAGCGCTCTGCAAATGTTCCATTTTGAATCCAAGTTAAAGCCCATTCTGCTTTTTTGCCAACACAAGGAACTGTTTCTACGGCATGTAATAATTTATCTTTTTCAGCGGGATCTTTAATATACGTATCAATTAACAAAGAGTAAGTTTCTGAGTGAATGTTTTCCATCATCACTTGAAAGCCATAAAAGAAACGCGCTTCAGGATATTGAACTTCATTTAAAAAATTGATTGCTAAATTTTCATTAACAATACCATCACTTGCAGCGAAGAAAGCTAAAACATGTTTTACAAAATGACGTTCATTATCATTTAACTTATTATCCCAATCTGCATTATCATTTGATAAATCAATCTCTTCAGCAGTCCAAAAACTTGCTTCTGATTTTTTATAGAATTCCCAAATATCATTGTGTTTTATAGGAAAAATCACAAAACGATCTTTATTTTCTGCAAGTATTGGTTCGTTCATATATATTATTGTTTAATTTATTTATTCTTACTGTTATTACAAATGAGATTATAATTTGTTTTTACAAACATCATTAAAAATGATTGGATTTTTTAAAAATGAAATTAACATTAAGGGGGTTTTTTTAACATTATGAAATGTGCAGAAAAAGTTGAAAATGCCTAAAAGCCCAATAAACAGAGGATATAAGTAGAATAATTGAAATTATTGAAAAATATCTATAAATAGATTTTGATGGATAATTTTTTTTATTAAGAGAGTGGCTATTTTCTGCCTTTTATGGTTCTGTTTTACTGAAAACATTAGTATCTACGAATTAACATAACAAACAGAAAAAAAATAAATATGATATTCAAATTATAATGAAAAATAGAATTTGAATATGGGCGAATAAAAAACAGAATTTGTGAATACCCAAAATTTTATTAATTTTGTTTTATAAACTTTTAGAAAAAACATGATCGATTTAACGGGAATTATTGCAATTAGTGGCCAATCTGGATTATTTAAGGTAGTGGCTCAAACAAAAAACGGAATTATAGTTGAAGGATTAACAGATAAAAAACGTTCTTCAATTAGTTCAACAGCGAAAGTAAGTTCATTAGAAGATATCAGTATGTTTACAACAGGAGAAGATAAACCTGTTGCTGAAATCATGAAATCCATATTTGATAAAGAAAATGGTGGCCCATGTCTAGACTCCAAATCGGATGATAAAGCAGTTGCGAGTTATTTTGAATCTGTTTTACCAGACTATGATAAAGAACGCGTTTATACAAGTAATATGAAAAAATTATTTACTTGGTATAACGGATTACAATCAACAGGAAATCTCAAAGTTAAAGAAGCCACTGCTGGCAAGGATGAAGCAACTGAAAAAATCGTAAAAGCTGCTACTGAGAAAAAAGCGACAATTAAAAAAACAGTAACTAAAGATACAACTAAAGCAAAAACAAGCACAGGTGTTAAAAAAACTGCTGGTGTTAGAAAAACAGGAGTAGCATAAGTTTTACTCAATATAATTAAACTAAAAAGGTTGTTTGAATAATTCAAACAACCTTTTTAGTTTAATCTAACTCCTTCAATTTCTAATCTGTTTTTATCACTTGAATAACAGAATCTTGATAAACTTTGTAAAAATGATTTCCTTGCCAATAAATTGTTTTAATCAAAGAATCTCTAAAAGGTTTGCTGTTGGTCGTAAACATTTTTGTCTTGTACTCGTTCAAGCTATTATCTTTAAAGTAAATAATGTTCTCATTTTTAATATCAAATTCGAACAGTTTTTTGATTGGCAAGGTTTTTAAAAAAGAACCATACATGTCAAAAACTAGAATGCCTTCATCAGGACAATTTAAATACACGTAATTATTCTTTTCTTTCAAAAAATTAGGTTTTAAATCCATATCCAAAACACGTTTTAAATTATCTATTTTAACAAGTTGATTAGATTTCGCATTAAAACGTAATAAGGAATTATTTTGCTTGTCAAACAACCAAAAACTATTGTTTACAGAAGTACATACTAAGCTGGTTTGCTCTAAACCTAAATTTTCAAGTGATATCATATTACTAGCAGCAGTAAGTTGATTGTCTAAAAATAAAATTTGTTGAAAATCTTTATAATAAACTAAAATTTTTAAAGGATTCGTAACATCAACAAAATCAATACTTCCATATCGTTTTGCACTAAAAGACTTCATGAATAGTCCATTAATAGTGTATTTCAAAATTTCAGTTTTAGTAATGACATATGTGTTACCAAAATCATCAATCTTAATATGGGCAGATTTATCGTTAACAAGAATTGTTTTAAAAGCAACGTCTGATTGTAAAACAAATGCATTTAATACTATAAAACAACTCATTGCTATGCTAAATAATCGCATTGTATTATTATTGTGTTAATTATTTGTTTTGTTTTTCGTACAAATCATGCACAATACCATCCGACAGACCAATTTGAGGAACAAAAATGGTTTCCATTTCAGCAGTTTTCATAATTGTAATAAATATTTTTGCTGCGTGTACAATTACATCTGCCCTATCAGGCTTTAAACTCAACACTTCCACGCGCTCGTTATAAGTATATGAATTAAGCATTTCATATATTCCTTTTAATTTACTATAACTAATATTATTGTTTTCCTTTTTAGTCATTTTGTAAATCTTATTGATGTTTCCACCTGAACCAATGGCATGGATAGGATGAATACCCAAGGTTGTTTTCTTAATCCAATCCTTCATGTAATCCCACTCATCTTTTTCTACTTTATTTAAAAGCATACGAACAGTACCAATATTGAATGATTTAGATGCAATTACTTTTTGATTGTGATACAACGTTAATTCTGTGCTTCCACCACCCACATCAATATACATATAAGCGTGTTTCGGATTGAGCATTTCTTCAATATGATTTGAAAAAACTAATTGAGCTTCTAATTTACCGTCAATAATTTCTATTTTTAATCCACTTTCTTTTTCTATATGTTCAATCACTTCTTTACTGTTTGAAGCATCTCTCATCGCACTGGTTGCAACAACTCTAAAAGCATCTACTTGATATACTGCTATCAATTTTTGAAATGCTATCATTGCAGTTGTAAGTTTCTCAATTTTTTTTTCTGAAATTCTTCCATTCAAAAAAACATCTTCACCTAAGCGAATCGGCACACGTATCAATTCTTCCTTTGAAAAATGTGGTTTCCCATTCACTTCATAAGCTCTGCAAAATAATAATCGCATGGCATTACTTCCAATATCTATTGCTGCAAAAATCATAGTGTTCATTTACTTTTTTCCAATTGATTTTAAATATACTTCTTTATCTTGTTTTAGATAATTATATATTTCATCTTGTACACGAATTTTTTTCTGTCCCGGTTTCGCTTTCACATAAATATTTTGTTGCAGCCTATCCAGTATACGAACTTTTGTGTTGCCAGATAATTGAATATTAATAATGTCTTTAATCTGTTGTTTTACTTCAGAAGATAAAATAGGAACTGCTACTTCACTCCTGCTATCTAAATTTCTGCTCATCCAATCAGCTGAAGTGATATACATTTTTTCGTTTCCACTATTTGCAAAAATAAATACACGCGCATGTTCTAAATATTTATCTACAATACTGTAAGCCTTGATATTATCACTGAATCCTTGAATTTCAGTAACTAAAGAACATATCCCTCTTACTATCAATGTAATTTTTACGCCAGCTTGTGATGCTTCATAAAGTTTAGCAATCATATCCTTATCCACCAAACTATTCATCTTTAAAATCATATAAGCCATTTTTCCTGCCTTCGCATTGCTTATTTCTTTATCAATTAAATTCACAAAAGTTTGGCGCATAAAAAATGGCGCCACAGCTAAATGCTTGTATTCTCCGGTTTTAAAGTTGTTCGAATAAAAATCAAATACTTTTGAAATTTCATCAGTAATGTTTTTATCAGCAGTAAGTAAACTGAAATCGGTATAAATACGGGCTGTCTTTTCGTTGAAGTTACCCGTTCCAATGTGAGCATACTTAACTTCTTTGCCATTTACTTTAGTTGTAATCAAAAATAATTTACTGTGTACTTTTAGTCCAGGAACTCCGTAAATCACTGTTGCTCCTTCTTCCTGCAATTTGTTGGCCCAATAAATATTATTAGATTCATCAAAGCGTGCTTGTAACTCAACAAGAACAGTTACTTTTTTCCCATTTTTAATAGCATTAATTAATGCATTTGCAATTTTTGAAGAATCGGCAACACGGTAAAAAGTGATTTTAATGGACTCGACGGTTGGGTCGAGTGAAGCTTCTCTTAATAAAGTAATAATATGATTAAAAGAATGATAAGGGTAATGCAATAAGATATCTTTTTCTTTAACTACGCTTAAAATAGTTTGATCTGTATTGAGTAAATATTTATGATTTAAAGGATGAGGATGATTATAAACTAATTTCTTATCACCAATAGTAGGAAATTTTATAAAATCTTTAAAGTTATGGTAACGTCCGCCAGGAATAGCATTATCTTTTTTATCCATTCCTAATTTTTTCATAATAAAGCTAAGCATCTCTTTGCTCATTGTACTATCATAAACAAAACGAACAGGCTGACCTTTCTTACGATCCTTAACACCTTTTGATATTTTTTCAAGCATACTTTTACTTACATCTTGATCAATATCTAATTCTGCATCTCGAGTCAATTTAATATTTATAGCTTCCTTGGTCGTGTAGCCAAAAACGGAAAACATTTCATTTACGTTAAAACGAATAACATCATCTAAAAGAATGATGTATTGTTTATTCTTTTCAGCAGGAAGAATAACGAAGCGACTTGTAGAGTTAGCGGGGATTTCAATAAGTGCATATTTATTTTTCTTTCGTGGTGAGTTGGCAATCAAACGAACAAATAAATATCCAGATTTATCTTTCATGTATGGAAAAGACTTATGCTCATCAACTAAAATTGGAAATAACGTTGATACTACCTCGTCATGAAAATAAGTTTTAACGTATTGCTGCTGGTTAAGACTTAACTGTTTTTCATTTATAATAAACACATTTTGTTTAGCTAACTGAATCAATAAATCTTGATAAATTTCTTCAAAACTCTTTTGCTGTTCAATAACCTTACGTTGTAGTTTAACCAATAATTCTTTCGGGTCGTCGCCATATACTGAAATAGCCTTTTTGCCTAACTTTGTTAAGCGATTAATCGTAGCAACACGAACTCGATAAAACTCATCCCGATTATTGCTAAAAATTCCTAAAAATTTTAAACGTTCAATCAATGGTGTTGATGCATCTGCAGCTTCTTGTAAAACTCTTTCATTGAAAGAAAGCCAGCTAATTTCTCTATTGATATATGGTGTTTTTTGCTTTTGCATACGCTCTAAAAATTCAAAAAATGAATAATCAAATATACTCATTAAACATTATTTTAAATGTATTTTTAACTACTTTAGTAGTCATGAATTTGATTAAAAAAAATATTTCATTACTTATCATTGGTATCTTTCATTTAGTAGGAATTATAGGGTTTTTGACACTACCTGATACCTTTAAATCGTTGAGCCCTGTTAATTTATTGTTATCAATATGTTTAGTTTTATTAGCAGCAGAAAAAAATAAAAAATTATACATTATCCTCATGAGTATTGCACTGATTGGATTTTTAATTGAAGTTATTGGTGTAAAAACTGGGATTATTTTTGGCAATTATCAATACGGGGAAGCATTTGGTTTTAGTTTGTTTTCTGTGCCAATCCTCATAGGATTCAATTGGGCTATTTTACTTTACGGCACTTCACAATTTTGCAAATTTAAAAATAGAATAGTGAATGTTCTATTTAGCTCATTTTTAATGACTTTTATCGATTTTTTTATTGAGCACATTGCCTCACGGTATGATTTTTGGTATTGGGAAAATAATCAAATTCCAATTCAAAATTACGCAGCATGGTTTTTAATTTCAGTTGGTTTAAATCTACTATTTCAAAAAACACTTATAAATTCAGTTAATTACACGGCAAAAGGATTTTATATCATACAACTGTTATTTTTTGTAATTTTAAATACTGTTTAAACAAAACTAATTTTCGATTGTATTCATGTTATGGGACAAAATTTTTTACTAATAGCAATTGCCTTTTTTGGAATGGAATTTGCGGCTTGGTTTACACATAAATTTATTATGCATGGAACCATGTGGCATTTTCACAGAGATCATCATGATCAAAGCAACCATGGTTTCTTTGAAAAGAACGATGTGTTTTTTTTAATTTACGCTATTCCAAGTTGGCTAGGAATCATGTTTGGTTCTATGAATGGGTTTGATTTTAAATTTTACATTGGTATTGGTATCTTAGCCTATGGCATTGCTTATTTTATAGTTCATGAGGTTGTTATTCATCAGCGATTTAAATGGTTTTCTAAATCAAATAATTGGTATGTAAAAGGCATAAAAAGAGCGCATAAAATTCATCATAAAAATATTGGAAAATATGATAGCGAAAATTTTGGTATGCTCATTGTTCCTTTCAAATATTTTAAAGGAAATTAAATTTTACTAGCTTAATTAATTAGATTATGGATACTCATTTTACTTACCTAATTTTAAATTTAGCATGTATTTTTTTTCCTTTCATCCTTAGCTTTGATAAAAAAATAGCTTACTATAAACTTTGGAAACCATTATTTATTGGAATCCTTATAAGTGCAGCATTCTTTATTATTTGGGATATTTTATTCACGAAACTTGGTGTTTGGAGTTTTAATCCTACTTACATCATAGGTATATATATATTCAATCTTCCGATCGAAGAAATACTATTTTTTATAACTGTTCCCTACGCTTGTATATTTATTTATGAGGTTGTAAATGGTTATACAAAAAGAGACGTGATCGGTTGTGGAAAACCATACAGCGTTGTCATATCGGTAATTTGTCTCGTTTTGATTATTTTATTTCATGATAAAACTTACACACTTGTTAATGCCTCTATTTGTCTAATCATGCTTTTATATGCAGCGTTTATTTACAAGTCACAGAATTTAGGACGATTTTTTTTAGCTTATTTTATTTCACTTATCCCATTTTTGATTTGTAACGGCCTATTAACCGCATTACCTGTTGTGATCTATAATAATAACGAAAACATGAACTTACGCCTATTTACAATACCTTTAGAGGATACTTTATATGGGTTAAGTTTAATGCTGATACCCATTTTGATTATGGATTATTTTAAAAAACCAAAATCCAATTAACCAATGGAAATAAAAAAATATGTAATACCAATCTTAACAGTTTTAGTCGCAATCGGATTTATTTTTGTTTTTACAAATGTATTTATTTACTTAGTCATTTCATCCATACTAGCACTACTTGGTATGCCAATCATGAATCTGATTACAAAAATAAAAATCGGAAATTTAAAAGTTAATACCAGTATTGCGGCCATTCTTACACTTTGTCTTTTTTTTAGTTTACTTTATATTGGTGCAATTACATTTTTACCGCCGCTTATTTCACAAGTTAGTTTTTTATCAGATTCAAACTTGAAAGATGTGCTTCATAACATCACCCATTATTATCCAGATCTTAATAAATACATGGTGTATCTTGGTAGCGAAGAACAAATACTCAATGGCATAAGTTTACAAATTGGTAAATTTTTAAATTTCGAAAATATATCCTTTGTATTAAACAACACATTGTCCTATACTGCAACAATTCTTGGTGGACTATTTTCTATTCTATTTATTACCTTCTTTTTTCTTAAAGACGAGAAATTAGTTGTTAAATCACTCCTACTCATTACCCCATCCGCTTTTGAAAAAGAAATGCATGATATTCTTAAAACATCAAAAAAAATGTTGAGTCATTATTTTATTGGACTATTTATAGATATTGCTTTTGTAAGTCTAACCGTAACCATTTTCATGTGGATTTTCGGAATAAAAAATGCCTTAGTCATTGGTTGCTTAGCAGGAATCATGAACGTTATTCCATATATTGGACCAATCATTACACTAGGTTTTGCAATGTTATTAGGGATTAGTGGTTGTATTGAGTATAATCAATACGAATTAATATCATCTACCATTTTAAAAATAATTGTCATACTAATTAGTACAAACATAATCGACGCTTTAATTGTTCAACCAACAATTTTTGCAAACTCAGTAAAAGCGCATCCACTTGAACTATTTTTAGTTGTTTTAATGGCATCAGTTTTAGGAGGTGTAATGGGTATGGTAATAGCCATTCCAACTTATACACTAATTAGAATTATTGCTAAAGAATTTTTCTCACACTTAAAGTTTTTTAAAAAAATAACTGAAAATATTTCTGATTAGAAAGCGTGTAAAATCTTTAACACGTTCAAATCATAAGTGATTATACTAACACTAAAGGTATTGAAATGTTATGTCTAACGCGTTCAACCGTTGTTCCAAATAGTATGTCTTTTAGAGCAGTATGGCCATGTGTACCCATAACTAGTAAATCAGTGTCTGAAACCAACTTAGGAATAACTGATTTTGGATTACCAAAACCTAATTTAAATTCACACTCAAAACCTTTTTCATTTAGCTGATTTTTATAGGCCACTAAATGTTGGGTATCTTGATTACGTTCATCGTCATTTGTATCCTCTCCATACATGACAGCGCTTGCACTTTCTAAAACATGAATTAAAATGTAGGTTGTTTCTTTACCTCCAAGTTGAATGGCTTTATTAATGGCCTTATTATCACTCGAGCTAAAATCAACAGCAATTGATATTTTTGAATAAGTTTTAGCCTCATCAAAAATTATTTTTTGAATTTCACCATGAAAATTATTTTTTTCTATACGTTCTTTATTTTTAAAAATTGGTTCGAAAACGATATATAATAAAATAGCAAAACAAAATAACATCAGTGGAATTACTGTAATAGAAATTAATCCAGAGTAAGAAGAGTTCTCAATCCATTCCTTGGTTTTTTGAAATAACATTTGACAATTAAGAAATACAATAACAGATACCGAAATCCATGAAGCTATTTTTTGCCACATTGGAATAACAAACTCTCCCATCATTTTTTTATTACTTACAAAATGTATTAACGGAATAATAGCAAAGCCTAATTGCAAACTTAATATAACTTGGCTCATAACTAATAGATCACCTGTCTTCTCTTCACCTAAATAATAAATCACTAAAAATGCTGGTACGATTGCTATTAAACGGGTTGCTAATCTTCTAATCCATGGCTGTAATCGTAAATTTAAATACCCTTCCATGATTACTTGACCAGCTAAAGTGCCTGTAATAGTAGAGCTTTGCCCTGCAGCAATTAACGCCACAGCAAATAATAATGGAGCTAAGGTACTTCCTAACAAGGGCGCCATCATTTTATGAGCATCTTGAATTTCAGTAACCGCTATACCTGTATTAAAAAAAGTTGAAGCCGCAATAATTAGAATGGCTGCATTTACAAACAGTGCTAAGTTTAATGCAACGGCACTATCTATTAAATTAAATTTGATTGCCTTTCTTATTTCAATAGGCGTTCTTTCGAACTTTCGAGTTTGCACCAAAGAAGAGTGTAAATATAAATTATGTGGCATAACAGTTGCACCGATTATTCCAATGGCAATATACAAGGCATTTTCATTAGTAAATCCAGGTATCAATCCTTTTGATATTTCAATCATATCAGGTTTGGCTATTACTAATTGAATAAAAAATGAAACGCCTATAATTGCAACCAATGAAATAATAAACGCTTCTAATTTTCTAATTCCTGCATTCAATAAAAACAGTAAAACAAAACTATCAAGCACTGTAATACAAACTCCACCAAGTATACTAATAGAAGGAAATAATAAATGAATACCAATAGCCATACCAATCACTTCAGCCAAATCGCAAGCGGCAATAGCAATTTCGGCAAGGATGTAGAGAAAAATATTGATGAATTTAGAATAATGATTTTTAGAAGCTTGTGCTAAATCTTTACCTGCAACAATTCCTAAACGTATACAATGACTTTGTAATAATAAAGCAATAATATTACTCATCACTAAAACCCAAATTAAACTGTAACCAAACTTGCTTCCACCTTCAATGTCGGTAGCCCAATTACCTGGATCCATGTAGCCCACACTAATCATATAAGCAGGTCCAATAAAAGCTAATAGTTTTTTAAATCCACCTCGATTAGACGTGTTTACTGAAGCATTGACTTCATCTAATGATTTATGATTTGCTTGGCTCACTTATTATTTTCTCAATTCAAAATTACTTCCTAAATAAACTCTTCTTACCATTTCATCATTTGCTAAGTCTTCGGCAGACCCTGATTTAATTACCTCTCCAGCATAAAGTAAATAGGTTCTATCTGTAATGTTTAACGTTTCATGCACGTTATGATCCGTTATTAAGATGCCAATATTTTTATCTTTCAATTTTCTAATTACACTTTGAATATCTTCAACTGCAATTGGATCTACACCAGCAAAGGGTTCGTCTAATAAAATAAATTTGGGATCAGTTGCTAAAGCCCTAGCAATTTCAGTCCTACGGCGTTCGCCACCTGAAAGTTGATCACCTAAATTTTTACGAACATGGTGCAAAGCAAATTCGTCTAATAAACTTTCAACTTTTAATTCTTGTTCTTTTTTTGTGAGCTTTGTCATTTCTAAAACAGCCCGCAAATTATCTTCAATACTTAATTTTCTAAATACGGAAGCTTCTTGAGGCAAATAACCAACGCCAAGCTGAGCGCGTTTATACATTGGTTCATTTGTAATATCTCGATCGTCTAAAAATATTTTTCCTGCATTTGGTTCTACCATTCCAACTATCATATAAAATGATGTTGTTTTTCCAGCACCATTTGGTCCAAGTAAACCGACAATTTCACCTTGCTGTACTTGAACACTGACGTTGTTTGCAACGGTTCTATTCTTATATTTTTTAATTAAATTTTCAGATCTTAATATCATCTTTAAAACGCGAGTTGAAAGCCAACTTTAACTCCAAAATTATCAATTGCTCGAGGTTTCAAATAAGTTGAACGCCATAAGGCATCCACCCTAAATAATTTAAAAATATTTTCAATACCTGCACTTACCTCTACGTATGGCTCATTTCCTAAAGCACTTAACGTACTTGGAAATAATATTGTTTTTTTGTTTTTTTCATTGACACTTCCCCACAATGCTTTACATGTAACAACTTCTCTCCACTTTAATTTTTTAACTAAAGGAATTTTATTAAATAACAATCCTTCAAAATGATGAAAAACGCCAATCGAGGCATATCTATCACTTGCAAATTCATAATATTTCATCATATTGTAAGCCATATAATCATAAACATATGTTTCGTTACCACCATGTAATTCCATTAAAGGGTACGGCAGAGTTCCAAATATTTGTCCAGCTTCTAATGTATAATCAGTATATCCTAATAACGAAACTAACCGCACACGATCACTCAAATTTAAGGTAACTTTTTGATAATCATATTCACCTTGAAATGCATTTTGAAGTGATTTAGCATAATTTAACTGGATAACAGGCCATTTCGTTCCTAAGCTAATTCGAGAAAAATCTCCATTCAAAAACTTTTCTTTATAGGCAAAACGAACATTCAATCGAGCTTCAGTATTTCTTATGTTTTCTTTAGAGGCGATACTTCCATCCCTTTTATAATATTGGTATGCATTTAATATCAATGGCGTAATAGTACGACCAACCAAAGAAACCTTGGATGATAATCCCTCCATCCATTCTCTTTGATACCAAGCTTCGGTATTATCCACACGCGTTAAATTAGTTAATGGACTTGTTCTGAACAACGAAGCAAATAAATTATCTTGAGAAAATCCATTCTGACTTTGTCCTAAAATTTCATAGTCGCTTTTATAATTCATACCGACTAATTGACGGTGAGGAGTTTTCGAGATAAATGATTTAAAACCTATTCCGTATTTATATTTTTCATCTTTAAATCCATATGCCAAATAACCATTTAACTCATACCATCGACTAAATTTACTACTTGTCCTTCCTCCAAATCTGATGCGCGGACCTTCAATTCTATTGTAACTTAATAAATTAAAATAAGGTCCAATCTCAAAATTATTTACCTTTTTATACCCAGAAATAAAAATAGTAAGAACATCAACCCACGTGCGATAAATTGGTAATGTTTTTATGGTATCAATCATGTGGTAAATTTTCTTTTCTCGGATTGACAAACTATCATGCCTATTAGCGTCCCAAAATTCATCTGTTTTTTTTGACGCATCATCTTCAACAATAATTTTATCTCCAAACTCATAGAATTTAACTTCTTTGGGTTGATTGATCGTGAAATTTTTATAGGATGTTGTTTTTCTTCCATAGACTCCTATTTGCTTTTCATTCATAGCAAAATCAATCACTAATCTATCTTTACTTAACATCCAAGTACTATCTATTCTTGTAAACTCTTGGATAATATTAGCATTATTTATAAAATTAATATTCGCACCTTTTGGAATGCTCATTTCTAAACGTTTAACAGCCCATGTAGAATCAGATATCCACATATTTCCACTAAAACATAACTCTTGAGGACGTTTTGATTTAAATCGAATGTGATAACACCTAGTGTTTCCAATATAAACACTATCTTCTAAGTAATATTTATAATAAAACAGTCCATTGTCTGAAATAGGACTTGCAAAATCTTTACCAAATACCAAGGTATTATTATCATAAATATTAATATTCTGATACATATCACCCATAATAGCAGAAATACTTGTGTTTTCAATCCCAGTAACCTTACTTGCTTTGATAATTTCTTTTCTTAAACTTGGATTACTTCTATAATACAATTCAGAAAGTGATTCGGTAATAAAAATTGGTAGGGATGGTTTTTCTCCTGAATTTATACTATCAACATTGTCGAAAACAAATTGAATAGGCTTGAAAATTTTTTTTTCTCGCATTTCTTTTGGAATTCTACTTAAATCAAATTCAACTTTATTATAACTTTCATATTGATACGCCTCTAATTTTCTTTTGTTATTAAATGGCTTATTAGCTATCACATTTCTAATAATTCGATGTGCTGGATTTTCTCCTGGATTAATGACAACCTCTCCTAAATTATAACCTTCGGCTACTAAAGGAAAATTAACTAGTTGAGTTTGACCTCTTTTAATTGGTCGCGTCATCCTTTTGAAACCAACATAAGAACAAATGAGAGAATCACTTAATTTAGATGTTGTAATAGAATAATTGCCATCAAAGTCAGTTGTAGCACCAATCGTAGTTCCTTTCAACATTACTGGGACAAAAGGAAGCGGTTCTTTCGTTTCTGATTCGAATACCTTACCCGATAGGGTATAAACTTGCGCATCAATGCCCAAGGAAATAAGAATAAAAAATAAAGTAAAATATAAATAAGTATGACGTTGCATGAAATTTAATATCTTTTAAAAGTACTGAAAAATAAATAAAAAAATTAAGAAAAAGCAATCTTAGCGTTCACATTTAACAGATTGAATTTTAGGATAAAATTCTTATACTTGAAGTGTAAAATTTAACTTTAATCTAATTCCATAATATGCTTTCACTAATTCCATCCGAATTATCTGTTCCACAATTACATCAATATTTATTAGGCGCTGTTGGACCTCGCCCCATTTGTTTCGCGAGCACTATTGATGCAAAAGGCAATCATAATTTAGCGCCATTTAGTTTTTTTAATGTGTTTTCGGCAAAGCCGCCTATCGCCATTTTTTCTCCAAATCTAAGCGGAAGAACAGGGCAAGCAAAAGACACACATTTAAATATCAAAGAAGTGCCTGAATGTGTGATCAATGTTGTAACGTATGATATGGTTCAACAAATGAGCTTAGCTAGTAGCCCTTTCGAAAAAGGCGTGAGTGAATTTACCAAAGCAGGTTTTACAGCTGTTGCATCAGATTTAATAAAACCAATGCGTGTAGCAGAAAGTCCAGTGCAACTCGAATGCAAGGTTTTTGAAGTAAAAGAAATTGGCAATTGCAATTTAGTGATGTGTGAAATTATTAAAATTCACATTAACGAAACTGTATTAGGCACTAACCAATTAATTGATCAACAAAAAATAGATTTAGTTGCTCGCATGGGTGGAAATTGGTACTGCCGCGCTCATGGCGATGCGTTATTTGAAATTGAAAAACCAATAACAACCATCGGCGTTGGTGTTGATACGATACCATCAGAATTTAGAAATAGTAATGTATTAACTGGGAATAATTTAGGTCAGTTAGGTAATATCGAAAAACTTCCAACAACAGAGGAAGTACTGCATTTTAAAACAGAAAATACGACATCATTTAAAACCGGGCAAGAAAAGCATACTTATTTAAAAGCCTTACTTGATGCAAACAAGGCTTTTGAAGCTTGGTGTTTAATTTTAAGTTAATTAATAAAATTATTTTATTTCTTGGCACAATTCCACTAAAACACCGTTTGTGCTTTTTGGATGAAGGAAAAATATTAACTTATTATCTGCGCCTTTTTTTGGTTCTTGATTTAAAACTTCGAATCCTTCAAGTTTTAAACGCGCCATTTCATTATAAATATCGTCGACTTCATAAGCGATGTGATGAATGCCTTCGCCTTTTTTCTCAATAAACTTGGCAATGGCACTGGTTTCAGTTTTAGCTTCTAATAATTCGATTTTCGTTTCGCCTAACATAAAAAAACTAGTGCTGACTCCTTCACTTTCTACAACTTCCATTTTATAATGATCTTGCCCAAATAATTTTTTAAATAGCTCATTGGAGTTATGGATATCTTTAACAGCAATACCAATATGTTCGATTTTTTTTATCATAATTTCATTTAATTATAAAAAATAAATAAGATTTTAAAATCGAATATTTTTTTAAAATCATTTATTTATTCAAAAATACAGTTTCTTTCTATACTCCTACCATTATTTCAACTAATCTCATTCTTTGAATCTAAAAAAAACATCATTCAATTTATACTTAAAAACAACATAAAAAACCATGTTATTTTTATTTGAAATTCGTTAGTTTTCAGAAAGTTAAACTTACATCAAAATATACTTTATCTTCAATTAAAGCTATTTAATCTACATAAAAATGACATTAATCGTAATTATTTTGTCTTTTTTATTTGTTAAAATAAAAAAAGAATGTACATTTGATCCATAATTTTAACATTTAAAAACAAACCTTAAAAAAACAAATCATGAAAAAATTAATTTTAGTATGCTCAACAGCAGTATTATTTTTAACAAACTGCACAAGTATTAACAAATCAATGCGCGAGCCGAACACTCGAGTAAATTTAGAGAAAAAAGATTTTACTTTATCTGAACAAGTTACGGGTGAAGCAACTTCAACACAAATTTTAGGAATCGATTGGAATCGTTTATTTCATGTTACAAATGGTGGCGTTGCGAAGGACGGAGGATTACTTGCTTTACCTATCAATGTTGCAAGTATTCCAGTGATTGGTGGATTTATTGTTAATCCTGTAGCTGGATATGCCTTATATGATGTGATGGAAAAAAACAAAGGATATGATGTTGCATTTTATCCTCAATTTGAAACTACCGTTAAACGTCCAATTGGATTAGGTTTTATTTATAAAGTAACAACAGTGAAAACAACGACACGTTTAGGAAAATTAAATAAATAATCTAAACGAATAAAAATTAGTTATAAAAAAAGGGATTGCGATGCAATCCCTTTTTATTTTCTTTGAATTTATTTTTAGGCTTCAACTTCTGTTACAATACTTGGGAAGATTCGCACATTATTGTTTTCTTCTCTACGGAATTGGTAGGTATATTTATAATGTGCCTCTAAGCCAGATTTATTTGGTAAACCATTAATCATCATAATATTTCTATCTTTTGCAAAGCGTAATAATTCTCGTAAATAATGAGCTGAAATTTGTCCAACTTCATCAATTATACAATGAACTCTAAAATCAGAACTACTTCGGTGAGATGATTCTTTTATAAATACGTGTAATAGTGTGATATAAATAATCGCTTTTACTAGCACGTCTGTTCCAGTACTTCCAATACTATCAATTTTATGAGTCCAACCTGTTTCGTTTAAACCTTCTTTGATATTAAATTTCAATTCAAACAGATCTTGCAAACGAATTTCTTCTTGTTCTTGTTCTTTAATTGCAGTTCTTAATT
Source organism: Bacteroidia bacterium (assembly GCA_044353195.1). Lineage (GTDB taxonomy): Bacteria > Bacteroidota > Bacteroidia > B-17B0 > Aurantibacillaceae > UBA4416. The sequence continues at coordinate 20,352 of JBILCJ010000001.1, read as the reverse complement.
GATCTAATAATTTAACAGCTCTGTTACTAATTTCACGATTTTTATGAGTCGCAAAATCAGTATTAAATAAACCTTCGTTATACACTAATCCATTTTCTTCTCTAAATTCTTGAATACGTTTCAATAATTTATAGACTTTATTATCCGATTCCTCTAATCGAATTTTAATAAATTCAATAAGTTTAGATTGCTCGAATTCAGCTTTTTTAAAGTCTTCTGCAATAAGAGTAATGATGTGTTGAATTTTATCTTTTTGCCCACTCAGTTCCTTCACTTTAGTGGCGATACTATCTGTTACTAACCCAATTTGAGTAGCTGTTTCTGCAATGGATAATTCGATTTTGTTTTCATTTATAAACGAACGTAAATTTTGAGCAAAGCGCTCGTATTCACCTTGTGTAGCATCATTACGAATGATGAAATTAAAATGGTTATCAATCCTAAACTTACCAGAAAACTCATTAACGTATCGTTGAAAAGCAGTGTACTCTTCATTAAAGTGCGAATCATTTTTTAATAATTGAGTGCACAAATCCATGACACTATAATTTGTTTTTTTAGGTTCTGCTCTATCTATGATGTCTGCATACTTATTAAACACAGGAGTTTCACGGAAGTTTTTAGTAAAATAATTGATACCGTTATTAAACTCAATTAATTCTTCTTCAAACGCACGTTTTTGTTTATTCAACTCCATACGTTTGATATTAAACTTGCGAGAAATTTCTTCTAACTCGTTAGTTAAATCATTAGCTGTTTTAACGTATTCCTCTTTTTTCTGAATTAAATCAGGAAGTTTATCAAAAATTTCGCGTTTATCTTTCAAGTAATCGCTAACAACTTGCGAGTATTGATCAATTTCTTTTAACGCATCTTGAAGTTCTTTAATTTTAGCATCTATTCGTTTTATTTCTTTACTATCAACACCTTTCGCTTTAAAATTAGTTTCTTTTTCGTTGCTTAACTCTGTTTCTTTTTCCTCGTATTCTTTAACTTGATTTTTCTTCTCAACTTCTAACTCACTAATTTCAGTTTCTTGCCTTCCTTTCAAATCAGCTAAACGCTCATCATTAAAAGCTTTTAATTTATCGAGTTGAGTATTGAAATCATTCAATAAATTATTTTTCTTTTTATTTAAGATTGCTAATTCTTCTTCGATTAGATTTACTTTTTGTTTGTTGCCAGTCAAAGATTCTTCTACTTCTTTACTAGCACGTTGTTTCCAATCCTCTAATTCAAGAATTAATTTTTTCTCGCGTTTTTCTGCTAACTCTAAAGAGTAAGTCAACACTTTTAAATCTTCTTTCAATTCCCCTAATTGCTTACCGAATTTATCAGCAGCCAACATTTTCTCTTCAGTGTTTGTTCCTTGAAATTGATTTAACGATTCTTCTAAATCTCTAATAATAGCAAGTCTTTCGTTCTTTTCAAATTGGTATTCTTCAATTGTTTTTGAAACAACTTTTACATCATCCAACTTTAAAGAAATGCCATACATTGACAATCCTTTATCATCAACTTTTGAAGGATTTAAATCTGTACGAAATAGTAATTCTTCATTTACTACTTTACCTATAGTTGTATGCCAGTCTTTTACATTTTTTTCTAAATAACCATACAAGGCATCATGCTGAACATTCAATTTCTCTTCGATTGCTTTAATCTCAGTTTTAACCCTAATAATTTCATTATTAGTGATCTGAATTTGATTATTCAAAGATGTTTTAAGTCGAAGCTCTAAATTTTCCCATTCCTTTTGATTACTTTGAACAAGATTATTTTTAATAGCTAATTCACTTTTATTCTTATAATTAATCGCTCTTAAATCAGCTAATTCCGTTTCTTGAGCCTTGATTTCAGTTTCATAAAACCGTGTATTACGAATAACTTTTTCCTCTGCCTTTAATTCATTAAACTCAATTTGTTTGGTCGTAATATCAGCGTTGATTTCTGTTAAAGCTTCTTCTCGTTTTTGTTTTAATTCAACATCTTTTTTACTGTATTCGTTTTTTTGCAATAATTGTAACTCGTTATAGTGATTAAAAATTTCACTTGTTTTAGAGTTTATTTTATTTACATAAGCAGTTTTATCATTTCTTAATTGCTCAACTAATGAAGCATATTTCATTTCAATACTTTGAACATTACTCGTTAAAGATTCATATTCTCGTCTTGCAATATTATATTCTACTTGAAGCTTATCTCTTTCTGCATTTTTCCCAACCGCTTCGTCTATATTTTTCTCTTTGTACTCTTTTAATTTCTTATTGGCTTCACGAATCGTTCTATCATAATAACCAATTTCTTCACGCACATCCTTTTGCTTTTCTTCTAAAGCGATTTTTTGATCGTCGTGAGCTTCTGTTATTTTATCTAGTTCTTCTTGTTTTGCTTGCGATGCTTTAATAACAGTTTCGTTCTGCGTTTCAGCATAACGTAAACTGCTACCAAGTTTATCAGCCATTTCCATTTGCGCACCTTTCAGCATGTGCACTTGGTCATATTTTTTATCAATAAATTCAATCAGTTGTTGTGTTTCCTTTTTTAGATACGTTTCGATGTCAGAATATTTTTCATTAAACTGACGTAATTGTCTATCAACTTGCTCTAACTTAATACTACTATTCTCAGTTGAAAGCGAGTTGGCAATGAAATCTTTAATAAAACGGCTATCGATACTACTTTTAGAACTTAAGAAAACATTAGTAATAGATTTAGGTATATTTTGATATTTTTCATTCCCTTTTAGTAAATGAAATTTAGTTAATGACTTATCTGTTTCAGTTCCGTACAAGATATTACGATATCGTTCAAACGTATCAATTTGTCCTGAATAAAATACACCACGTTTATCAAAGCCAGAAATAACTTCTTTAATTTTTAAGGCCTCGTCATTTTCATTAAAGAAAAAATCGGGTGAGTATTCAGCATCTACAAAACGGAACACTAATTTGTTGTGACGATAAACAATAACAAAAAAAGGTTTATCTTCTGTACGTATTTCATATATTAAATAAGAGTTTTCGAATTTAAAGTAATGTTCGTCAAACGGTTTTTGTGAAGGAGAAATACCTAACCCTCTAGTATTTGCACTATAAAAAAACAAAATAGCTCGTTGCAACGATGTTTTTCCGAAATTATTTGTGCCAACAAAACATGTATTACCACTCAACTCTAAATCCGTATACTTTACGTTGGCAATATTTATTTGTACAATTCTATTTAATATTCTACAGTTATCCATTTTAAAAATTTTAATTATAAACTAATCCTTGCGCGTCATTCGTTTCTGAACCATCTTCGTATATAGCAACAGAATTAATAATTTCCAATAAGTAAGAATAAGAATCTAAAACTTTGTATGATTCAGTTTTTTCATCTTCTAATTCTAAAAAAGAATCTCTACTCATAAGATCACAGATTTCGCGTACTTTATTGTGTAATGTTTCTGAACGGTATAATGGAATTTTTTGCAATTTCTGTTTTAAACGAACATTTGCATTACACTCTTCAGCAATTTCTCCCGGACGAAATCGAGATCCAATACCAATTTTGTTATCCATACTAGCAAACAAATCAATAATATCTATATAGCGCTCAAATCGTTCAAGTTTTTTTTCAATTTCACTATTGGGTTCACTTAATTTCGCAAAATAAAAAAAGTTATTTCCTCGTTCGATATTATATCTAATCACATTAAAATAAGCTTGAAGTCTATCAAAATTGTCTGGATTATTAATCACGTCATACAACCTATTCATGCCATCACGACTTCCATTACTCGATATAAAAGCACCTCGAGCCATTACCGAAAAAATATCGTGTGTTTGTTTTGGTAAGTTGAAATTTATTGAGTCTTCCATATTAATTTGTATGTTAATGTTATAACCTAACTATTTAATTTTTTCTTTTTTTGTTTTTTCTTTAATTGGCACAATCAATGTATAACCTAATCGCTTTTTTATTTTAGTTTCTTCTTCAATATAATCATGGTATTGAAGTCGATATTTAAAATCTAATTTGGTTTGATATTCCATCGCAATTTCAACAAACAAGGATAGTCTATCTTCAAAAGAAACGTTACCAATTGCTTTCGGGAATTTATACTCAATTAGATACTCAAATAAATTTTGTTTCGTTTGATCTAAAAAACGTTCAACTAACTTTTCAGTATCTAATTTTATATTTTGTTCTAGACCTTTATCTTTAAAGTTAACCGACATTTTATCGGCAACTCCACGAACCATTAATCGTGTTATTTTATATTTTTCTGCAATGCGTTTACACAAAACATGGCCTTCATCGCTATACAAAAACTCCATTGGGATTTTTGTTTTTGGTGTTTTGTGACCATTGTGCTTAAGCGTGTTGATAGAACCTACAATTTCCTTGAAATTAGTTTTATAGTGCAATGCCCCATGATCTTTAACCTCTTTTAAACGCTGAGCTTTTTTATAAACATCTAATTGAAACTGAATCTTATTAATAAAATCTGTAATATCAGTTTGTATTTCAATTAAGAAATCGAGGTTTTCAATCAAACTTGATTTCAATGAAGATACAATGCCAAATAATTCTGTATCATTTGTAATATTAAACAGAACTCTTGTTTCATCAACAATAGCAGAAGTTTGCTTTATAAAATCAATAATCGTATCACGCTTTTCTCTGTAATCTTCTAGTTTCTGTAACTTAATGCGGTAATTCCCTTCATTTTTATAAGTATCATCCACATTTTTTTGGAGCTTAATAATCTCTCTTGTCAACGTAGAATTAATTCTCTTTAAATATTTTTTGATACTGCGCAAAAACCTCATTTCACGAGCCTCTTGATAAAAACGAATATGACGTTTTAATTCATTGATGTAGTCATTTATGAAACCTGGGGTCACTTCTCCAATTTCCATAAAATCTTCGAACATGCTTACCACTGCGTCATTTAAACTAACTACATTTTCGTATTCAAATAAAATATCTAATGAAACTAATTTTCGGTATTGCTCTTCGCTAATATCGTCCCTTCCCAATAATTCATTGACAGTTATTTGATCACGTTGACCAAATAACAATTCTATCACACCACGATTAGTGTATAAATTCGACAATAAATCTTTTACATTAACTTGTAAACTCATTAATACAATTTTGTTTAATATCTAAAAATACGAAGGCTTTAGACCCTATTAAAGTTGGGTTATTAACAAAAAATGGAGTAATTAACTAAATACACATTACTGAAAATGTAAGTGCTTGATAAATAGGTTTTTTGTTGTTAATAGAAGGTTGATAATGGAACTAAAGAGTTATGTTTTATGACTAGATTCTTGAATTACTAAAAAGAAAAAAAGATCATGTAAAACAAATCTCATTTTTATTTCCATTATGTTTGTAGTAAAAAAATAGATAGTAGCTTTAATGCATTAAAATAAAAATTATGACAGATATAGAAATTGCACAATCCGTTAATCCAACACACATTAAAATCGTTGCCAAAAAACTTAATATTGAGGAGGATGATTTGGAATTATACGGCAAGTACAAGGCAAAACTTCCTCTTCATCTAATTGATGAAGAAAAAATAAAAACATCTAAATTAATTTTAGTTACTGCACTCACACCTACTCCAGCAGGCGAAGGCAAAACAACTGTTTCGATTGGTTTAAACGAAGGATTAAATAAAATTGGAAAGAAAAGTATAGTTGTGTTACGTGAACCTTCTTTAGGTCCAGTTTTTGGAATAAAAGGTGGTGCAGCTGGAGGAGGACATTCGCAGGTCATTCCTATGGAAGATATTAATTTACATTTTACAGGTGATTTTTCGGCAATTGAAAAAGCAAATAATTTTTTAGCTGCTATTATTGATAATGTAATTCAAAATCATGAGCATGAAATAAAATTAGATCCAAGAACTGTTGTTTGGAAACGTGTTATTGATATGAATGATCGAAGTTTGAGGAACATCATTATTGGCATAGGCGGTAAAGCGAATGGAATAATGAGACAAGATGGATTTAACATTACTGCCGCTTCCGAAATAATGGCCATTTTATGTTTATCAACTAGTATTTCTGATTTAAAAGAAAAATTAGGAAATATTTTCGTTGGTTTTACTTACAGCAATCAACCTGTTTATGCCCGTGATTTAAAAGCTGAAAATGCCATGACAATCTTATTAAAAGATGCTATTCAACCCAACTTAGTTCAAACACTTGAAGGTAATCCTGCTATTATTCATGGAGGACCATTTGCAAACATAGCACAAGGAACAAATTCAATTTTAGCAACTAAAATGGGATTATCATTAGGCGATTATGTTGTTACAGAGGCAGGATTTGGTGCGGATTTGGGTGCTGAAAAATTTATGGATATTAAGTGTGGCTATGGCAAATTAAAGCCAAGTGTTGTTGTTATTGTTGCCACTATTCGTGCATTACGACATCATGGTGGTGCAACTGCAAAAGAATTGAACACACCTTCGATTGAAAAGATTCGAAAAGGATTTTGCAATTTAGAAAAGCACATTGAAAACATTAAAAAATTTGGCATCAACCCTGTTATCGCTATCAATCATTTTGTAACAGATTCGGATGAGGAAATTCATGAACTTGTCAAATTATGCGCTAATTTGAATGTAATTGCCGTGCTCAGCAAAGGTTGGCTATTAGGAGGAAATGGCACGCAAGATTTGGCAAAAGCCGTTGTTGATGAAATTGAAAAAACAACAACAGCTAATTTTAAACCACTCTACGATTGGAATTCATCCGTAATTGAGAAAATAGAAACCATCGCAAAAGAAATTTATGGTGCAGAGGGAGTTGATTTTAGCACTAAAGCAGAACAAGATTTAAAGCGTATCGAAAAATTAGGTTTATCTAAATTGCCAATTTGCATGGCTAAAACACAAAAATCCTTTTCAGATAACGAATCACTTATTGGCCGACCAACAAACTTTAGAATCACCGTTCGTGAATTTGAAATCGCGGCAGGCGCAGGTTTTTTAATCCCAATTATTGGCAACATGATGCGAATGCCAGGATTACCTTCCATTCCGGCATCAGAAGGAATGGATATTGATGATAATGGAGTAATCAGTGGCTTGTCATAAAATTGGAAAATCTAATAAAATGTGAATATCTTAAAATAGAAATTACAATGGCTTGATGTATCTTTACCAAGTTTGTTTTTTACTAACAGTATAAAAAGTTAGCAAATTATTATTAATAATTTTCAAGCTTTATTTATACCAACAAAACTTAAGAAAATGAAAGATACATCTATAAAATCAGTTTTAATTATTGGTTCTGGTCCTATTGTAATTGGTCAAGCGTGCGAATTTGATTATTCAGGTTCACAATCAGCAAAAAGTTTGCGTGAAGAAGGGATTGAAGTTACGTTGATAAATTCAAATCCTGCAACTATCATGACCGACAAAGTAACTGCTGACCACATTTACCTATTACCTTTAGAGGTTAAATCAATTATTAAAATTTTAGAAGAACGTCAAATCGATGCGGTTTTACCTACCATGGGAGGGCAAACAGCATTAAATCTTGCTTTGAAATGCGATGACATGGGTATTTGGAAAAAATACAATGTGCGCATGATTGGCGTAGATATTGATGCGATAAAAGTAACAGAAGACCGTGATTTATTTAGAATAAGAATGAATGAAATTGGGGTTGGCATGGCTCCAAGTAAAATCGCAAAATCATTTTTAGAAGGGAAATCTATTGCTCAAGAATTCGGATTTCCATTAGTGATCCGCCCATCCTTTACACTAGGAGGAAGCGGAGGAAGTGTTGTGTATCATAAAGAAGATTATGATGGATTATTAAACAGAGGTTTACAAACTTCCCCAATACATGAAGTGCTTATAGATAAAGCTGTATTAGGTTGGAAAGAATACGAATTAGAATTATTAAGAGATAATAATGACAATGTAGCCATCATTTGTTCTATAGAAAATTTTGACCCAATGGGTGTGCATACTGGAGATAGTATTACTGTGGCTCCTGCGCAAACCTTAAGCGATAGTACGTACCAAAAAATGCGTACAATGGCTATAAAAATGATGCGTAGTATTGGAAATTTTGCGGGTGGTTGTAACGTTCAGTTTGCTGTAAGCGATGACGAAAAAGAAGAAATTATTGCGATTGAAATTAATCCACGCGTATCCCGTTCTTCTGCATTAGCCAGTAAAGCAACAGGTTATCCAATTGCTCGTATTGCAAGTAAGTTAGCAATTGGCTATCAGTTAGATGAACTAATTAATCAAATTACAAAATCAACCTCTGCTTATTTTGAGCCAACCTTAGATTATGTGATAGTAAAAATACCTCGTTGGAATTTTGATAAATTTAAAGGTTGTAATCGTGAACTAGGATTTCAAATGAAATCTGTTGGTGAAGTTATGGCGATTGGTCGTAGCTTTCAAGAAGCGTTACAAAAAGCTTGTCAGAGTTTAGAAATTAAACGAAATGGATTGGGTGCTGATGGAAAAGAAAATACAAATCAAGCAGAGTTATTAGCAGGATTAGAAAGACCAAGTTGGAATCGTTTGTTTATGATTTATGATGCGATGAAATTAGGTATCTCCATCAAAACTATTCAAAAACTTACACGCATCGACATGTGGTTTTTAGAACAAATTGAACAAATGATTGCACTTGAAAATGAAGTGAGTAAATATAAACTGGAAACCATTTCAAAAGATTTATTATACGAAGCAAAACAAATGGGCTACGCCGACAGACAAATGGCGCATCTTTTAAAATGCTTGGAAAGTGAAGTGTATTCAAAGCGAAAAGAATTTAATATTAATCGCGTGTTTAAAATGGTAGACACGTGCGCTGCTGAATTTGAAGCAAAAACACCCTACTACTACTCAACATTTGAAGATGAAAATGAAAGTATCAGAACGGAAAAAAAGAAAATTGTTATTTTAGGAAGTGGTCCTAATCGTATAGGTCAAGGTATTGAGTTTGACTACAGTTGTGTGCATGGAGTTTTAGCAGCCAAAGAAATGGGCTATGAAACTATTATGATAAATTGCAATCCTGAAACCGTTAGTACAGATTTTAGTACAGCTGATAAATTATATTTCGAGCCTGTGTTTTGGGAACATATTTACGATATTATTTTACATGAAAAACCAGAAGGCGTTATTGTTCAATTAGGAGGCCAAACCGCATTAAAATTAGCCGAAAAATTAGAACGTTATGGCATAAAAATTATTGGAACAGATTATAAATCTTTAGATTTAGCAGAAGATAGAGGTGCATTTTCAAATTTATTAAAAGACAATGATATTCCATATCCAAAATTTGGTGTGATTGAAGATGCTGAGGAAGCAATAACCTTATCAAAAACATTAGGATTTCCGTTGTTGGTTCGCCCGAGTTATGTGCTTGGTGGACAAAGTATGAAAATTGTTATCAATGAAGAAGAGTTGGAGCAACACGTGGTGAAATTATTAAATGATTTGCCAGGGAATCAAGTTTTATTAGACCATTTCTTGCAAGGCGCTATCGAAGCGGAGGCGGATGCAATATGCGATGGAAAAGATGTTTATATTGTTGGAATTATGGAACATATTGAACCAGCAGGCATTCACAGTGGAGATAGCTTTGCTTTATTGCCAACATTTTCATTAAGCGAAAAGGTGATTAAACAAATTGAAGATCATACAAAGAAAATTGCAGTAGCTTTAAAAACAGTTGGTTTAATCAATATTCAATTTGCTGTGAAAGACGAAGTTGTGTATATCATTGAAGCAAACCCTCGTGCGAGTAGAACCGTTCCATTTATTGCTAAAGCTTATGATGAACCTTATGTAAATTATGCAACCAAAGTAATGCTTGGCGCAAAAGTAAAAGATTTTAATTTTGCACCAAAGAAAAAAGGATACGCTATCAAAATACCTGTATTTAGTTATGACAAATTTCCTGAAGTACAAAAAGAATTGGGACCAGAAATGAAAAGTACTGGTGAAGCCATTTATTTCATTGACGATTTAAACGATGAGTATTTTCAAGATATTTATAGTGAGCGAAATTTATATTTAAGTAAATAACACATTTTTATTTTTAAAATAACTAATTCCATATAAAAACAGCCCCGATAAATCGGGGCTGTTTTTTTGTTTGATAATAAACTATACAACTAACACTTGTTAATTTTAAACCTCAACTAAAACCTCATCAATAGATTTTAAAATTATGGCGCATGCTGTTTTGATTTCATCTTCAGTAATAATCAATGGTGGTGTGATACGCATAGAATAAGTATTAAATAAAAACCAATCTACAATTAAACCGTTTTTAATACACATTTCAATAATTTTAAAATTCAAATCTGTGTTTTCAAATTCTAAAGAAAGCATCAATCCTTTTCCTTTGATTGATTTAATGGCTTGATGATTTAAAAGTGTGCGTATCAAACTAGATTTTTTTTCTATTGCATCAATTAATTTTTCAGAAAAAATAGTTTGTAAACAGGCTAATGATGCCGCGCAACAAACGGCATTACCACCAAAAGTATTGATGTTTCCTAAAACCGGATTGTGTGTAAACTCATTCAGTAATTTTTGAGAACTCACGATGCAACCAATTGGCATACCTCCACCCATTCCTTTTGCTAATAACAAAACATCTGGAATAACGCCCGTTTGTTCAAAAGCAAACAAAGTTCCACTTCTTCCAAACCCATTTTGTATTTCATCAAAAATTAATAACACACAATGCTCATCACATTTTTCTCTAATCGCTTTTAAAAATTGATGATCAGCAACAGTGTAACCTGTTTCACTTTGAATTGGTTCTAAAATAACGCAAGCTGTTTTTGAAGTGATGTTTTTTTTAACCTCATTAATGTTATTGTATGGGATAATTTTTACATCTGGTAATAACGGACGAAAAGCTTGTTTAAATTCTTCATTACCCATTACACTCAGTGCGCCATGTGTACTACCATGATAAGAGTTAGTGAAACAAATTATTTCCGTTTTACCTGTTACACGTTTTGCTAATTTCAATGCTCCTTCTGTTGCTTCGGTGCCTGAGTTTGTATAAAAAATCGAATTTAGATTTTCTGGCAATAAATCAGTTAAAGATTTCGCTAATTGAATTTGTGGTGATTGAATATATTCGCCATACACCATTAAATGCATGTATTTTTCTGCTTGTTCTTGTATGGCTTTTACAACATGTGGATGACAATGACCAACATTACTTACTGAAATTCCTGAAATAAAATCAATATAAGATTTTTCATTTACATCAAACAAATAAATTCCCTTTGCGCGAATAATTTCAAGTTCCATAGGCTTTGGAGAAACTTGTGCAATGTGATTTAAAAATAATTGTCGATTAGAAATTTGCATGATATAAACTATATTAGAAACTTAATGAGTACATTCTACTACTCTTTTATTCCAAATTTATCAGCATATTTTTTATACAATTCGTTTTGAAAATTAGCTAATTTCAATGGCCTTCCATTTATAAACGCAAGAATAATATGATTTGTTTTTATATCTAAAATATCGCCATCAGAAACAATGATTGAAGCTAATTTACCAACCTCAATGCTTCCTATTAGAGAATCAACACCTAAAATTTTAGCACTATTTAATGTAATACTCTGTAAGGCTTGTTCTTTCGTTAAGCCATAAGCTACTGATGTTCCTGCTAAAAAAGAAATATTACGTGCATTCATAGCTTCCATATCGCCTTGGTTTTGCAAGCAAAACAACACAGAGTCTTTCTGCAATAAATAAGGTGTTTTGTAAATAATGTCTGTTTCAGCTTCCGGCAAATCAGGTAAATCATGTAATCGATTTAGCATCACTGCAATTTTATTTTCGTGCAAAAAATTTGTTATTTTATAACTATCCTTTCCTCCTACAATAACTGTTTTATTTACCTTGAATTGCTTACTGAAATTAACTGCCGCAATTATATCTTTAACGTAATCGGCATGGATGTATAATATTTTATTTCCTAAAAAAATATCCTTCATCGCTTCATAACGCAAATTCGTTTCAATCGGAGAAGTTGTTTTGAAATAAGCGAAGGCATTTTCGAAAAACGCTTTTAATGATTTTAATTCTTCATTGTACTTGTTGTTTTTATCAGAAGGCAATGGCTCTGCCCACCAACCATTTTTTTGAATTGATTTAGGGAAATTTAAATGAACACCATCGTCTATTTTAATCACAGCATCTTCCCAATTCCAACCATCCGTTGCTAAAATTGAAGACTTTCCGCTTAAAACACCATCTCGTGGAGTAGACTGAACGTAGAGTATTCCATTTGCTTTTACTGTTTGTAATATTTTACTATCCGTATTATAAGCAATTAAACTTCTAACATGAGGATTAAAGTCCCCTACCTCAGCATAATCATTAGTAGCTTTCACAGCCTCCGCTTCTTGCAAACCAATAATACAATTAGGCGCTATAAGTCCTGGATAAATATGTTTGCCAAAAAGTTTTATAACGGTATCGAACTTTGTAATATCGATTCTCATTGTTCGAGCATCGGCCACTAATTCAATTTTATCATCTTTTATGGCAATATAACTATTTTCGATAATGATACCATTACCAATATGAGCAGTGCCATTCATTAATAGCGTATGTTTTTTTGTTTGTGCCAACAGACTTACTGAAAGCAAAATAAATAGGGTGAAAAATCGTATCATAATTTATATTTATTAATGTCCGTTAAAAAGCCAACCTTTAGGATCCATTGTTTTTTGTCCTTTCCAAATTTGCAAGTTCATACTTGTTTTACCATCTTCATCTTGAATCGTTCCTATAACTTGCTTTATAGTAACTTTTTGTCCTTGCTTTACAAATACCTCTCCAATGTTCATATAAACGCTCAGATATTCACCATGACGTATAATGATTAATTTCCCTCCAGTTGGAGAAACAGCAATGCTTGTTACCTCACCGCCAAAAACTGCTCTAGCCTGTGAGCCTTTGTTAGCGCATATTTCCACGCCATTGTTATTCATCATAAATCCTTTAATGGCTGGATGTTCGTACTCACCATAACCCTGACAAATAACTCCTTTTGAAACTGGCCAAGGCAATTTCCCTCTATTACTTGAAAAATCAGCTCCAAGAGCTTCTGCTTCGGCGGTTAATTCGGGAGCGTAGGTTTTTACAGAAACTGTTTTTGTGTTAACGACTGATTTGCTAGTTTTATCAATGTTTTCATTTTTTCCTTTTTCAACTTTAGCATTTTTTTCAGCTTTTTCTTTTGCAATTTTCATTGACTCCTCAAGCTTTCGTTTGATCTCAGCTTCGATTAATTTTTTAATAGCAATTTGTAAATTTTGAGCGTCTAATTTTTTCTTTTCTAATTCTTTTTTTAATTCTTTTTCTTGTTGTTGTAATTCACTTAAAACAATTTCTTGCTGTTTCTTTTCCCCACTCAGTTGCTGTTTTTGTTCAACTTCATTTCCAAGTAATACATTTTTATCATGTCTCTGATTCTCTAACTCAGTCAATTTACCTGTAATAACACGTTGCGTTGAAACAATTTCTTCAGCTTGTTTTTTACGAAAGGTAGCGTATTGTTGAAAATATTTAATTCGCATGTAAGCCTGATTAAAATTACCCGACGAAAACAAAAACATGATTTTCGTATAAGAATCTTGATTTCGCTGAGCAAAATAAATCATTTTAGCATACTCAGATTTTAACTTCTTTAAATTGGCTACTAGCCTATTGATTTCTTCAACGTTTTGTTTAATCCCTTCATTTATCTGAAATAATTCTTGGTTAATAGTACCAATAAGTTCTTCACGAACCTTCAATTTAGTATTAATAACAACAATGGTGTTAATTTGAGATTTTTTACTCGCCTTTGTTTGCTTTAATTGCGAGTTAAGTTGTTTGATATCATCATTCAACTTATTTTTTTTATTTTGTAATTCTTTTTGCGATTGTTGTTGAGCTTTAGTTTGTGAAATGCTCAAAGATTGCAGGCCAATAAAAAAGAAAATGAAGTAAATAAATTTACTAAGACTAATCTTTTTTAATTGGAATCGCATCATAATTTTTTGGTATAGTTAATGCTATTTTTTGAGGAACATTAATCTCTATGCGAACATAGTTAATTTTTAGGGTTATTTTCTTCTCTGCCTTAATCTCAATATTAACATCGTGTGGTGCAAAAACTGAATCTTTAGCCAGGAAATTATCATATTGAGCATTAAAAACTCTATTTGTTGTCACATCTTCGAAATGATTATTCACATAATTCGCTTAAGTTTGCGCTTGCGTTCTGTACTAAGCATATAATGACAATTAACTCTATCAATGATTGAATTTAATTTCTCATCCTCATCATAAAAAGAGGCACTGTTTCCAAATAAAGCTGCTTGAAGCATATCATAATCTAAATCTGCATTAAGAATATCATTAATATAATTGAAATCACCTTTAAAATACTGACGTTTAATATATATGACCATCTTAACAGAATCCTTTGTAATGTTTAACTTTGCAATGTCTATCAAACCTCCAACAGCTTGTATTGAAATCCAGATTGCACTGTCTTTTTTTGATTTTATTTTCACATCAAATTTATGATCCTCTCCGTCAATATTTACATCCACATCTGCCTTTGCAACAATCCAATTATAATTTAACTCACTTTCTTTAATATGTTTAGATAAAGTACGTGCTGATTTAAATGGCAACTTACATTTTGCTTGTAATGTATCTATAGCTTGCGTTTGGAATGTTTTCTTTTCATGCTTTCTAGATTTACAAGAAACACCAATAAGCATCAATAAGAGTATTGATGCGATAAATTTCATATTTGTTTTAATACTATTCATACCAACTTTTATCTGCGATCTTTTTTTCTAACTGTATAGAGCCACTACCTGCTTTCTTAGCTTCATTCCACATATACAAAGCATCTTCAACTTTATTCAGTTTAAAAAGCACATCACCATAATGCTCCAAAATAACTGGATTTTTAGCACCCATCTTTGACGCTTTTGCGAGCCAAATTTCAGCTTCTGTATACTTTTCTAATTGAAATAAAATCCAACCATAGGTGTCTATATAAGATCTATTATTTGGTTCGATTTCGTTGCTTCTTCTAGATAGTTTCTCTGCTTTTTCTAAATTACTTTTTCGCAATGATAAATAATAAGCGTAATTATTTAAAACGTAGGAATTATTCTCCTCAATTTTTAATGCACTTTCAAATGCTTTATCTGATTTATCGTAATTTTTTATGTAATGATAAGCATCGCCTAAATTATAATAAAATTGGGTTAATAATGGATTATCATTATAAACAAACTCAATTCCTTCAGAAAAAGAACTTGCGGCTTTTTCATAATTTTTCAATTGTATATTTGCAATACCATTAAAAAAATAAGGCGTTGATTGAGTTGGAAACAATTCCATCGCTTCAGAACTATGCTTCTCTAATTGCAGATTTTCATTTAGTTCTGCTTCCAAATACATGAGTTGATTCCAATTAATGAATTTACTTTTATCAAGACCTACCGCTTTCTCATATTCATCTTTTGCTTCTTTAATTTTTCGGTCCCTATATAAAAAATCTGCATAAATAGTATGTGCTTCTTGTGCATTTGGATGAACGCGTAACATAATGCTACATAATTCGTCTGCCTCTTGTTTATAAGCTTGATTTTCTTCAGTTAATTGATAATAAGAAGCCAATATTTTTTGTTTTGTTTCAATTGCTAAATCAGGACTTTCAAAAGCAATTTTTATTTCCTTGAAAAAATTTTGTTTATCGTTTTTGTTTTTATAATAATCTGCTATGGCCAAATGAATCATTGGATTTAATGAATCTATTTTTAAAACATCTTTATAAATGTTCCATGCTTTTTCATTTTCATTGTTTTCTTGAAAAAATTCTGCCAAATAAGTGTAATATTTAACCTCTTTGGGATGAAGTTGAATTAATGTCTGAAATTCTAACTCCGCCTCTGTTTTTTTATGCAATGCTTTTAATAGTTTTATTTTATTTAATGTAAATGTTTCGTTTGATCCAAATTTGCTAATCATATCCTCATACACATGCAGAGCCTTGTCGTAATTATGAGCATACATATATTCATTAGCCATTCCCTCATAAAAATCAACGCGGTATGGGTTTTGCTTTTGTAGTTTACTGTATACATGAGCGGCTTGCTCAAACTGATTCATCGCATGCAAACAGTCAATGTAAAGCAATTGATACCATTCGTTTTTATCGTCTGCTAAAGCACATTCTTTACTATATTTAAGTGCTAATTCTTTTTCACTATTAACTTTTTTAATAGTTGCTAACTCGTATTTTACAGCCGGGTCTTTCGGATTGATTTTTAAACATGTGTAAAAATGTTTTTCTGCAATCTCTAAATTACCCTTCATCCGCTCATTACAACCCTCTATAAAATAATACGTAAATCTTGTTGAATCAATTGCTTGAGCAGTAAGATTCGAATTTGAAGAAATTTTTTTAGAATGTGAACACTGAAGAATAACTAAAGCTAAAAGCAAAAGTAGTGACCTATGAAAATATGATCTTAAAAATAATTTCAAATTAAATTAGTGATTAATCGTTGTATAATCACTTACGCTTAAATCGAGTGATTTACCATTTATTTCTGCACCTTCGCCAATCATACTGTTTTCTATTATGGATTTACTAATTTTAGTATGACTTTGAATGATACAATTTTTAATAATAGCATCCTTTACTACAGTGCCATCTCCTATTGAAACGTGCGGGCCAACAATTGAATTTTCTAACACCACATTATTACCAATAAAACAAGGTTCAATTATCAAACTGTTACTATTTGAAATTTTCTTTCCTTTAAGTGATGGTTTAGAATTGTCAAACTCTAATACACGTTGATTTGTATAAACAGTCGCATTTTTATTTCCACAATCCAACCACTCTGTTACTTTTCCTGGTGTAAACAATAAGCCTTTTTGCTTCATGTTTTCAAGTGCATTCGTTAATTGGAATTCTCCTTTTTCAGTAATATTATTATCTAATAAATATTGCAACTCTTTTTTTAAGTTGTCTCCATCTTTAAAATAATAAATCCCGATGATAGCAAGATTACTGACAAACGTTGTCGGTTTTTCAACAAAATCAGTAATAACCCCTGCATCATTTAATTTTACAACGCCAAACTGACTTGGATCTTCAATTCCTTGCACCCAGATAACACCTTCTTGTTCAGTATCCATCACAAAGTCAGCTTTAAAAAGCGTGTCTGCAAAGGCTACAACTGTTTTTCCAGTTATTGACTCTTTTGCGCACATAATTGCATGTGCGGTACCTAATGCTTTTTCCTGGTAACATATGGTTCCTTTAGCACCTTGCTCTTCCGCAATTTTAATTAAATGTTCTTCAACTTCTTTTCCAAAATCTGAACCAATAATAAATGCAATTTCATCTACTTTTTCTCCACATACTTTCGTAATATCCTCTACTAACCTTTGCACTATTGGTTTACCGGCAACATTTATAAGCGGTTTAGGAACAGTAAGTGTATGCGGGCGCATACGCTTTCCTTTACCTGCCATTGGAATAATTATCTTCATAAAACTATATTAATAAAAAGTGGATTTTAATTAAATCCTCATTTTTAAGTACTACTTATTATTTTTATTTCTTTGTATACATAACGCTTTTAACAGCATCGATAACTTTAGCCACACTTGGTAATGAAGCTTCAATTAACGTTGGAGCATAAGGCAATGGAACATCTGCTGTTGTAATTCTACGTATTGGCGCATCTAAATAATCAAATGCATCTTTTTGAACACGGAACGTAATTTCACTCGAAATACTTGCTAATGGCCAAGCTTCTTCAACAATAACTAAACGATTTGTTTTCTTCACAGATGCAATAACAGTGTCGTAATCAATTGGACGAACGGTTCTTAAATCAACCACTTCAGCACTTATGCCATCTTTTTCTAATTCTGCAGCAGCAGCGAGAGCCACTTTCATTATTTTTCCAAACGAAACAATGGTAACATCGGTTCCTTGCCTTTTAATATAAGCCACTCCAATCGGAATTAAATACTCTCCATCAGGAATCTCGCATTTATCACCATACATTTGCTCACTTTCCATAAATATAACTGGATCATTATCGCGAATGGCTGATTTTAATAAGCCTTTTGCATCATATCCATTTGATGGAACAATGACTTTTAACCCTGGCGTATTAGCAAACCAGTTTTCAAAAGCTTGAGAATGCTGAGAACTTAACATACCCGCACTTGCTGTAGGTCCTCTAAATACTATCGGACAATTATACTGACCACCACTCATGCTTAAAAATTTTGCAGCTGCATTTATTACTTGATCAATAGCAACTAATGAAAAATTAAACGTCATAAATTCAATGATAGGACGTAATCCATTTACAGCTGCACCTACACCAATACCAGCAAAACCAAGTTCAGCGATAGGAGTATCAATGATACGTTTCGGGCCAAATTCGGCTAACATGCCTTTACTTACTTTGTAAGCCCCATTATACTCAGCAACTTCTTCACCCATTAAAAAAATGGTTTCATCACGTCGCATTTCTTCATTCATAGCCTCACGAAGAGCCTCTCTAAATTCTATTGTTTTCATAATCTTATAACTTTCAAATGTAAAAAAAAAGGGTATATAAAAAAATAAAAATATATACTGCTTTTTTAAACCTAAAGTGTTTGAATAATGGCATTATTTTCTAAATTTGCTAACCAAAAATTTAAGACCATGAAAATTTTAGTTCCAATCAGCAATGTGCCTGATACTACTACAAAAATAGCCTTTACAAATGGCGATACAGAATTTAATAATGCCGGTGTACAATTTATCATAAACCCATATGACGAGTGGTATGCACTTGTTCGAGCTCTTGAATTAAAGGAAGCTGGTAAAGCTGAAAAAGTTACTGTGATTCACGTTGGATTAGCAGATAGTGATGCTACTATTCGTAAAGCATTTGCATTAGGTGTTGATGATGGTGTTAGAATAGATAACGAAGGTCCTGATGCATTTTTCGTAGCAGAACAAATTGCTCTTTTCGCTAAGGAAAATAATTACGATTTAATTATGACTGGAAAAGAAACAATCAGTTATAATGGATCTTCGGTTGGTTCAATGATTGCTGGGTTTATGGATTTACCATTGATATCATTAGCTACAAAATTTGATTTAGAAGGAAATAAAGCTACTATTGAACATGATGTAGACGGCGGAACTCAAGTAGTAGAATGCGAATTGCCATTAGTTGTGTCTTGCGCTAAAGGCATGGCAGAGCAACGTATTCCAAATATGAAAGGTATTATGGGAGCCCGCACTAAGCCATTAACAGTTGTTGCAGCAACAGGAAATGATAAATTAACCAACATTAAATCATACACATTATCAGCAGGTAGAACAACTTGTAAAATGATTGATGAAAATAACATAGATGAATTAGTTCATTTATTACATACAGAAGCAAAAGTGATTTAATTGATTTAAACTAAAACATACTTAAAAAAATCATCATGATATTAGTATATACTGAAATAAATAAAGGAAAAGTAAAAAAAGCGTCATTAGAAGCTATTAATTACGGAGCGAAGATTGCTGAACTTTCTAACTCTACAGTTACTGCCATTGCTATCAATGCAGATTCTTCTCAAATGGAGGAAATGGGAAAAGCTGGAGCGAAAAAAATTGTGTCTGTTACTAACGATTCTTTATCGGGATTAGACAGCATGTTATTAAGTTCAACTGTTGAGCAAATCGCAAAGGCAGAAGGATCAAAAATTATTATTTTCTCATTTGACATTACAGGTAAAGCTGTTGCACCACGTTTATCAGCTCGTTTAAAAGCTGGATTAGTAGCAGGCGCTGTAGATTATCCAACTATAAATGGCAATTCTCTTGAAGTAAGTAAAAATGTTTTTTCAGGAAAAGCAACTGCGGTTTATTCCATCAATAGTGATGTAAAAATCATATCATTATTACCAAATTCATTTCCTGTAAAGTTGGGCGAAAATACAGCTACAATTGTAGACTTTTCATCTAATATAAATCTTTCAAGTCCTAAAATAGTCGTGAAAGAAAAAAAATCAAATGATGTTGGTGGTATGATTCCATTACCAGAAGCAGAGTTAGTTGTTTCTGCAGGCCGCGGAATGAAAGGTCCAGAAAACTGGGGAATGATTGAAGAACTTGCTAATGAATTAAGAGCAACAACGGCGTGTTCTCGTCCAGTGGCAGATATGCACTGGCGTCCGCATCATGAACATGTTGGGCAAACAGGTGTTGCTATTAGACCAAATTTATATAT